>DASXZF010000032.1:0-7945 GCA_036502065.1 Gaiellales bacterium
GAGGACGGACTGGTACGACGTGTTCTCGAAGGCGATCACGACGATGTGGGTGTAGCGCGGGATCGTCTTGCTCGGGCCGCATGGAGTGGCCGCGTCGGCCGGCGGCGGCACGACGGCGCCCGCCGAGACTCCCACCAGCGCGACGGCCGCAAGGCATGCCGCGCGAACGAGCCCGCGCGCGCACCACCCCCATCGCTGTACCTCCCGGCCTCCCACGTCTCCAGGGTACCCGCATGCACGGATGCGGCAACCCGGCAACTTGCAAGTCTGGACTTATCAGTCTAGGCTTATCACATGCCGGAGCGGCCCGACCAGACCGAGCTCGCAGCGGCGATCCGGGTGAGCATCGGCCTGCTGCTGCGGCGGCTGCGACAGCCGCACACCGAGGGTGAGCCGACGCTCCCCGAGACCGCAGTGCTCGCCCGCCTCGACCGCGGCGGCCCGCAGACGCCGAGCGCACTGGCGCGGCTCGAGCAGATCAGCCCCCAGTCGATGGGCGCGACCGTCGCCGCCCTCGAGGCGCGCGGGCTCGTCGCCCGCGGCGCCGACGCAACTGACGGCCGCCGCGTCGTCATGTCGCTCACCGACACGGGTCGCCGCCTCCTGCGCGACCGCCGAAACGCACGCACCGAGCAGCTCGCCCAGGCGCTCGCGAGCGGGTTCACGCCCGCGGAGCTCGACCAGCTGCGGGCGGCCGCACCGCTGCTCGAGCGCCTGGCGCAGACCATCTGATGCCGGCGGGCGACCGCTACAAGTGGGTGGCGCTCTCGAACACGACCATGGCCGTGTTCATGTCGGCGCTCGACGGGTCGATCGTCATCATCGCCCTGCCCGCGATCTTCCGCGGCATCCACCTGGATCCGCTCGCGCCGGGCAACATCACCTATCTGCTGTGGATGATCATGGGCTACCGCCTCGTCCAGGCCGTGCTCGTCGTCACGCTCGGGCGCATGGGCGACATGTATGGCCGGGTGCGGATCTACAACGCCGGCTTCGCCGTCTTCGCGGGGGCGTCGGTGCTGCTCTCGTTCGACCCGTTCCAGGGCGGGCACGGGGCGGATTGGCTGATCGGCTGGCGCGTGCTGCAGGCGATCGGCGGCTCGATGCTGACCGCCAACTCCGCTGCGATCCTGACCGACGCGTTCCCGCGCGACCAGCGCGGCCTGGCGCTCGGAATCAACCAGATCGCGGCGATCGCGGGGCAGTTCGTCGGCCTGATCGCGGGCGGCCTGCTGGCGGCCCTCGACTGGCGGGCGGTGTTCTGGGTGAACGTGCCCGTCGGCGTGTTCGGGACGGTGTGGGCGTACCGGAAGCTGCGCGACTCGGGCGAGCGGCATCCGGCCCGCATCGACTGGTGGGGAAACTTCACCTTCGCCGTTGGCCTCGGCGCGGTGCTGATCGCGATCACCGCCGGCATCCAGCCCTACGGCGGCGACACGATGGGCTGGACGAACCCTGCCGTCATCGCCGGGCTCGCCGGCGGCGCGCTGCTCCTGGTCGTGTTCGGGTTGATCGAGACCCGTGTGGCCGAGCCCATGTTCCAGCTCACGCTCTTCCGCATCCGCGCGTTCGCCGCCGGCAACATCGCCGGCCTCGTCGCGTCGGCGGCCCGCGGCGGCCTCCAGTTCATGCTCATCATCTGGCTGCAGGGCATCTGGCTGCCGCTGCACGGATACGCCTTCACCGAGACCCCGCTCTGGGCCGGGATCTACCTGCTGCCGCTGACGGCGGCGTTCCTGGTGTCGGGGCCGCTGTCCGGCTACCTCTCCGACCAGTTCGGCGCCCGCGGCTTCGCGACCGCCGGGATGCTCGTGTTCGGGGCGAGCTTCGTCGGGCTGATGCTGCTGCCCGTCGACTTCTCGTACTGGGCGTTCGCCCTGCTGATCCTCGCAAACGGGATCGGGGTGGGCATGTTCAGCGCCCCCAACTCGGCATCGATCATGAGCAGCGTGCCGGCGCGACAGCGCGGCGCCGCGTCCGGCATGCGCTCGACGTTCCAGAACACCGGCACCGCCGTCTCGATCGGCGTCTTCTTCTCGCTCATGATCGCCGGCCTTGCAAGCGCGCTTCCGGGCGCGCTCACGAACGGCCTCGAACGCCAGGGCGTCCCCCACGCCGTCGCCCACCACGTCGCCTCGCTGCCGCCCGTGTCGTCGCTCTTCGCCGCCGTGCTCGGCGAGAACCCGGTGCAGCATCTGCTGGCGCCGACCGGCACCCTCGGCAGGCTGCCGGCGGCGAACCGGCACACGCTGACGAGCCGCGAGTTCTTCCCCCACCTGATCGCCGCCCCGTTCCACCAGGGGCTCGTCGTGGTCTTCAGCGTCGCCGCGGCGCTCTCGCTGCTCGGAGCGTTCGCCTCGCTCCTGCGCGGCGGCCGCTACATCCACCCCGAGACGGCCGAAGAGACCGCCCTCGCCTACGTCGGCGATCAGCCGGCGCCCTGAGCCGCGCGGGCGGCGGTGAGCAGCACGTCGACGTCGGGCAGCTCATCGTCGGCGTAGCGCCAGGCGCCGTGGACGACACCGTCGCCGCCGATCAGGAAGCAGGTTCGCATCGGCACCTCGGGCAGGCCCGCCAGCGTCTGGGCGACGCCGAACCCGCGGGTGGCGTCCCCGGTCCAGTCCGAGAGCAGCGGGATCGTCAGGTACAGGCTCTCGCTGTAGCTTCTGTGCGAGAACGGGCTGTCGCGCGAGACGGCGAGGACGGCCACATCCAGCGCCAGGAACTCGTGGCTCCTGTCACGCAGGAGCTGCAGCTCGGAGCTTCACGTCTCGGTCCAGTCGAACGGGTAGAAGGCGAGCAGGTAGGCGCCGTCGGCCGCCAGGGCGGCGAGGTTCACCGGGGTCGTGTCGATTGCGAACACCGTCACGTCGGGCACGCGGTCACCGGATTCGAGCATCGCGCCGGAGGCTAGCCGGTGGCCACTCGACGCCCCACGTGGCACATGACACGAGAACCGGACTCCTCGTCCCGTCGAACCATGCCCCGACGATGTTGTCAACCGAAGGGGTCCCATGACCGACTCGAATCCCCCGATCCAGAGCGTGGGCCTGTCTCGCAAGGATCTGATCGCGAGGGCCGGCGCCGTCGCAGCCGGAGCGGGTGCGCTGGGCATGCTCTCGACGGCGACCGCACGCGCGGCCACCTGCTCGGACACCGTCCAGAACATCATCGACACCGCCGCCGTCGCCGAGGGCCTCGCGGTGACGACGTACTTCCACGGAATCCGCTCGCCCAGCGTGTTCAACGAGCTGAGCGACCAGAAGCCCTACCTGCGTGGCGCGCTCTCGGAAGAGCACCACCATCTGCACACGCTGATCGGCGCGGGCGCCGCCGTGCCGCCCGAGAAGTACCACTACCCGAAGGGCATGTTCGCAAGCGCGGAGGAGTTCGCGACGGTCGTCGTCGCCCTCGAGCGTGCGTTCATCAGCGCCTACGGCGCGGCCGTGACGCGCTTCGCCGAGCTGAACCAGCCGGCGCTCGCCAACCTGGCGGCGCGGATCCTCGGCGTCGAGGCCGAGCATCGCGTGCTCGCCCGCGACATCCTCGGCAAGCCGCTGCCCAACGACCTGTGCCTCGAGCCGGCGCTGTTCAAGTGCGTCTCCGAGGCGGGTGCGGCGCTGGGCCCGTTCCTGCACGGCGGCAGCGGGCACTCGGTCATCAAGAACCGCCCGACCGCCGCACAGGTGACGCGCGCAGTCGGCAAGTTCGCCTGCCGCTAGCCGTCACGCGCCGCGTCCCGGCGGCACCCGCGCGGTGCCGCCGGGACGCGGACGGATGACCGCTACTCGTACTGGAGCGCGTTCAGGACGTTCAGCCGCGACGCGCGCCGGGCGGGGAAGATCGCCGCGATCAGCCCGACGACGATGGCGGCGATGACGAACTCGACGATCGTGCCGATCGGCACCGCGAAGGGAATGTTGCCGAGGGCGCGGTCGAGCAGCGCCGCGAGCCCGATGCCGACGGGGATGCCGAGGCTGGCGCCGAGGAGCGCGGTGATCACGGCCTCGTGGCGGATCATGCGCCGGGTCTGGCGGCGGGTCATGCCGACGGCGCGCAGCAGCCCGAGCTCGCGGGTGCGCTCGAAGACGGTGAGCACGAGCGTGTTCACGATCCCGAACAGGCTGACGACGATCGAGAGCGCGAGCAGGATGTAGAGCAGGTTGAGCTCGCTCTGGATCGAGGCCTGCTGCGAGCTGATGAACTGCTGCTCGGACTGGAGCTTCGCGTCGGGGAAGCGGGCCAGCACACGGTTCAGGGCGGCGGTGTTGTGCGCGGTTACGCCGCCCGGGGTCGCGATCAGGGTGAAGACGTTCTCGGGATTCGGGTAGAGCGTGTCGAAGGTGCGCGACGAGATCGAGATCGTCCCGAGCGGGTTCTCGGCCTGCGGCGGGGCATAGATGCCGTTCACCCGCAGTCCGATCGTGTGGCCGGAGGGCGTCTCCATCTGGATGCGCGCGCCGACGGCGAGATGATGGCTCTTCGCGAAGTCCTTGTCGACGATCACGCCGCCGGCGCCGAGCGACGCCATCGCGGCGTTCGTGCCCTGCTTCCACTTGAGCGCCAGGAGCTGGGAGAGCCCCGGGTCGAGCCCGGCCACGCTGATCGTCTGGCCGAAGACGCGCGCCTCGCCCGACCGCTCGCCGGCGACGACCGTCGCGATCCGCGCCCGTTGCAGTGCGTTCGTCGAGGCGACCGACGTGGGAGTGAACCCGTTCTCGGAGGTGAGGACGTAGTTGCCGCGGAACTCGTCCTTGACCGATCCGATGATCGACTGCTTGAGCCCCTGCGCGAGCACGGCGAAGGCGGTCACGAGCGCGAGGCCGATCATGAGCGCCGCCGCGGTCGAGGCGGTGCGGGCGGGGTTTCGCATCGCGTTTCGGCGCGCGAGCTCCCCCGCGGCGCCGCCGATCCGGGTCGCCGGCCAGCCGAGCACCCGCGCGAGCGGCCGCGCGATGCTCGGCGCGACCATCGCCACGCCGACGAAGAGCAGGAGCACCCCGATGCCGAGCACGAGCAGGCGCGGGCCGGTGGGGACGGCCGAGACGAACGCGCCGACGCAGATGAGCACGAGCGCGACGGCGCAGACGGCCAGGGCGACGGCCGGCCCGAAGCGTGCGAGCCGCGACGGCGGCAGCACCGATCCTTCCCGGACGGCCGCGATCGGAGGCACGCGCGTGGCCCGCAGGGCCGGCCAGAAGCTGGCGAGGAGCGTGACGCCGGTGCCGACGACCAGTGACACGATCACGGTGCGGGTGGCGAAGACGAGCCCGGCGAGCGGCAGCTTCAGGCCCTCGGCCCGGAAGAGCGCCTCGAGCCCCTTGGCGAGGCCGAGACCGACGAACAGCCCGACGATCGACGCCAGAAGGCCGATCGCGAACCCCTCGATCAGGACCGAGCGGCGCACCTGGCGGACGGTGGCGCCGAGCGTGCGCAGCGTCGCGAATTCACGCGAGCGCTGGGCGACGGTGATCGAGAGCGTGTTCGCGATCACGAATGACCCGACGAAGAGGGCGATGCCGCCAAACGCGAGCAGGAAATACCGCAGCGTCGTGATCGCCGAGTCGTAGTCCTCGAAGGTCGCGTGGGCCTGCTTCGCGCTCGTGCGCACCTGGGTATGCGCGGGCAGGACGGAGCGGATCTGGCGCAGGAGCGCCGCTTTCGACGTGCCCGGCCGCGACGCGACGTCGACCTGGTCGAGCTTGCCCGGCTCGCCGAACAGCCGCTGTGCGGTGGGCAGGTCGAAGATCGACAGCGTGTCGCCCGCAAGCGACGAGGAGCTGCCGTAGTCGGCGATGCCGGTGATGCGGAAGTGCTGCTCGCTGCCTCCGTTCACGATCAGCCCGACCCGGCCGCCGACCCGGTAGTGCTCCGAACCGGCCGTCTGGGCGTCGATCGCGACCTCGCCCGGGCCGGTGGGCCACGCGCCGGAGACGATCCGAAACGGGCTGAACCGCTGCGAGCCGGGGGCGATGCTGAGGCCGAGCTGGAGCGCGCTGCCGCGCGAGACGACCTTGCCGTCGGCGCCGACGATCTCGACCTCGGCGCCGACCGACCCGGCGGCGGCCGCGACGCCCGGGAGCTGCGCGATCCGCGCGACCGTCGACTCGGGGAACGACGGCGCGTTGCCGCTGCCGCCGAACGCCGCCTTGCCGGTGACGACGGCGTCGGACTTGGCGTAGACGCCGTTCAGGAGCGTCCCCAGGCTGGCGTTGATCGTGTCGGTGAGGACATACGTGCCGCTCACCATCCCCACGCCCATCACGATCGCGAGCGACGTCAGCACGAGCCGCAGCTTGCGTCCGAGCAGGCTCTTGAAGGCGACCCTGATCACCGCGGGCACAGTGTCGCACGGGATCGCGCCGGGCGAGCCAAAGCCCCCGAAACGTGTGAGCGGCGACGGGTAGAAACTACCGTCGACTCGTGACACCCCGGGTCGATGTTACGGCAATGAAGCAGCCCGCCCGTGACACCCGGGTCACCGAGACCAGCCCCGGGTTCGATCCGCGCAACGTCGCTCCGGCCCTGGATCGCCGCCGGCCGCCCACGCCGTGGAGCGCCCACTTCGCCGTCGTTCGGTCGCATCCCTGGCTGATCGTGGCCGCAACCCTCCTCACGGTCGCCGTCTCGGCGGCGTACGTCAGCGTCGCGCCGCGCCGCTACGAGGCGCACGCCGAGCTGCTCGTCAGCGTCAGCCCGACCTATCAGCCTGCGCTCGAAGACCTCGGCCTGCTGCACGTCTCGGCCGACGCCGGCCGCCCCGCCCAGACCGTGGCGTGGCTTGCGATGACGCGCCGCGTGGCCGCCGTCGCCTCGGCCCGGCTCGGTGGGCATCCCTCGCCCGGCTCCATCGCGGCGCACATCGTCGCGCAGCCGGTCGCGGGCGCAGACGTGGTCGACGTCGCCGCGACGGCGTCGAGCGCGGCGACCGCCGCTGCGATTGCAAACGCCGACGCCTACGGAGTCAGAACCGTGCGCGCAGCCGACCTGCGGCCCACGATCGATCGGCTCATCGCGCAGCTGCAGGGCGACGTCAAGCGCGAGCGGCAGGGGTCGGTCGCGGCCGCGGCGACCAGCGGCGAGATCCAGGACCTCACCGCGCTTCGCCTGGTCGGAGACCCGTCCGTTCACATCCTCCAGACCGCGACCACGCCGTCGGCGCCGAGCTGGCCCAAGCCGCAGATCATCCTCGCGGGCGCCGCGCTCGTGGGTCTGCTGGTGGGCGTGCTGGGCGCCTTTGCGCTCGAGTCCCGCGACCCGCGGCTGCGCAGCGCGGGTCAGCTGCGCCGGCTGTTCGCCGCGCCGGTCATCGCCACCATCGCGCCCGCACGCACCCGCCGCCTCCGCAGATGGCGGCGGCACCCGATCCCGCCGGATCAGCTCGGCGCGGCCGCGTCGGAGCAGATCCGCACGCTCAGCCACCGCCTGGTGGGCCGCCACTGCATCCTCGTCACGGGCGCCTCCGGCGCAGAGGGCCGCACCACGGTCGCGACGGCCCTCGCACAGGCGGCCGCCCAGGCGGGTCGCGACACGATCCTCGTCGAGGTCGACCTGCGCAAGGGCGCGCTGGCAGAGACGCTCGACCTGCACGCCTACGACGCGCAGGACGTTCTCGGCGGCCGCGCCAGCCTCCGCGTCGCCCTCGCACACGCACATGGTCTCTCCGCACGGCTGCGTGTTCTGCCGGCAGGCAAACCCTTGGCAACGCTCGCCGACCTGCCGGAGCCGGGCCGGATGGTCGACATGATCCGCAACCTCTGCGACCTCGCCGACCTCGTGATCGTCGACGCGCCGCCGCTCGGCACCACCGGCGACAGCGTGCCGCTTGTCGCGCTCGCCGACCTGGCCCTGCTGGTCGTGCGGGTGGGTGCGACCCGGCTCAACCCGCTGGCGCAGGCCATCGCCGAGCTCGAGGGTGCAGAGACCGGCACGGTCGTCGTGGGCA
>DASXZF010000033.1:0-18109 GCA_036502065.1 Gaiellales bacterium
GCCGGCCGGCGACGGTGGCGAGCACGCCGGTGACGGGCGGGTAGTCCTCGCCCAGGCGCACGAGCAGGTCGTCGACCTTGCCCAGACGGTCGCCGTTTCGGTCGCGCAGGACGCCGCCGACGATGAGCGACAGGTGCAGCACGGTGGGCTGGGCTGCGGCGGTGCTCATCCAGCAGAATCTAGTCCTCTGCTCGGCGCGCCGGTGCCGCGCCCCGCTACATTGCATGCGGGTGAAGCGCCGTCTCCTGATCGCCGGGCTCTCGGTCTGCTGCTTCGCGGCGCTGTCTGCGGCGGCGTATGCGCGCACCGTGACCGGCACCCAGAACCCGCAGTTCCGGGTCACGGTCACGATCACGCCCGACCACCCCGTCGCCGGCCAGACCATCGTCGCGACCGTGACGATCGTGAACCGCACCCGCCACAACCACAAGGGCTCGTGGCAGGTGGCGTGGGAGCAACCGACGAGCGGCATCAGCGCCGCCGCCACCGCGACGTTCAAGCCGGGCGTCGACATCACCGATCGCGAGCACGCCCGCGTCACCGCCACCTCGCCCCGCGGCAGGTACACGATCTTCGCGTCGGTGCAGGACGCGAGCCGGGGCACGGCGCACGCCTCCGCGAGCGTCATCGTCCGATAGCGCGCACGACGTGACCTTGCGCACATGGTCGGCCGGCCCGCCGGGACCATGATGCCGCCGGTGTGGCCCTTGAGGGAGGGCCCCGACTGGGAGGTACGAGATGAGGGGCAGAGTGTGGGTCATCGTCCTGATCGCCGCCGTCGGCGTGCTCGGATCGAGCCAGGCAGCGATCGGCGCCGGCGGGCACAAAGGCCAGAAGGCCGAGTACGGCACACTGGCGTGTGAGGACGGCAAGATCATGTGCCAGGATCCGGTGCAGAACCTGCCGGGCCACTACATCGGCCACGACGAGCCGTCGGTCGGCTTCCAGTCGCGCCGCGCGGGCTCGGGGAACGACGTCACCTACACGGTGCGGCTGCCCAAGAACCCGCCCACGCTGCCCCAGCAGAACGAGAAGGGCGGCACGTGGGACTTCATGCTGCGGCCGACGTTCTGGCTCGGCATGGTGCTGTGCGATACCCAGTCGGCGCCGAACTTCACCCACAGGTGCAAGGCCGATTCCGACTCGAACAACAAGATCAGCCCGAACCCGAACTCGCCCCACTACATCGGCAAGCATCCCGGGAACGCGTTCATGGAAGTGCAGTGGTACTCGCCGGGCTACGTCGAGCAGTTCAACGGCTTCGGCTGCACCGCGACGCAGTGGTGCGCCGCGCTCACCATCGACAGCTTCTCGGCGAACCAGAACACCGGCGTCGGCAACAACGCGGACTGCAACAACTTCCCGCTCGCCGGCGAGGAGCCGGTGAACTGGGCATACGTCACCCGCAGCGGCAGGTCCCAGGCACCGGCGAACCCGCTCTCGACGTCCGAGGCGCTGCTCGAGAACGGCTTCTCCAAGGCGCTCAACCCGGATCCGTCGGAAGACCTGATGATGAACGGCGGGGACACGATCCGCGTCCACATCCACGACACGGCCGCAGGCGTCCAGGTCGACATGCACGACCTCACCACCGGCAAGAGCGGCCGCATGACGGCGAGCAAGGCAAACGGCTTCGGCCAGATCCTGTTCCAGCCCAACTCGGCCAAGTGCCACGAGCGCAACTACGCGTTCCACCCGATGTACAACACGGCCGTCGCGCGCGGGAACACGTGGGCGGCGCACGCGAACAACCTCGCCTTCGCCGACGAGATCGGTCACTTCGAGTACTGCGATGCGATCGACTCCGAGGGCGGCAACTGCACGAAGCCGGCCCCGCCGGACACGACGCTCGACCCCGACGACGCCGAGTGCTTCGACGGCGCCGCCTCGACGCTGGTCCAGCTGACCGGATGCTTCGCGGGCGCAGGTGACTTCGACTGGGACGGCACCTCCTACCAGCCGGATTGGCCCGGCACGCTCGCCAACCGCGCGATGGATCGCAAGCTGCACGAGACGCCGCTCATGATCTCGAGCCCGACCACGCGCGGCCACAATTACGCAAAGACGCTGTTCGAGGTCAACCTGCCCGGCAACGAGACGTCGGACGTGGGCGGGGTGTGCGACACGAGCACCGGCGAGGGCTGCACGCTGCCCGCACCGGGCACGGCCTTCTATCCGATCTGGACGACCCGGATGGTGGACGGCTCGTGCACGTTCCAGCAGGGCGGAACGCTGATGCCGCACCGAAACGACTTCGGCGGCAACGTGACGACCGAGTATGGCCACCTGCTGCGGACGGTCTATCCGAACGCGGGCTTCACGCCGCAGTTCCTGTTCGAGAACTTCCGCCGCAACCTCAGCGGAAACCCCTGCCCGGCGTCGTAGCCTGAGGGGATGAGATCGGGGGAGGCGGCCCGGCGGCCGCCTCCCCCGACTAACGCGTTCGCGCCGCAGCGACGGCGGCCTGCCCGTAGCTGATCCCGCCGTCGTTCGGCGGCACGGCGACGTGGCTTCGCACCTCGAAGCCGAGCGCCTCGAGCCGGCGCCGGGTCGAGGCCAGCAGGCGCAGGTTCTGGAACGAGCCGCCCGAGAGCACCACCGTGCGCGGCTCGCCCGCGGCCGCGCACGCAGCGGCCGCGGCGGCGGCGACCCCTTCGTGGAACGCGGCGGCGATCTGCGTCCGCGGTCTTCCGGCGGCCAGGTCGTCGTGCACCGAGGCGATGAGGTCGGCGCCCATGATCACGCCGTCGCGCTCCGCGCACACGTAGGGCTCGGCGGCCTCGAAGCCGGCCAGCTGCTCGAGCTCGATCGCGGCCTGGCCCTCGTAGCTCACGCGCTCGCGCAGGCCGAGCAGCGCGGCGGCGGCGTCGAAGAGCCGCCCCATCCCCGACGAGCGGGGCGCGTTCACACCGAGCACCGGTCGCAGCGCCTGCCAGCCTTCAAACGGCACCGGCCGCCCGGCTGCCTCGAGGTAGGCGGCAGCCGTGCGCCACGGCTCGCGGATCGCGGCCGACCCGCCGGGCAGCGGCACCGGCGCGAGGTGGGCGACGCGCTCGAACCCCTCGAGGTCGCAGCGCAGGAGCTCGCCGCCCCAGAGCGTCTCGTCGGGTCCGTAGCCGGTGCCGTCGAAGACGAGCGCGAGAGCGGGGCCGTGCAGGCCGTGCTCGGCCAGGCAGGCGGCGGCGTGGGCGTGGTGGTGCTGCACCTCGATCGCGTCGGGGTCGCGCTCGCGCGCCCATTTGCTCGCCAGGTATTCGGGGTGCAGGTCGCAGGCGATCACCGCCGGCTCGACGCCGAGCATGTCCAGGTACAGCTCGAGGTCGGCCTGGAAGGCCAGGTAGGCCGCCTCGGAGTCGAGGTCGCCGAGATGCGGCGAGAGCAGCGCGGCGCCGTCGCGGGCGACGCAGAACGTGCTCTTGAGCTCGGCGCCGGCAGCGACGATCGGACGGCGCGCGGCCACCGGCAGCGGCAGCGGAGAGGGCGTGTAGCCACGCGAGCGGCGCATCGGGAACGCGGCGCGCACAACCGAGTCCTCGACCCGGCGGTGGATCGGGCGGTCGTGGCCCAGAAACGCGTCGGCGATCCCTGCCAGCCGCTCGCGCGCGTCGTCGTCGGTGATCGCGATCGGCTCGTCCGAGCGGTTGCCGCTCGTCATCACCAGCGGGCCGCCGAAGTCCTCGGCGAGCAGGTGGTGCAGGGGGGTGTAGGGCACGAGCAGCCCCAGCCAGTCGTTCCCCGGCGCGACGGCCGCTGCGATCCCGGCGTCGCCGCGCCGGCGCACGAGCACGATCGGCCGGGCGGGGGAGTGCAGCAGCGCGGCCTCGGCGTCGCTCACGTGCGCGAGCAGTTCGGGCCGGGCGCTCATCACGGCGAACGGCTTCTCGTCGCGCAGCTTGCGCCTGCGCAGGCGTGTGACCGCGTCGTCGTCGGCCGCAGCGCAGGCAAGGTGATATCCGCCGAGGCCCTTCACCGCGACGATCGCGCCGCCCCGCAGCAGATCGACGGCCTCGGTGAGCGGCATCGACAGCCGCGGGCCGCACACCGGGCAGGCGATCGGCTCGGCGTGGAAGCGGCGGTCTCCGGGATCCTCGTACTCGCGCCTGCAGTCCGCGCACAGCTCGAACCCGGTCATGGTCGTGTTGGCCCGGTCGTAAGGCAGCCGGCGCACGATCGTGAGCCGCGGGCCGCACTGGGTGCAGTTGATGAACGGGTAGCGGTAGCGGCGGTCGCCCGGGTCGTGCAGCTCGCGCAGGCAGTCCGCGCAGGTGGCGACGTCGGGCGGCACGAGCGCCGTTACCGCCGTGGCGGTGCTGACGGCGATCGCGAAGCCGCTTCCGCCCTGCGCGGGCAGCGGCTCGGAGCGAAGCGACTCGATCCGTGCCAGCGGCGGCGCTTCGCCGGCCAGCGCCGCGGCGAACGCGTCGAGCGCCGCCGGGGCGCCCTCGACCTCGATCGCGACGCCGCCGCCGTCGTTCAGCACGAACCCGGCGAGCCCGTGGCGCGTGGCGAGACCGTGCACGAACGGGCGGAAACCGACGCCCTGGACGGTGCCGGTGACCCGGAACGCCCTCCGCTCAGCCGCGGTCGTGCGCGCTCTCCCGCCGCTCGGACGGCCGGCGCCAGGCGGGCTCGACGTCGTAGTCGCGCCGGATCGCCCGCTCGCGCAGATATCGCAGCGCGGGGCCGTAGGCGAACCGGGCCGGGTGCGCCGCCAGCCGCCCGAGGCCGTCGGAGTCCATGAACGGCATGAACTTGTCCGGGAACCCGGGCATGGTGCAGGCCATGCAGATGCCGCCGACGTTGGGGCAGCCGCCGATCCCGTTGACCCACCCGCGCACGGGCACGTTGCATTTCACCACCGGGCCGGCGCAGCCGAGCTTGACCAGGCACGGGCCGGTGTCGCCCGGCTCGGCGGCGAAGGCGCGCGTCTCGTAGAACCCGGCCCGGTCGCAGCCGTCGTGGGCGGTGCGCTCGAACAGCCACCGGGGCCGCCCCTGCTCGTCGAGGTCGAGGTCGGGGCCGACGTGGACGAGCCGCAGCACGAGCTGCATGAGCGTCTCGGTCAGGTTGTCGGGCTGCACCGGGCAGCCGGGCAGGTTCACGAGCGGGATGCCCAGGCGCGACGCCCATCCCGCGCCGAGGTAGTCGCCGAGCCCCATCGCGCCTGTGGGGTTGTTCCTCATCGCCGGGACGCCGCCGTACGCCGCACACGTGCCGACCGCCATCACGGCGGCCGCCTTGGGGGTGAGGCGGTCGAGCCAGGTGCAGGTCGAGATCGGCTGGCCCGACGTCGGATCGACGCCGAAGCCGGCCCAGTGGCCCTCGCCGCTGCGCCGCTCGTCGGGGATCGAGCCCTCGACCACGAGCACGAACGGGTCGAGCCTGCCCGCCTCGGCGTCGCGCCAGATCTGCACGAACTCGTCGCCCGACTCGTAGGCCAGGAGGGGGTTGTAGATGACGAGCGCCGGCATCCCCGGGATCGTGCCCCTGATCAGATCCTCGAGGCTCGGGCTCGTCGCCGCCGTCAGCGCCACCGACTCGCCGTCGCACGAGAGGCCGCTGGTCATCCAGATGACGTGCACGAGCTGCCTCTCGGTCTGCGTCTGGCCCGGGGTGAACTCGATGCCCGGGCTCACCGATCGGCCGTCCCGGCGCCCGTGTTCGCGGATGCGTCGGCGCGGTCGGCCAGCGCCGCCAGGTGGCTCGCGGGCGTCCCGTGCAGATGCCACTCGTCGGCGTGGCCGGTGACGAGGCCCGCGGCCGAGAGGCGCGAGAGGGCGTGCGAGACCGACGGCCGCTCGGCGCCGACGAGCCGGCCGAGCAGGCGATGCGTCAGCGGCAGGGGGACGCGGATGCCCCCCGACTCGACCCGCCCCCAGCGGGCGGCGAGATGCCACAGGAGCAGCGTCAGGCGCACCTCGAGCCGCGGCTGGCAGGTGATCGCGCGCTGGACGCTGAGATCGCCCGCCCGCCGGCTTGCACGGCGCATGAGCACGTTTGCGATCTGCGGCCACGGCCGCACACGCTCGGCGAACGCGGCGTCGAGCAGCGCAAGGCGCGTGGGCACGAGCGTGCGCCACTCCCACCTGCGGTCGAGCAGGTCGTCGAGCCCGGGCTCCCACGGCTGCAGCAGATCGCCGGCGCCGACGAGCTCGGTGGCGACGCGGTCGCCCACGAGGGTGTCCACCGCGACGACGCCGTCGATGACGAGCACGCCGAATCCCGACCCGATCGCGCCGAACCACTCCGCGGCCTCCTGCGCCGCGGCCGGGACGTCCATCACGACGACGGTCGCGACCTGGCGCGCGACCACGCGCATGCGCAGATCGAACTCCTGCGCCATGTCGTCGTCGAGGTCGAGCAGGTACCGGTACGACGACGACGCCTGTGGCTGGCGGGGATCCTCGCCAGGCCACTGCGATGTGAACCCCTGACCCCGTTCGGTGTCGTTTGCGGGCACGGTCGCCTTCCCGTCGTTCATGCTCGTGCAGGACGACTGCTGGGCCCGATTCTACCGATTTTGCGGCCGCGGACGACGGCGGCGAGCGGGGGTAATCGTGGTTACCGCCCACACGCGTAACCCTGATTACGCGCGTGGTTTTCGGGCCGCCCGGGCCTGGTAGACATTGCGCAGTCGACCTCTTTGTGGCGCCCGCAGTGGTGGGCGGCGAGGCCGGTGCGGCCCGTGCTCGTCAAGGAGATGCACCCATGTGTCTGGCAATTCCGGGACAGGTGATCGAGATCGTCGACAGCCAGAACCGGTTGGCGAAGGTCGAGATCGCCGGCGTGCGCCGAAACGTCAACGTGAGCCTGCTCGACGACGACATTGGCGGCGGGGTCGTGCCCGGCGACTGGGTGCTGATCCACGTGGGATTCGCGCTCTCGAAGGTCGACGAGGAAGAGGCGCGCGCCACGCTCTCGCTGCTCGAGCACATGGGCGCCGAGTACGAGCAGGAGCTCGAGGAGCTGAAGGCGAGCGTGATCGAGTGACCGCGCGCCTGGAGTCGGCGATCGTCCCCCCCGACCCCGGCGTGCCGCCCTGTGGCCCCGACGACCACTGCATCACGTGCGGCGACGTCGCCGTCGCTATGCGGGTGGAGCGCGTCGATGCGGCCGCCCGCCTGGCGTGGTGCGTTCCGGCCGGCGCGGCCGCCGCCCCCGGGGTCGGCGAGTGGGTCGACCCCGAGCTGGTCGGCGCGGTGCGCCCCGGCGACGTCGTCCTCGTCCACGCCGCCACCGCCCTGGCGCGGCTGGACGCTGTTGGAGCTCCCGCATGAGGTTCGTCGACGAGTTCAGAAACCCCGAGCTCGGCCGCGCGCTGGCCGGCGAGATCCTGGCCACCGTCGAGACGGGGCGCCACTACAAGATCATGGAGGTGTGCGGCGGGCACACCCATTCGATCTACAAGTACGGCGTCGACGACCTGCTGCCGGCCAACGTCGAGCTCGTGCACGGGCCCGGCTGCCCGGTGTGCGTGATCCCGATGGGCCGCGTCGATGACGGCATCGCCATCGCGCACGAGCCCGACGTGATCTTCACCTGCTTCGGCGACATGCTGCGGGTGCCCGGCGCGAACGGCACCCTTCTCGATGCGAAGGCCGAGGGCGCCGACGTGCGCATGGTCTACTCGCCGCTCGATGCGCTTCGGATCGCGCGCGACAACCCCGACCGCCCGGTCGTCTTCTACGCGATCGGCTTCGAGACGACCGCGCCGTCGACGGCGCTCACCCTGAAGCGCGCCAAGGCGGAGGGGATCACGAACTTCTCGTGCATGTGCAACCACGTCACCATCGTGCCGCCGCTGCGTGCCCTGCTCGACTCGCCCGACCTGCGCCTCGACGGGTTCATCGGCCCAGGCCACGTGGCGACGGTGGTCGGCGGGCGCCCCTTCGAGTTCATCCCCGCCGACTACGGCCGGCCGGTCGTCATCTCGGGCTTCGAGCCGCTCGACCTGCTCCAGTCGGTGCAGATGATCCTGCGCCAGCTCGGCGACGGCCGCTGCGAGGTCGAGAACCAGTATGCGCGGGTCGTCCCGTATGAGGGCAACATGGCCGCTCTGAAGGTGATGTCCGAGGTGTTCGAGCTGCGCCCGCACTTCGAGTGGCGCGGCCTGGGGTTCATCTCGCAGAGCGCGCTTCGGCTCTCGGACGCCTACCGTGACCTCGACGCCGAGGTGCGCTACCAGGTGCCGGGCGTGCGCGTCGCCGACCCCAAGGCGTGCCAGTGCGGTGAGGTGCTGAAGGGCGTCATCAAGCCCTGGGAGTGCAAGGTCTTCGGCAGCGCCTGCACGCCCGAGCACGCGATCGGGACGTGCATGGTCTCGCCCGAGGGCGCGTGCGCCGCGTACTACAACTACGGCCGCTTCGCCCGCGACCGCGAGGTGGTGTGACCGTGCCCCGCTCGGCCGAGCCGACCGATCGCGAGCAGCGCGTGCTCGACATCATCGAGACGGTGCGCTCGAAGCCGCCGAAGTTCCGCGATGCGCGCATCACGATGGCGCACGGCGCCGGTGGAAAGGCGACGCAGACGCTCATCGAGGGCCTGCTCGTGCCGGCGTACGGATCGACGTCGCTGGCAGCGCTCGCCGACGCCGGCAGCGTGTCGGTGGCCGGCGTGGAGCTGGCATTCACGACCGACAGCTTCGTCGTCAAGCCGATCCGGTTCCCGGGCGGCTCGATCGGCGAGCTGGCCGTGAACGGCACCGTGAACGACCTGGCGGTGGCCGGCGCGCGCCCGCTCGCGCTCACGCTGTCGATGGTGCTCGAGGAGGGCCTCCCGGCCGACGAGCTGCGGGCCGAGGTCGAGGCGATCGCGGCGGCGGCGCTCGCGGCGGGCGTCGAGATCGTCGCCGGCGACACCAAGGTCGTCGAGCGCGGCCACGCCGACTCGATGTACCTGTGCACGGCCGGGATCGGCCAGGTCGATCCGCGGGCCGCGCTCTCGCCGAGCGGACTGCGCCCCGGCGACCGGATCATCGTGTCCGGCTCGATCGGCGAGCACGGCACCGCCATCATGCTCGCGCGGGGCGAGTTCGACCTCGATGCCGAGGTCGAGTCCGACACGTGCTCTCTGTGGCCGGCCGTCGATGCGCTGCTCGCCGCGGCCGGGCACGATGTGCGCTGCCTGCGCGACGCGACCCGGGGCGGCGTCGCGTCGGTGCTGAACGAGCTCGCCCGGGCGTCGGGCGTGGCGATCGTCGTGCGCGAGGCGGACGTGCCGGTGCTGCCCGCGGTGGCGGGCGCCGCCGAGCTGCTCGGGATCGACCCGATGTACGTCGCGAACGAGGGCAGGCTGGTGGCGTTCGTGGCCCCGGAGCGGTCAGAGGCCGCCCTGGAGGCCCTGCGCGCCGTGCCGGGCTGCGAGGGGGCGGTGCAGATCGGCGAGGTCAAGACCGACCCGCCGGGGATGGTGTTGGTGGAGACGGCGTTCGGCGGCAGGCGGGTGATGGACCAGCTCGTCGGCGATCCGCTGCCCAGGATCTGTTGACCACGTAGTCGAGAGGGAGGGCGAGTTGGCCACAGTCGAGTTCGTTCCGAATCAGGCCCAGACCGAGGGCATCACGGCGCACGTGCTGTGGATGACGACGGGGCTCTCGTGCGAAGGCGACTCGGTCGCCATGACGGCGGCCACCAACCCCAGCCTCGAGGACATCATCCACGGCGTCATCCCCGGCATGCCGCGCGTGGTCATCCACAACCAGGTGGTCGCCTACGAGGTCGGCCAGGAGTACATCCAGGCCTGGTACGACGCCGAGGCCGGCAAGCTCGACCCGTTCGTCCTGATCGTCGAGGGCTCGATCGGCAACGAGAACATCAACGGCGAGGGTCACTGGTCGGGCTTCGGCGTGCACCCGGACACGGGCCAGCCGATCACGACCAACGAGTGGGTCGACCGGCTCGCGAACAAGGCGGCGGCCGTCGTCGCCATCGGCACCTGCGCGACCTACGGCGGCATCCCCGCGATGAAGAACAACCCCACCGGCGCGATGGGCCTGCCCGACTACCTGGGCTGGAACTGGAAGTCGAAGGCCGGCCTGCCGGTCGTGTGCATCCCGGGCTGTCCCGCGCAGCCCGACAACATGACCGAGACGCTGCTCTACCTGGTGCTGCACCTCGGCGGGCTCGCCCCGGCGCCGGAGCTCGACGATCAGCTGCGGCCGAAGTGGCTCTTCGACCGCACCACGCACGAGAGCTGCAACCGGGCCGGCTTCTACGAGATGGGCAACTTCGCCACCGAGTACGGCTCCGATCACCGCTGTCTGGTGAAGCTCGGCTGCGAGGGGCCGGTCGTGAAGTGCAACGTGCCGGTGCGCGGGTGGGTGAACGGCATCGGCGGCTGCCCGAACGTCGGCGGCATCTGCATGGCGTGCACGATGCCGGGCTTCCCCGACAAGTACCTGCCGTTCATGGACGAGGCGCCCAAGTCGAAGGTGACCACGATCCCGGCTCGCATGACCTACGGCCCGATCTACAAGTTCCTGCGCGGCTGGGAGATCCGCCACAACGGCGACACGGAACCGGCGTGGCGGCACAACCGCGATGAGCTGACGACCGGCTACAAGCCCAGGAACTACGCCCGGAAGGGAGCATGAGGTGACAACAGTCGAGACGCCGCAAGAGCGGAAGGTCGTCGTCAAGGAGATGTCGTGGGATCCGATCACGCGGATCGTCGGCAGCCTGGGGATCCACACCGAGATCGACTTCACGAACCACGAGGTCCTGAAGTGCTACTCGACGTCGATGGTGTTCCGCGGCTTCGACATCTTCATGAAGGGGATCGACCCGCGTGACGCGCACTTCATCACAAGCCGCATCTGCGGCATCTGCGGCGACAACCACTGCACCTGCTCCTGCCTGAACCAGAACATGGCCTATGGCGTCAAGCCGCCCAAGCTCGGCGACTACGCCTACAACCTGGCCGAGTCGGCGGACTTCATGTTCGACCACGCGATCTTCAACGACTGCATGGCCAACGTGGACTTCTGCGAGCAGATGGTGAAGGAGACGAACCCCGCACTGCTGCGCAAGGCCGAGGCCACCGCCTCACCGCACGGCGACATCCACGGCTACAAGACGATCGCCGACATCATGCGGGCGCTGAATCCGTTCACGGGCAGCTTCTACCTCGAGACCCTCCAGGTGGCGCGCTACACCCGTGAGATGTACTGCCTGTTCGGCGGCCGCCACACGCATCCGTCCACGATCATGCCCGGCGGCGTCTCGGCGGACATCACCCACCAGACGTGCACGGACTACTACGTACGGCTGATGCGCTATATCGAGTACGCCAAGCGCACAGTGCCCATGCACGACGACCTGTACGACTTCTTCCTGCAGGAGCTGCCGGGGTACGACATGGTCGGCTATCGCGACACCGACCTGATCTGCTGGGGCTGCTTCGACGACCCCGACTACGTCGACTACAGCTACCGCGGCATGACCGAGTGGGGCCGGCACCGCTACATCACGCCGGGCCTGGTCTTCAAGGGCGAGCTGGTCTCGACCGACCTGGTCGAGATCAACCTGGCGATCCGGATCCTGCTCGGCAGCTCCTACTTCGACGACTGGTCGAGCGAGGAGACGTTCGTCCACACCGACCCGCTGGGCAATCCGGTCGACAAGCGCCACCCCTGGAACAAGGTGACGCTGCCCAAGCCGCAGAAGCGCGACTGGGCCGACAAGTACAGCTGGGTCGTCTCGCCGCGGATGTACGACGCCCGCAACGACACCTACGTCGCCTGCGACACAGGCGGCGGCCCGTTCGCCCGGCAGTGGGTGACGGCCAAGGCCGGCCTGGTCGACATCGGCTACCTCAAGGCCACCGGCCACAGCCTGCAGATGGTGCTGCCCAAGACGGCCGGCATGCCCGAGATGGAGCTCGAGTGGAAGATCCCCGACAAGTCAAACGCGATCGAGCGTGACCGGGCCCGCTCCTACCATCAGGCCTATTCGGCGCTCGTCGGGCTGCACTGCCTCGAGAAGGCGCTGGCCGAGGTCCGGGCCGGCCGGACGAAGAGCTGGAACAACTTCAAGGTGCCGCAGGAGGCGGTGAGCGTCGGCTTCCACGAGGCGGCCCGCGGGGTGCTCTCGCACCACATGGTGATCCGCGACGGCAAGATCGCGAACTATCAGCCGTACCCGCCGACGCCGTGGAACGCGAACCCGCGCGACGTCTACGGGACGCCCGGCCCCTACGAGGATGCCGTCCAGAACACGCCCATCTTCGAGGAGAACGGTCCCGAGAACTTCAAGGGGATCGACATCATGCGGGCCGTGCGCTCGTTCGACCCATGCCTGCCGTGCGGCGTGCACATGTACACCGGCGCGGGCAGGGTGCGCAAGGTCGAGCACCGTCCCACCGGTCTCTGCTGAGGGAGGCGCATGGCGTCGCAGGATGACCCGCTCGCGCGGGTGCAGGAGCTGACCGAGGCCCTTGACCGGCTCGACATCGGGCCGGCCAAGGGCCTGGCCGAAGCGCTGGTCGGCGCGGTCGTCGACCTCTACGGCGAGGGCCTGCGGCGGATCATGGAGGTGCTCGCCGACGACTCGGCGTCGGTCGCAGAGCTCCGTGCCCGGCTTTCGGCCGACGGCCTCGTGGCGAGCATCATGCTCGTGCACGACCTCTACCCGGTCGGGCTCGAGGAGCGCGTGCTTCAGGCGCTCGCCTCGGTGCGGCCCTACATGGAGTCGCACGGGGGCGATGTCGAGCTGCTCGGGATCGACGCGGGCGTCGCGCGGTTGCGCCTGGTCGGGCACTGTCACGGCTGCCCGGCGTCGCTCTCGACGCTCGAGCTGGCGATCAAGGACGCGCTCGACGAGCGCGCCCCTGACCTGGCCGGCGTGGAGGTCGAGGGCCTGACCGAGCCCGCGCCGGCCGCGGGCGGCAACGGGATGACGCCCATGCGTGGGCGGCTGGCGGCGCCGACCTGGCTGCCCGTCGAGGCGGCGGGCGACGTCGCTGCGGGCTCGCTGCGGACGGTGACCCTCCGCGGCGCCGAGATCGTCGTCGCCAACGTCGAGGGCAGCCTGCTCGCCTACCGCAGCCAATGCCCGTGCTGCCAGGCCGGCCTCGCCGATGCGACGCTCGAGGGCGCCGTCCTTGCCTGCGCCGGCTGCAAGCACGGCTACGTCCTCACCGAGGCCGGCCGCGCGGTCGGCTCCGACGATGTGCATCTCGAGCCGGTGCCGCTCCTGCGCCGCGACGGTGTCGGTGTCGCCGTGGCGGTCGCGACGTGAGCACGCTTCGCCCGGGCGGGGCGCCCAACGCCGCGGTCGTCTCGGGGCTGCGGCGCCTGTCCCGGGCGCGCGATCCGGTCGCCGCGCCCGCCCCGGCGCCTACCGGTTCCCGCTGCGACCTGTGCGAGACCACGATCGACGAGGAGCACCGGCATCTTCTGCAGATGACCGAGCACCGCATCCTGTGCGTCTGCGAGCCCTGCTGGGCGATGCGGGCCGGCGACCCGGAGCTGCGCCCGACCGGCACGCGCGTTGCGGTGCTGAACGGCTTCGACCTCTCCGACGAGCTGTGGTCGGGCCTCCAGATCCCGATCGGCCTGGCCTTCTTCTTCCGCACCGCCGCGGGCGGCGTGGTCGCGTTCTACCCCAGCCCCGCCGGCGCGACCGAGTCCGAGCTCGACCTCGACGCCTGGAACGACCTGGTGGCGGCAAACGCGGTGCTCGAAGGGCTCGAGCCCGAGGTCGAGGCGCTGATCGTCGATCGCATCAGCGACGAGCATGCCGCCGCGATCGTGCCCATCGACCGCTGCTACGAGCTGGTCGGGGCGATCAAGGCGAGCTGGCAGGGGATCTCGGGCGGCACCGCGGTCGAGGATGCCGTCGGCGCGTTCTTCGCCGGCCTGGGCGCTCGCCGGAGCGTCGCGTGAGCGCGGCTCCCGTGCTCGAGTTCACCGTCCTCGGAGCGTCGTGCGTCGAGGACGCCGCCGCGCCGACCCTGCGCGTCGACCTGGGCGTGAGCGAGACCGCCGGCCTGGACGTGTTCACGATCGCGCTCACCGCCCAGATCAACATCGACCCGTCCCGGCGCAGCTACGACGCCGAGACGCGCACGCGCCTGGTCGAGCTCTTCGGCGAGCCCGAGCGGTGGTCGTCGACGACCCACAGCTTCCTGTGGGCATACTCGAGCGCGCTCGTCCCGAGCTTCTCCGGCACGACGACCTTTTCGCTCCCGATCGCGTGCACGTACGACCTCGAGGTGGCCGCCACCAAGTATTTCGCCGGTCTGCGCGGCGGCCACGTGCCGCTCACGTTCCACTTCAGCGGCTCGGTGCTGCACCGCGCGCCGGACGGGGCGATCCAGGTGGTCGCGGTGCCGTGGTCGTGCTCGGCCCGTTGGCGGATGCCGGTCGAGACGTGGCGCGGGATGATGGATCGCCACTACCCCAACTCGAGCTGGGTGCGGCTGCACCCCGACACCACCGAGTCGCTGCGCCGCTACACCGCCGACGCTGGCCTGTTCTCGCTCGACGCGGCCGTCGCGCAGCTGCTCGAGTCCGCACCGACGCACGAGGGCGGGGCCTGAGTTGCCGGCCGCCGCGCTCGAATCGCTGCTCGACGCGCTCCTCTACGAGGGCTATGCCCTGTATCCGTACACCGACGTCTCGGCCAAGAACGCGACCCCGACGCCGTTTGGGATCGTCTACCCGCCCGACTATGCGCGGCACACCCAGTCGGCGCACGACCGCCTGCGCCTGCAGGGGATCGCCGAGGCCCCGGCCGGCGCTCGGGTGCAGGCCGAGGTGCGGCTGCTCCTGCCGGCGCCCGAGGGTGGCCACCGTGCCGAGGCCACGCGGCTGCAGACGCTGTCCGGATCGATCGACGGGCTCGCCGTCGCCGGGCGCTTCGAGACGTTCGACCTGAACGGCACTCTCGGCCGCATGCGGCTCTCGGCCGAGCGGCTGCACCCGGGCATCTGGCGCGTGTCGGTGTGCGTCCACAACGCGACGCCCGTCGACGGCGCGGCGCTCGACCGGCCCTCCGCTCTGCGCCGCAGCCTGCTCTCGACCCACCCGATCCTGCGCATCGACGGCGGCCGGTTCGTCTCGCCGCTCGAGCGCGACGGGCTGCTCGGCGCCGCAGTCGCGGGGTGCGAGAGCGTCAACACCTACCCCGTGCTCGCGACCGATGAGGACGACGTGCTCGTGGGGGCGACGATCGCGCTCCCCGACCACCCGCGGCTCGCGCCCGAGAGCCGGGGCAACCTGTTCGACGGCACCGAGATCGAGGAGGCGCTCGTGCTGCACGTGATGGCGCTCTCCGACGGCGAGCGCGAGCAGGTCGCGGCCGGCGACCCTGCCATCCGGGCGATGATCGAGCGCACCGCTGCGGCGACACCGGAGGATCTGCTGCGGCTGCACGGCCGCACGGTGCTCTCCGATCCGTTCCCCGATGCGGGAGGGCGGCCGTGAACACGGGCTTCGGAGCGCGCGGCGAGCCGCCGGTCGGCGAGGAGCAGGCGGTGGTCGACGGGGTCACCTACCGGCGCGGCGACAAGGTGGTGCTGCGGCTGAAGGACCGGCCCGACCCGTACGACCGCATGCTCGACGGGCGGGTGGCGACGCTCGAGCGGATCTACTACGACTACGACGACAAGCTCTACTTCGGCGCGACCATCGACGACGACCCCGGACAGGACCTGATGCGCGAGACCGGCCGGTTCCTGTTCTTCTTCGCAGGCGAACTGGAGGCATCCCCGACGTGACACGCACGATCGAAAAGCAGATCCTGGTGGCGGGCATCGGCAACTCCTGGCTGCGCGACGACGGCTTCGGCGGCGAGGTGGCGCGCCGGCTCGAGCAGCGCGAGCTGCCGCCGGGCGTGACCGTCGTCGACTTCGGCACGGGCGGGCTCGACCTGGCCTACGAGGTCATGCGCGGCTACGACGCGCTCCTGCTCGTCGACGCGAGCCGCCAAGGCGAGCCGCCGGGCACGCTCTACGTGATGGAGGCCGACGAGGCCGACGTCGCCACGGGTATCGCCGACGGCGACACGATCGATCCCCACGCGATGGATCCTGCGAGCGTGCTGCGATTCGTGAAGGCGGTCGGCGGCTGGCCGGGGCAGGTGCTCGTGATCGCCTGCGAGCCGGCCGAGGTCGAGGAGGTCGGCTTCGGCCTCTCGCCCGAGATCAGCGGAGCGGTCGATCAGGCCGTCGACCTCGTTCTGAGCACGATCGCCGGGCTGCGCGGGGATGCGCCGCTCGAGGTCGGCTGACGGTGCACGAGCTGTCCGTGGCGAGCGCCGTCGTCGACACCGCCACGCGCCATGCGCGGGGACGGCGGGTGACCGTTGTGCAGCTGCGGGTCGGCCATCTGCGCCAGGTGATGCCCGACTCGCTCGCGTTCTACTTCGAGCACGTCGCGGTCGGCACCGTCTGCGAGGGCGCGCGGCTGGAGGTCGAGGTGGTGCCGGCGCGGCTGGGATGCGCCGCCTGCGGGCACGCCTGGGAGCTCGACGCGCCGGTGTTCCGGTGCCCGCGCTGCGACGAGACGGACGTCCGCGTCACCGCCGGGGACGAGCTCGAGGTCGAGTCGATCGAAGTCGAGGAGCTGGAGGAAGCATGCATCGCACCAAGGTGAGAGTGCTCGAGGACGTCCTCGACGCCAATGCGACCATCGCCCGTGCCAACCGCGACGACTTCGATCGCGCCGGCGTGCGGGTCGTCAACCTGATGAGCTCTCCCGGCGCGGGCAAGACGACCCTGCTCGAGCGCACGCTGCACGACCTTCCGGGCGTGCGGGTGGGGGTGCTCGAAGGCGACGTCGCCGGCACGCTCGACGCCGACCGGATCGCGAGCATCCACGTGCCCGTCACCCAGATCAACACCGAGGCGGGGTTCGGCGGCGAGTGCCACCTCGACGCCAATATGGTGCGCTCGGCGATCCCGTCGCTGCCGCTGGCCGAGATCGATCTGCTCGTGATCGAGAACGTGGGCAACCTCGTCTGCCCGGCCGAGTTCCGGGTCGGCGAGGATGTGCGGGTGATGGTCGCATCGGTCGCCGAGGGCGAGGACAAACCGCTCAAGTACCCGCTCATGTTCCGCACCTGCGAGCTCGTGCTGGTGAACAAGATCGACCTGCTCCCACACGTCGACTTCGACATGGAGAAGTTCGAGTACCACCTGGACGCCGTCCATCCGGGCGTGCCCCGGCTGATGATGAGCGCGCGCACGGGGGAGGGCCTGGGCGCCTGGCGCGACTGGCTGCGGGAGTTCGCGCTCGAGCCCCAGCCGGCCTGATGCATACCCGGGCCGCCGATGCCGTGCAGCGCCGCCTCGACGAGCTGATCGCCCTGCGGGCGGGTGTCGACGTGGCCTTCTTCGCCGAGCAGGCGCCGAGGATCGCGCGGCTGTGCCATGCGATGGCCGAGCGGTTCGCCCGCGGCGGGCGGCTGATCGCAGTCGGCAGCTCGGCACAGGATCAGACCGACGTGCGCCACGTGGCAGTCGAGTTCGTCCATCCGGTCATCGTCGGCAAGCGGGCGCTTCCGGCGATCGGGCTCGTGCCCGCAGCCGGGGCGGTGGCCGAGCAGGTCGGCCTGCTGGCGGAGCCCGACGACATCGTGATCGCCTTCGGCGGCGACGCCGGCCTGGCGGCGGCGGTCGGCGCCGCCCGCGGGCGGGGCTGCCTGACGGTCGCCTTCGCGCCCATCGGCGCCGAGTGGGAGGGGCTGCCGCCAGGGCACGACGCGTTCGTCGACCAGGAGCTCACAGAGACGCTCTATCACCTGCTGTGGGAGCTCGTGCACGTGTTCTTCGAGCACCGCGGCCTGCTCGCGGGCCGAAGCGCCGGCCCGGTGCACGACTCCGGCGCGGCCTCGTTCCTGTATCCGTTCCTGGCGGAGCGCGAGGACGACCTCGACGCCGTCCTCGAGGACGTGCGCCGCTCGGCGCTGATGAAGGCGGGCGAGGTGGCCGCTCTGCGCGAGCGGACGCTGCGCGAGGGCGGCGCCGAGCTCGCGGGTGCCGCGGGCGCGCTGCGCGCCGTCTTCGAGACCGGCGGGACGCTGCTCGCGTTCGGCAACGGCGGCTCGGCCACCGATGCGTCCGACCTCGTCGCCGATCTGCGATCGCCCCCGCCTGGTCTGCATGCCCG
>DASXZF010000034.1:0-18819 GCA_036502065.1 Gaiellales bacterium
GACGTCGGCGACGACCCGGTTCACCTCCTCCGGCATGCTGCGATCGAACGAGCGCAGACCGGACTCGACGTGGCCGATGCGCATGCCGAGCTTTGCCGCGACGAGCGCGCCGGCGAGGGTCGAGTTCGTGTCGCCGTAGACCAGCACGAGGTCGGGCGCCTCACCGGCCAGCACCGGCTCGAGGCCGAGCAGCATCGCCGCGGTCTGGGCGGCGTGCGTGCCCGACCCGGCAGCGATCGCGTGGTCGGGCGGGCGCAGGCCGAGCTCGTCGAAGAAGACCTGCGAGAGCTCGGCGTCGTAATGCTGGCCGGTGTGGACGAGCACGTGTTCGGACACCCTGGCGAGCGCGGCCGAGAGCGGCGCGGCCTTGATGAACTGGGGCCGGTTGCCGACCACCGAGAGGGTCTTCATGGGCCGCCAGCCTACCGGCCGGGCGCGCTCAGGCCCGCAGCAGGTCCTGGAGCACCTCGGCGATCGGACGGGTGCCGATCTTGCCGGCGTGCTGCCAGGCGATCCGCCCCTGCTGGTCGACCACGATCGTGGTCGGCTTGCCGTAGAGGCCGTACCGGTAGGCGAGGTTGTCGTTCGGCTCGTAGACGATCGGCCATGTCCAGTGGAAGCGATCCGCGAACTGCGTGGCACCCGGGCGCTTGTCGTCGATCGAGATGCCGATCAGCTGCACGCGCGAGCCGAACTGATGTGCCAGCCGCGCGAGGCCGGGCGCCTCCGCGCGGCAGGGCGCGCACCAGCTGGCGAAGAAGTTGATCACGACCGGCTTGCCGGCGTATGCGTGCAGGCTCACATCCTGTCCGGCAAGGCCCATGCCCGAGAATGTCGGCGCGGGCTTGCGGTCGGCGGGCGTGATCGGCACCGCCTTCTTGGGGTTGAGCAGCGACGAGTGCATGTGCCCATAGACGACGATCCCCGCGATCGCGGCCGTCGCCACGATCCCAGCCGCGTACATGAGCAGCCTGCGCACGCCGCACATCGTACGCCTTCCGACGCTAGTCGAGCGTGATGCCGGCGTCGAGCCGGCGGGCGACGGCGGCGACGAGCGCGGCCACCGCCTCGAGGTCGCCCAGGTCGACGATCTCGTTGGGCGAGTGCATGTAGCGGTTCGGGACGCTCACGACGCCCGACGGGATGCCCGCGCGGGTCAGCTTGACCGCGTCGGCATCGGTCCAGGTCGACCCTGCCGCGGCACCGAACTGATGCGGAATGCCCTCCTGCTCGGCCACCTCGCCGATCAGCTCGAACATGCCCGGGTGCACGCCCGATCCGCGCTCGATCACAGGGCCCTTGCCGAGCTTGATGTCGCCGACCTTGCGCTTGGGCACGTTGGGCTGGTCGGAGGTGTGGGTCACGTCGATCACGATCGCGGCGTCGGGATCGAGGCCGAAGCTGGCGGTGTAGGCGCCGGCGAAGCTCGTCTCCTCCGAGACGGACGCGACGCCGACGAGGCTCCACGACCCGGGCTGCTCGGCGTAGAGCCGGGCGGACTCGGCGGCGACGAACGCGCCGGCGCGGTTGTCCACGGCCCGGCTCGCCAGGCGGCCGTTGCGCAGATCGACGATCGGCTGCTCGACCACGGCCAGGTCGCCCGTGCGGATGACCGACCGGGCCTCGTCGCCGTCGGCAGCGCCGATGTCGATCCAGAGATGATCGACCCGAAGCTGCTTCTCCTTGTCCTCGGGCTCGGCCAGGTGCGGCGCCTTCTGGCCGACGACGCCGACGATCGGGCCGTCCTTGGCCAGGATGCGGATCCGCTGGGCCACGAGCACCGCCGGCGTCCATCCGCCGACACCGCCGAACCACAGGAAGCCCTCGTCGTCGATGTGGGTGATGACGAGCCCGATCTCGTCGACGTGCCCCATGACCATGAGCGAGCGCTCCGCATCCGGCTGCACGGTGGCAAAGCCCGACCCGAGCGCGTCGCCGCGCACCTGCGCAAAGCCCTCGGCGTAGTCGCGCCAGACGCGCGTCGCGAGGCGCTCGTCCCCGGCCGGTCCGGCCGCGGCGAGGAGGTCGCGAAAGAAGGTCTCGGATTCTGCCCGCATCGGCGCGGCAGGATAGCGGGTCCGGCGGCGGCGCGTTGGTAGACTGGCCGACCCGGGGCCGTTAGCTCAGCTGGTAGAGCAGGGGACTCTTAATCCCAAGGTCGAAGGTTCGATCCCTTCACGGCCCATCGCCGCGCCCTCGCGATCACCCCGCGCGTCCCTCCGGGCGCCACCCCATGTGACGCGCGAACATATCTAGACAAGTTCTCCGATTCGACACAGATCGTTCACCGATTCGCATCCCTTGTCGCTCGTACTCTGGCGGCGACAGGGACCATGCGGAAAGGACGATCATGAGCTTTTTCAGGGGAGTCGCGGCGCTCGGGGGCCTTCTGGCCGCGAGCCTCGCGCTCGCAGCGTGCGGCGGCTCGAGCTCGGGCTCGAATACGACCGGCACATCGACGGGCTCCAACACGGCCGTCGCCACCACCACCTCCAACGTCTGCCCGAACGGCCAGGTGCGCTTCGGCGTCGAGCCGTATGACGCGGGCGCGAAGTTCGAGGCGGCGTACAACTCGCTGACCTCCGCCCTCGCGGCGAACCTGCACTGCCCGGTGCACCTGTTCGTGACGCAGAACTACACCGCCGAGGTCGAGGCGATGCGCGCCGGCAAGCTCGACGTGGCCGAGTTCGGCCCGCTCGGATACGTCTTCGCGCACTCGATGGCCGACGCCCAGCCGGTGGCCGCGTTCGGTCTGACGAATGGCAAGCCGGTCACCTACACGGCCGCCCTGTGGGTGCCGAAGAGCTCGCCGATCCACACGGTCGGGGGGCTCAAGGGCCACACCATCGCGTTCGCCGACCCGGCGTCGGCGTCGGGCAACCTGTATCCGCGCTACGCCATCATCCACGCGGGGCTGAACCCCGACAAGGACGTGAAGATCGAGTTCGCGGGCAGCCATCCCGCCTCGATGCTCGCGCTCGTGAACGGCAAGGTCGACGCCGCCGAGGTGAACAGCCAGCAGCAGGCGACCGGCGAGGCCGCGCACCAGTTCGACCCGTCCAAGTTCCGCCGGATCTGGGAGTCCCGGCCGATCGTGAACGATCCGATCACGGTCTATGGGCAGCTCCCGGCCGCGTTCCAGGCGGCCCTCAAGTCGGCGCTGCTCGACCTCACCCCGTCGCAGCTCAAGCTGGTCGACACCGAGCTCGGCGTGAACTCCGGGCCGATGATCACGGCCTCGGACTCCTTCTACAACCCGATCCGGGCGGTGGCCACCTCCGAGCACCTGTCCTTCTCGAGCATCAACAGCTGACCGTGAGCTCGACCCTGCCCATCCACACCGCCGGCGTGCCCGCCGGTGGATCGCAGAGCGACCCGGCCCTCGAGGTGCGCGGGCTCGTGAAGCGGTTCCACGGCGGGCCGCCCGTGCTGCGCGACATCAACCTGAGCGTCCGCTTCGGCGAGTGCGTCGCGGTGCTTGGTGCAAACGGCAGCGGCAAGTCGACCCTGATGCGATGCATCGTGCGGCTCGTCGATCCCGATGCCGGCCAGGTGTGGCTGGGCGGGGCCGACCTCACGTCCATGAACGGCCGCCGGTTGCGCGCGGCGCGGCGGCAGGCGGCCATGGTGTTCCAGCAGATCCACCTCGTGCGCAGACGCAGCGCGGTGGACAACGTCTGCTTCGGCGCCCTCGGCCGCCTGCCGTCGCACCGGTCGTTCTCGCGCACCGTCTTCCCCTCCGACGTTCGCCTGCTCGCCATGGGCGCGCTCGGCCGGGTCGGCCTGGCCGACAAGGCGGCGCAGCGCGCCGACACGCTCTCGGGCGGCCAGGCCCAGCGGGTGGCGATCGCCCGGGCGCTCTGCCAGCACGCCTCGGTGATCCTCGCCGACGAGCCGGTCGCGAGCCTCGACCCGCGCGCCGCCGAGACGGTGATGGCGCTCCTGCGCGACATCGCCCACATCGACCGGCTGGCGGTGGTGTCCGTGCTGCACCAGCCCGACCTGGCCCGGCGCTACGCCGACCGCCTGGTGGGCATGCGGTCGGGCGTGATCGTGTTCGATCGCCGCCCCGGCGAGGTCTCAGATGATGACATCGCCGGCCTGTACGAGGGCGAAGATGGCGACTGAGGGCGCACCCCTTCCCGCCGGCCTCGGCCGCATCCCCATCCGCCGCGCCGCCGTCACGACCGCGGTCGCGGCAGCCGTCGCGGTGGTCTTCGTCCATGCCTGGATCGACGTCGGCGCCTCGGTGTCGGAGTTCATCGCGGGATACCACGGCATGGCGAACATCATCGGCCGCAGCTGGCCGCCGTCGTCCGACGTCCTGCACACCTCGATCTCCGACTCGGTGGTCACGTTCGACACCGCGCTGCTCGGGACCGCCGGGGCGATCATCCTCTCGATCCTGCTGGTGCCCTTCGCGGCCCGGAACATCACCCCGCACCGCGCCGCGTACGAGCTCTCGCGCGCGCTGATCGCCGTCACGCGCGGCGTGCCCGACCTGATCTGGGCGCTGATCTTCGTGACCGCCGTCGGCCTCGGGCCGTTCCCGGGCGTGCTGGCGCTGACGGTGCACTCGGTCGGCATCCTCGGCAAGCTGTGGTCGGAGGCGATCGAGGAGATGGACATGGGCCCGGTCGACGCGCTGCGCGTCGCCGGCGCGAACCGCTTCCAGGTCTTCATCCACGCCGTGCTGCCCGGCGTCGCCCCCACGATGATCGGGCTCGCCCTGTACCGGTTCGACGTGAACTTCCGCTCCGGGCTCGTGCTCGGATTCGTCGGCGCCGGCGGGATCGGCTTCCTCATCTACAACTCGATGCAGCTCTTCCAGTACCAGCAGCTCCTGACCGAGCTCGGCGTCGTCGTCGTGTTCGTGCTCGTGCTCGAACGCGTCTCGACGGTGCTGCGGGCGAGGATCCATTGACGGCGCCGGCGGACGTGCCAACTTGTCCAGTCATGTTAGGGTGGGCAGGGTGGAGGGCCGGCCGCTGTACGCACGTCTCGCCGACGAGCTGCGGGCGTCGATCCGCGACGGACGTCATCCTCCCGGGGCGCTCCTCCCATCCGAGTCGGAGCTCGCCGTGCGCCACCGCGCCTCGCGCGGCACCGTCCGCCACGCGATCGCCCTGCTCGCCGCCGAGGGCTCGATCGCAAGCCGTCAGGGCGCGCGCAGCGTCGTGCTCGCGCAGCCACGCACGCAGAGCTTCGGCGAGCTGCTCAGCTTCTCGGCCTGGGCGCACGCGATCGGCGAGGTGCCTCGCGGCCGCATGGTCGAGCTGCGCCGGCGGAGAGCGGTTCCGGCCGAGGCCGAGCGGCTCGGGCTGCCGGCCGGCGCCGACGTCTACGCGCTCGTGCGGGTGCGCCTGCTCGGGGAGCGGCCCGTGATGATCGAGCGCACGACCTTTGTCGAGAGCGTCGGCGTGCTGCTCGGCTCGCTGCGGCTCGAGGTCGACTCGATCTACGAGCGGCTCGCCGAGCGCGGCGTCGTGTTCGCCCACGCCCGGCACGTGATCGAGGCGCTCGGCGCCGACGAGGGCGATGCGGCGCTGCTCGACGTGCCCGCCGGCACGCCGCTCCTACGCCAGCAGCGGCGCACCACGTCGCCCGACGGACGCCCGCTCGAGCTCTCCGACGATCGCTACCTGGGCAGCGCCGTCTCGTTCGTGATCGCAAACAGCGTCGTCGGCACGAGCCTCGAGCGCCTGCGCGGCGCGGGCGTGGAGGCCTGACGCCCGTGGCGGTCGCGAGCACCGCGGCCACCGCGGCCCGATGGGTGCAGGAGCGCGCCGTCGATGTGTGGCTCACCTACGCCGACAGGGCCGATCTGGCCGCCGCCGCGGCCGACGGCGCCGTGGTGGCCGGCCTCGAGCCCGGCGCCGGGCTGTTCGAGGTGATCGCAGCGGTGCGTGCCGCCGGTGGCGACGACCTGCGCCGCGTCGGCGTCGTGGCCGAGACGGCCGAGCAGGTGACGGCGGCGCGCTGCGCGGGCGTTGCGACCGTCGTCGGCGTCGCGTCCGATGCGGTCGCGGTGCGTGCGCTTCACACTGCGGAGCCCGACTGGGTGGTCGCGCCGGAGCAGCTGGGCCGCCTCGATGCCGACCGCTACGGCTCGACCCGGTCGCTGCGCCCCGCCGTGCTGCTCAATCCTGGCCCGGCGCTCACGACCGAGCGCGTCAAGCGCGCGGCGGGCATCGTCGACCTCTGCCACCGTGAGCCCGAGTTCACGGCGCTCGAGCGGGGCGTGCGCAGCAAGCTGCTGGCGGTGGCCGGCGATCCGGAGGGGTACGAGGTCGCGATCGTGGCGGGGTCGGGAACGGCCGCCGACGAGCTCGCCCTGACGGCCGCGGTGCGGCCCGGGCGCAGCGCCGTGATCGTACGGAACGGGGTCTACGGCGACCGCTTCGCCGCCATCGCCGGGCGTGCCGGGATTGCGGTGGTCGCCGTCGATGCGGCGTCGACCGAGCCGGTCGCGCCCGAGGCGGTCGCGGCCGCCCTCGCCGCCCATCCCGAGGCCGACGCCGTGGCCGTCGTCCATCACGAGACGACCACGGGCCTCTTGAACCCGTGCGCGAGATCGCGCAGATCGCGCGCGTCGCCGGCGTGCGCACCGTGGTCGACGCCGTCTCGTCGTTCGGCGTCGAGGAGCTCGACCCGGCCGCGTGGGGCATCGACCTGCTCGCCTGCAGCTCCAACAAGTGCCTCTCGGGGCTGCCGGGAGCCGCCTTCGTGCTCGTCTCGCCCGCCGGCGCGCAGCGCGCCGCCGAGGTGCCGCCGCGGTCGGTGTACCTCGACCTGCAGGCCTACCTGCGCTCGGCCGCATCGGGATCGGTGCCGTTCACGCCTGCGATCCCCGCCCTGGCGGCGCTCGACGCCGCCCTGGACGAGCTGCTCGAGGAGGGCTTCGAGCCGCGCGCCGCCCGCTACCGGTACCGCTGCGACGTGCTCGATGCCGAGCTCGACCGGCTCGATCTCGAGCAGCTGGTCGCCGCGCCGCACCGGTCGCTGACCGTCCGGTCGCTGCGCCTGCCCACCGGTGTCGAGTACCCCGAGCTGCACGACCGCCTCAAGCGCGACGGCTACGTGATCTACGCCGGCCAGGGCTCGCTTGCGACCGAGATCTTCCGCGTCTGCTGCATGGGTGCGATCGAGCCCGAGGCGCTGGTCGGCTTCGCCGCCCGTCTCGAGGCTGCGCTGGCGGCGTTCGAGGTGCCGGCGTGACCGCCCGGGTCGAGGTGAACGGCCGCCGCTACGCCGCCCCCACGGCTCCCACGGCGGTCGTGTGCCTCGACGGCTGCGACCCTCGCTATCTCGACGACGCCTTCGAGCGCGCCATCGTGCCGCGGATGGCCGAGATGGCGGCGCAGGGGGTATACGCGCTCGGGCGCTCGCAGCTTCCGAGCTTCACGAACCCGAACAACCTCTCGATCGTGACCGGCGCACCGCCCGACGTGCACGGGCTGCCGGGCAACCACTGCCTCGCCCTCGACGGCGGCGAGGTGCAGCTCGACGACCCGCGCTTCCTGCGCGCCCCATCGATCCACGCGCGGCTGCACGCGGCCGGTCTGCCCGTGCTGGCCGTGACGACCAAGGACAAGCTGCGCCGGCTGCTCGCGGCGGGCGACGTTCCGTGCGTGTCGGTCGAGCGCGCCGGCGACATCCCGATCGACGGGCTCGACCGCGCGAGCGACGCGCTGGCGCGGCCGGTGCCGGGGATCTACGACTGGGAGGCGTCCCCCTACGCGCTCGAGCTCGGCCTCGCGCTGGCCGAACGGCTGGGGACGCGGCTCCTGTACGTGTCGCTCACCGATTTCGTCCAGCACACCGAGCCGCCCGGAAGCGCGCTCAGCGACCGCTTCCTGCGCCGTCTCGACGAGCTCGTCGGGGCGTTCCTCGACCGCGGCTGGCGGCTCGGCCTCGTCGCCGATCACGGCATGAACGGCAAGACCACCGCCGACGGACGGCCGAACGTCCGCTACCTCTCCGACGCGCTCGCCGCTGCGGGCATCGCCGGGTCGCACGTCCTCCTGCCGATCACCGACCCGCACGTCGTCCACCACGCGGCGCTCGGATCGGCCTGCTGGGTGTACGTCAGCGACCCCGCCGACGTGGCCCGGGCCGCCGAGGCGATCGCGGCTCTCGCGGGCGTCGAGGAGGTGCTCACCGGCGATGCCGCCGCCCGCGATCTGCGGCTGCCGCGCGACCGCATCGGCGACCTCGTGGTGCTGGCCGACACCGACACCGTCCTCGGCAAGACCGCCGCCGAGCACGACCTCTCGGCGCTCGGCGCGCCGCTTCGCTCGCACGGCGGCCGGCACGAGCAGGCGATCCCCCTGCTCCTGTCGGAGCGCCCCTCACCGGCGGGCGCCCGATTGCTCGCCGCGGGCGCGACCAACGCCGACGTTCATCACCTTCTGATCGGGCTCGAGGCATGACCATCGACGTGTCGCCCGGCATCGACCCGGCGGCGCTCGCGACGTGCCTGATCGGCGGGGTCGAGCACGCGGGCGCGGGCTCCTTCCCCGTCGTCCATCCCTACAGCGGCGAGACGATCGGACACGCTCCGCTGCTCGCGCGAGGCGAGGTTGCGGCGGCGCTTGACCGCGGCGCCGCGGCGGGCCCGCCGCCGTCACGGCACGAGCGCTCGCTCCAGCTCGAGCGCATCGCCGCCCGCATCGCCGGCAGCGCAGAGGCCGTCGCCCGCCTGATCACCTGGGAGTCCGGCCTCGCGCTGCGCGACTCCCGCCACGAGGTCGACCGGGCCGTGGACGTGTTCCGGTCGGCTGCGGCGGAGGCGCTGCGCGACGACGGCGGCAGCTTCGCGGGGGACATCTCGGCCTCGGGGCGCCGCCGCCGGGGCCACACGCTGCGCGAGCCGGTCGCGCTCGTGGCTGCGATCACGCCGTTCAACCATCCTCTGAACCAGGTCGCGCACAAGATCGCCCCCGCGATTGCGGCCGGTGCGGCAATGGTGTTGAAGCCGTCCGAGCAGACGCCGCTCACAGCGCTCTGGCTGGCGCGTGTCCTGATCGATGCCGGCGTGGCGCCGGACGCGGTCGCGATCGTGACCGGCGACCGCGAGCAGATCCTCGACGCGATGCTCTCGCATCCTGCGGTCGAGGTGGTCTCGTTCACCGGTGGGGTCGCGACCGGCAAGGCGATCGCCGCCCGGCTCGGGTATCGGCGGGCGGTGCTCGAGCTCGGCGGCAACGACCCGCTGATCGTCCTTCGGGACGCCGATCTCGACGAGGCCGCGGGCCTCGCGATCGATGGCGCGACCCGAAACAGTGGCCAGCGCTGCTCGGCGGTCAAGCGCGTGATCGTCGAGGAGCGCGTGGCCGATGCGCTCGCCGAGCGGATGGTCGCCCGCTGCGAGGCGCTCGTCGCCGGCGACCCGTTCGCCGATGCGACCGACGTCGGCACGGTGATCGACGAGGCCGCGGCGCGCACGATCGAGCGGCGGGTGGGCGCGGCAGTCGCGGGGGGCGCACGGCTGCTCGCGGGCGGTGGCCGCACGGGCGCCCTGATCGCGCCGGCGGTGCTCGACCACGTCTCGCCGGCGTCCGAGCTCGTGGCCTCCGAGACGTTCGGCCCCGTCGCCCCGATCATCCGCGTGCGCGACCTCGACGCCGCCCTCGAGGTGGCCAACGGCACCGCCTACGGGCTGTCGGCCGGCGTCTGCACCAACGACCTCGACGCGGCGCTGCGCTGCGTGCAAGAGCTGCGCTGCGGCACGGTCAACGTCCGCGAGGTGCCGGGCTGGAGGACCGAGGTGACGCCGTTCGGCGGCATCCGCGACTCCGGGCTCGGCGTCAAAGAGGGCGTGGTCGAGGCGATCCGCGCGATGACGAACCAGAAGCTCTACACGCTGCCATGGGGGTGATCGCCCCATGAGCGCGATCATCGACGACATCTTCGCCACGTTTCGCCGCAGCGGCGACTCGGCCTATCTCGGCGAGCCCGTCTCGCTGACCGAGCACATGCTGCAGAGCGCGCGCGCCGCCGAGGAGGACGCCGCTCCCGCCACGCTCGTGGCTGCCGCGGTGCTGCACGACTTCGGTCATATGGTGCACGACCTCCACCCCGACTGTGCCGCCGAGGGCGTCGACAGCATGCACGAGGACGTCGGCTCGCGGTTCCTCGAGCGGCACTTCCCGGCTGCCGTGACGGAGCCGATCCGGCTCCACGTCGCCTCGAAGCGGTACCTGTGCGCGGTCGAGCCCGAATATCTGGATGAGCTGTCCGAGGCGTCCCGGCGAAGCCTCGAGCTCCAGGGCGGGCCGTTCTCGCCCGCCGAGGTGGAGGACTTCCGGCGCGGTCTCTTCGCCGAGGATGCGGTGCGCCTGCGCCGATATGACGACATCGCGAAGGTGCCCGGCCTGGAAACGCCCCCGCTCGAGCACTATCGCGCGGTGCTCGCGTCGGTGCTCCTGGGCTGAGGCGCCTTCATCCACCCGTCCGGGCGCCGAACACCGGAGGGTGATCTCGCTCGTGGCACAGAACCCCGTGCTTCTCCTTTTTGGAGTGTGTGCGCTTGGGTTCGTCGCCGGCCGGGTGACGATCGGCGGCTTCTCGCTCGGCGTCGCGGCGGTGCTCTTCGTCGGCATCGGCGCCGGAGCGGTCAGCGCGCGCTGGGTGGTGCCGGAGGACGTCTGGATCCTGGGCCTCGCGACGTTCGTCTACACGACAGGGCTTGCCTCCGGCCCGGGGTTCGTCGCCGCGATTCGCCGCCGCGGCCTGCCGCTGAATGCGGCCGCGCTTGCGACGCTCGTGGTCGTGGGGGTGACCGTGGTCGCCGCGGCGCACGCGATCGGAGCGAGCGCAGGGGTCGGGGCGGGCATCTTCGCAGGGGCAGTCACGAGCACTCCCGCGCTGGCGGCGGCGGTCGGCTACCTGCAGGCGCACACCGGCGCAGCCGCGTTTGCGACGGTCGGCGCGCAGCCCATCGTCGGCTACTCGCTGTGCTATCCGCTGGGCGTCCTCATCCCGCTGCTCTCGTGCCACGCGCTCCTGCGCCGCGATCGCTCACCGAAGTGCGAGCGGCTCGTCGAGGAGACGGCGCGGGTCGAGTATCTCGCCGAGGTCACCATCGCCGAGCTGGCCGCCGAGCTCGAGAACCGGGTCAGCTTCGGGCGCATCATGCACGACGGCGCCGTGCACGCCGCCGAGCCGCAGTTCACCCTCCACGCCGGCGACCTCGTCACGGTGGTCGGGTCGGCGATCGACGTGGCACTCGCCGTCGATCTGGTCGGAGCGCGCACCTCGACCGAGCTCACGGATGACCGCTCCGACCTCGACTTCCGCCGGGTGCTCGTCTCGAACGCGGCCCTCGCGGGACGTCGGATCCACGATATCGGCCTCGAGCTGATCGATGCGACCGCCACCCGCGTGCGCCGCGGCGACACCGACCTCGTCGCCCGGCCGGACTTCGTGCTCGAGCTCGGCGATCACGTGAGAGTCGTGGCGCCGCGCGACCGGCTCGCGCAGGTGAACGAGCTCTTCGGCGACTCCTACCGCAGCCTGCGCGAGCTCGACGTGCTCACCTTCTCGCTCGGCATCGCAGCGGGGCTCCTGCTCGGTCTCGTGCCGCTGCCGCTCCCCGGCGGCGGCGTCTTCACGCTCGGGTTCGCCGGCGGTCCACTCATCGCCGGACTCGTGCTCGGCGCGCGTGAGCGCACGGGTGCACTCGTCTGGCAGCTGCCCCACGCCGCCAACATGACCCTGCGCCAGTTCGGCACCGTGCTGCTCCTGGCCGGGATCGGCACCAAGGCGGGGCAGTCCTTCGCGCACACCGTGACGTCGCCGCAGGCCGCGGCGATCGTGTTGGCCGGGGCGGCGGTCACGATCGTGATGGTCGCGCTCACGGTCATGGCCGGCATGCGGCTGCTGCGGCTGCCCGCATCGCAGCTCGCGGGCATGGTCGCGGGCGTGTCGACGCAGCCGGCGGTGCTCGCCTTCGCGTCCGCGCATGCGACCGATGAGGACCAGGTGCTCGTGGGGTACTCGACGGTCTATCCGCTCGTCATGATCGCGAAGATCGTCGCCGTCCAGATCCTGATCACGGCGCTGCGGTAGGCGGGCTACCCGCCCGCCGGAGGCCCGCCCGTGGGGGGAGATCCCCTTTTCGCGGTATGCGGCCCTCACCATCCGCCGCCGAATTGTAAAGACGAACGTCCGCCGACTCTGCCTGCGTCCGCGCGTTCTTCCTTCCCCCCTTCAAAGAGGAACTCATGACTCGCAAACGCATCGTGCGTACGACCGTGGCCGCGGCCGTCGGTCTGCTCGTCGCGGGCTCGGTCGCCTATGCGGCCTGGACCGTGAACGGCGGCGGCACCGGCACGGCATCCGCCACCAGCGCGGTCCCGCTCACGCTCTCCGCCGGCACGCCCTCGACGTCGCTCTATCCGGGTGGCTCCGCCGACGTCGACACGTCCGCCGCGAACTCCAACCCGTTCCCGGTCTCGGTCTCGAGCGTCGCGCTCGACACCACCCAGGGCACGAACGGCTTCTCGGTCGACGCCGGCCACTCCGGCTGCAACCTGGGGTCGCTGTCGTTCACGACCGACAATGACGGCTGGAGCATCCCCGCCAACGGGTCGATCGACATCGACGCCGCCGGCGACATCGCGATGAGCACCGCCGCCAACGACTCGTGTCAGGGCGCCACGTTCACCGTGTACCTGACTGCGACTGCAGCCAGCGCTTCCTAGGCCGGATCTGATGCTCGCCCGTCTCCGGGGCACGCCGCGCACGCGGTGCGGACTCCTGGTCATCGCCGCCCTTCTGGTCGGCGTGACCACCGCGTCCGCGTCGTGGCACCTGCCCGGAGGTGGCGTGGGCATTGCCCAGGCAAGCGCCGACTTCCACGCGCCGGTCGTCACCGCTGCGACGGTTGCGCCGCCGGGCATGGCCGTCGCCGGAGGCGCGGTTGCGCCCGGCGGCCAGTTCGTCGTCTATGCGAACGTGGTCGACGTCGGCGTCTCGGGCGTCGCCTGGGTGCAGGCGAACGTGGCCAACGTCGAGACCGGCGCGACCGCCCTCTCGCTCTCGCCGTGCAGCACCGGGTGTACGGTCGGCGGGATCACGTACGGCTGGTCGACCGCCACCCAGACCGCCACCGCGGGCCTCGTCCAGGGCACGAAGACGTACACGATCTGGGGCCAGGACAACGCTGGCAACACCGGTGTGCCCGCCTCCCACTCGGTCATCGTGGACTCGACCAAGCCGACGATCTCGGCCGCCGTGGTCGCCATGGCGTCGCCGGCCACCGCCGGCTTTGTGCACTCGTCGGGCACCTATGCGGTGTACGCGAAGGCGACCGACGGCGGCTCGCCCGCGAGCGGCATCGCGGCGCTGACGGCGAACGTCTCGACCATCACGTCGGGCCAGACGGCCGTCGCGCTCACGACCTGCTCGGTGTCGTGCACCGCGGGCGGTGTCACCTACACCTACAAGAGCGCCTCGCTCACCGCGAGCTCGCTGGCCGACGGCGGCAAGAGCTTCTCGCTCACCGCCACCGACCCCGCGGCCAACGCGCAGACGACGAGCTTCACGGCGACCGCCGACAGCACCTCGCCCACCGTCACCGCAGCCGTCGTGGTCAACACCACGCCGAGCCTCGTGGGCTACACCAAGCCGGGCGGCGCCTACGTCGTCTACGCCAACGCGGCCGACACGAACGTCTCCACCGTCGCTGCGAACGTCTCCGGCCTGACGTCCGGCCAGACGGCGCTCACGCTCTCGGCCTGCTCGAGCGGCTGCACCCAGGGCGGCGTCACCTATGCCTACAAGAGCGCGAGCCAGACCGCCGGCGCCTCGATCGCACAGGGTGCGACGCCGTTCTCGGTGACGGCGACCGACAAGGCGGCCAACGCAACGACGGGCTCCTACTCGGTGACGGTCGACGCGACCGGGCCCACGGTCTCCGGTGTGGCCATCGCAAACACGACGACGAGCGTCGCCGGCCTGATCAGGAAGAGCGGCGCCTACATCGTGTACGCGAACGCCACCGACGCGCTCGGCATCGCCTCGGTCAAGGCCAACGTCGCGACGATCACGAGCGGGCAGACCGCGCTCGCGCTCTCGGCCTGCACGACATCGTGCACGGTGAGCGGCGTCACCTACGGCTACAAGAGCGCCTCGAAGACCGCGGCATCGACGCTCGCGGCCGGCTCGGTGGCGTTCTCGGTCACCGCGACCGACGGCCTCTCGAACGCCACCACGGCGAACGGGTCGGTCACCGTCGACAACACGGCGCCGGCGCTCTCGGCCGAGGCGATCGCGACCGTCGCGACCGGCATTCCGGGCTACATGAGCCAGGGCCACACCTACACGGTCTACGCGAGCGCAACCGACGCGAACGGGATCTACTCCGTGAGCGGGAACGTCAAGAATCTGACGACCGGCGCGACCGCCGTCGCGATGCCGGCGTGCGCGACCGGCTGCACCGTCGGCGGCGTCACCTACGGCTACACGAGCCCCGTCGAGACGGGCAAGGCCTCGATCACGGCGGGCAGCAAGGCCTACACCGTCACGGTCACCGACCGGGCCGGCAACACCGCCAGCATCTCGCCCACGGTGACCATCGACGACACGGCGCCGGTGATCGCGATCACCTTCCCGACCGCGGCCTACAACGGTGGCTGGTCGGCCGGCTGCAGCACCCCGTCGACGGCGGACATCTGCGGCACGGTGAGCGACGCGACGAGCGGCGTCTCGGGCGTGCAGCTGAGCCTGCGCCAGGCCACGTCGCCGAGCCTCTACTGGAACCCGGGCACGAGCTCGTTCTCGTCGGCGAGCGAGGTGCTCATGTCCTCGCCGCTCGCGCTGCCGAGCTGGACGTTCCCGGCGGCGGCGGCCTGGTTCACCACCGGCTCGTCCTACACGATCCGCGCCGTGGCGACCGACGGCGCCGCGAACACCGCCACCACCTCGACGACCTTCACCTTCAAGCCCTGACAATGCGCTTCCTCGTCTCCACAGCCGTCGTGCTCGCCGTCACCGCCGGCGTCGCCCTGTCGTCCGCCGCGCATCCCGGGCCGGCGCACACCGGCCGGCTCGAGCTGCTGGCGTCGACGAAGAAGCCGGTGACCGTCAAGGGCGTGCCGCTCGCGGGTCTCTACCCGGGCGCCTCCCGGACTCTCACGGCGATGATCAAGAACCCGAACAGCGGCAGGATCAAGATCGCGACCATCAAGACCAAGGTGACGAAGACCTCGATCGCCGGCTGTTCGACCGCCGCCCAGAACCTGACCGTGACGGTGACCCACCCCAAGGCGGGCCTCAAGATCGCGCCGAAGAAGAGCGCCAAGCTCGTCCTGGCGGTGATGATGCCGACGAGCGTCGCAGACGCGTGTCAGGGCGCGAAGTTCACGATCTCGATCACGATCAGGGCGATCAAGGGCTGACCCCGGCGCTCGTGGAGGCCGCGATGCGGCCGTCGCGCAGCTCGAGCACCTCGTCGGCCGCCTCGAGCCCGCCCGGGCGGTGCGTGATGATGAGGACGCCGACGCCGGCGCCGCGCGCCGTCTCGAGCAGCTCCCGGGTGAGCGCCGCTGCCGCCCGGGCGTCGAGGTGCGCGGCCGGCTCGTCGAGCACGAGGGCGCGCACGTCGGCCAGCAGGGCGCGCGCGAGCGAGAGCCGCTGGCGCTGGCCTCCCGAGACGCCCTCGCCGCCCTCGCCGAGCCGCGTGTCGAGGCCCTCGGGCAGCGCGGCCACCCAGTCGGCGGAGTGCGCGCGGCGCAGGGCGTCGATGAGCTCCGCGTCGGTCGCGGCCTGCCGGGCGATGCGCAGGTTCTCGCGGATGCTCGTCGGGAACAGGTGGGCCTCCTGCCCGCCGAGGCCGACGATCGCGCGGACGTCCGCCTGGGCGTACCGGCGCAGGTCGGTGCCGTCGAGCTCGACGCAGCCCGCGTCGGGGTCGCGGAACCGCACGAGCAGGTTCGCGAGCGTCGTCTTGCCGGCGCCGCTCGGCCCGGTGAGGGCGACGATCCGGCCGGGCCGCAGTTCGAGATCGATCCCGTCGAGCACCCACGGCCCGTCGCCGTAGCGGGCACGCACGCCGCGCACCCTGATGTGTCCGCGTCCCACCGGTGCGACCGGAGCTTCGGGATCGGCGACCGGCGGTGTGCGATCGGTCAGCTCGAGCACGCGCCCGGCGGCGTGCGCCGTTGCGGCCAGGTGGGCGGCGGCGGCCGGGAGCGGGCGCACGGCCTCGAACGCCGCCAGCGCGAGCAGCGCGAGCATGCCGAGGTAGACGCCCGAGAGCGCGCCTCCCGACACGGCCGGGATGGACACGAGCAGCACGCTGGCCACGGCCAGCCCCGCGAGCGCCGTGACGAGGCCCTCCGCGGCGGCGGCGACGAGGGCGGTCCGGCGGCGATGGCCGCCGAGCTCGGCGTCGCAGGTGTCGACACGCGCGGCCGATCGGCCGGCGGCGCCGAAGGCGGCCAGCTCGGGCGCGCAGTCGAGCGCCGAGACCAGCTCGGCCGACAGGCGCGCGCGGGCCGGCGCCTCGCGGTGCGCGCTCGAGCGTCCGGCGAGCGCCCCGGCGGCCGGCAGCGCCACCCCGGCGGCGAGCAGGAGCAGGGCGAGCACGAGGGCGGCGGCCGGCAGGGCGAACGCGGCGACGCCGACGGCGATCGCCCCGGCGAGCAGCGCCACCGCCATCGGCCCCGCCGCCCGCAGCCACAGGTTCTGGAGCTCGTCGACGTCGGCGACGAACCGGCTCAGGAGGTCGCCGGTGCGCACGCCGGGCAGGCCGGCCGGGACGAGCGGCTCGAGCCGTGTGAAGAGGCGCGCGCGCACCGTTCCGAGCGCGCGCAGCGTCGCGTCGTGCCCCGCCAGCCGCTCGAGATAGCGCAGCACCGCGCGGGAGACGCCGAAGAACCGGACGGCGACGATCGCGACCGAGAGCTCGAGGATCGGGGGACGCTGGGCGGCGCGCGAGATCAGGTAGCCGGACGTCGCCAGCAGGCCGATGCCGGCGCCGATCGCAAGCGCACCGAGCACCGCCGCCGCCAGCAGCCGGCCCGCGTGCGGGCGCGAGAGCGCCGCGATCCGAACGACGGGCGATCGGGTCTGCGCAACGCTCACGTGGGCGCCCCGGCGAGCATGCCTGCGCGGATGCGCCCCGCGTCCATGCGCACGATCCGGTCGGCGACGCGGGCGGCGAGCTGCTCGTCGTGGGTGACCACGATCAGGGTGCGGTCGCGCGGCATCGCTGCGAGCGACGCGGCGATCTCGGCGCAGGCGTCGGGGTCGAGGTTCGTCGTCGGCTCGTCCAGCAGCAGCAGCGGGGCGTCGCGCAGGAGCGCCCGCGCAAGCGCCACGCGGCGCAGCTGGCCGGCCGAGAGCCCGGCGCCGCCGTCGCCGACCCGCGTCGCGTACCCCGCCGGCAAGACGCGGATGAACCCGTCGGCGGCCGCGGTGGCCGCGGCCGCGGCCACTTCTGCGTCGGTTGCATCGGGCCGTCCGAGCCGGATGGCGTCGGCGATCGTCCCGGCGGGCAGGTGCGGCCGCTGCGGCAGCCAGGCCACCTGTGCGCGCCACTTGTCGCGGTCGATCGACCGCAGGTCGCTGTCGCCGTAGAGCACCCGGCCGACCTGCGCTTGCTCGCTGCCGAGCAGGAGCCGGACGACCGTCGTCTTACCGGCACCCGAGGGGCCGACGATCGCCACCCGCTCGCCCGCGGTCACGGTCACGTCGACGTCTGAGAGGGCCGGCTCGGTCCGCCCGGGATAGGTGAACCCGACGTCCACCAGGCTGATCGCCTGCATGCCCGCCGGCGGCGCCGCTCCCGTCGTCGCCTCGGGGTCCGGGAGCGCCTCGAGCTCGGCGAAGATCCGCTCCGCCGCCGCCATGCCGTCGGTGCTCGCGTGGAACTGCGTCGCGGCGGCGCGCAGCGGCAGGTAGAGCTCGGGGGTGAGCACGAGCACCGTGAGCGCCTGCGCGAGCGCGATGCCGCCATCGTCGAGCCGGATGCCGATCTCGACCGCGACGATCGCCGTTCCGAGCGTCGCCGCCAGCTCGAGCACGAGCGCCGAGAGGAACGCGATCCGAAGCGTCGCCATCGTCTCGCGCCGGTAGCCCTCGGAGGTCTCGGCGATCCGCCCTGCCTGTGCCGTCCCGCGGTTGTACGCGCGCAGCGTCGGCAGGCCTTGGACGACGCTCAGGAAGTGGCTTCCGAGCTGGGCGAGGGCCGCGTGCCGCGACCGTGCCCGCCGGCCCGCCTCACGCCCGACGAGCACGCCGAAGATGGGGATGAGCGGCAGCGTCGCCGCCATGATGAGCGCGGATTCGGGGTCGATGAAGGCGACCCAAGCGATGATCGAGAGGGGCACGACCGCGGCGAGCACGAGCTGGGGCAGGTAGCGGCTGAAGTAGGGGTCGAGCGCGTCGATCCCGTCCACGGCGGCCGTTGCGATCGCCCCGGTCGACCGCCCCTCGGCGCCCGCACCGAGGACGGCGGCGACGAGCCTGCGCCGCAGCGCGCGCGTGGTGGCCGCGGCCGTCATGTCGCCGCCGGCCTGGAAGGCCCAGGCCAGCGCGCCGCGCAGGACGGCCGCTGCCGCAAGCAGGGCCAGCGGCGGCCCGACCGCGTGCAGCGTGCGGTGGCCGAGGAAGACACGCGCGATCACGTCGCCGATGAGCGTCGCCTGGAGGATCACCGTGGCAGCGGTCGCGATCGCAAGCAGCGCGCAGGCCGCCAGGAATCGCCGCACCGCGGGCGTGGCGGCCGTCAGGCGCGGATCGACGCCCCGCACGCGTCAGTCGCCCGTGGGGGCGCCTGTGGAGCTGTTGCTGCCGCCCGAGAGCATGTCC
>DASXZF010000035.1:0-4938 GCA_036502065.1 Gaiellales bacterium
GCGCCCGGCGGCGGCCGTCCGGGGTGCGATCGGCCCGCGCGCTCTCGACGGGCCGCGGCGGGCGACCTCGACGACGCGGACGGCGGTGAGCGCGCCGATCACGGCGATGGCCCCGAAGACGCCCACGCGAAACGCGGCGGCCGTGCGGTCGGTGCCCGCGGTGAGCGCATGGAGGCTCGCGAACGCGAACAGGGGGAAGGCGACGTAGTGGCTTGAATTCCACACCTGCCGGGGCAGGCGGCCGCGGGCCAGGGAGGTGAGCTCGACGGCGAGCAGGAGGTACATCGCGACGATGCCCCAGGCGACCGGCACCGTGCGCCAGCCCGCAGCCAGCGGGACGAGCACCTCGACGAGGCCGAAGTGCACGTAGGTGTCGAGCATGATCGTCACGACGTGGACGACGAGAAAGACGACGGCCGCCCCGCCGAGGAACCGGTGCAGGTCGAGCAGCCAGGCTGGCCGCGGCCGTCCGCGCAGCAGGCGCGTGCTGAGCGCGAGTCCCCAGAGCACGCTTGCCGCCAGAAGCGCCCACGAGACGATGCCCGCCGCGCGGGCCGTGTACCAGAGCAGGGTGCTGTGCGTCATGCGCCCATCGTCGCCGGGCGAGCCGTGAGCGACGTGAGCCGTTCCTGGGAGGACGCTGTGAGCGCCTTCCCAGGCCATTCGGACCACGTTCACAGCCAACGCGCAGGAGGGCGGACGACCATGCCTGCATGGATCGAACACCGACACCTCCGCGGCGACACCCCGCCCGCCGCTCGCGCATCGCCGCTGCCGGCGTGAGCGCGCTCGCGACGATCGGGATCGCCGGCCACCTCGCCCTGGCGGGGACGCCGGCGCGCACCACGTCGGCGGCGACCGGCGCCTCGGCGTCGTCCGAGCACACCACGGCGACCGGCTCGGACGATGCGACCCGGGTGACCCGGTCGCACTCGAACACGACCAAGACCGCACGGGCGTCGACGAGCACGGCCACCGCGGCCGCCCCCGCCCCCTCCGCGAACACATCGAGCAGTGGTAGCTGAGCGCCGCTTCTGCGCGATGGGCACCGGCGCGCACCTGATCGTCGTCGGCGGCCGGGCGGGTCTCGCCGACCGGGCGGCGCGCCGCATCGCCCGGCTCGAGCGCCTCTGGAGCCGGTTCCTGCCGAACAGCGAGATCAGCCGCCTGAACGCCTGCGCGGGCCGGCGTGTGGGCGTCTCGCCCGACACGGTCGAACTCGTCGAGCGCGCCCTCGACGGCTGGCGCATGTCTGGCGGCGCCTTTGACCCCACCCTGCTCGGAGCGGTGATCAGGGCCGGATACGACCGCACCTTCGCCCGCATCCCACCCGCGGCGATGCCGGGGCGCAGCAGCGCCCAGACGGGCTGCGCCGGAATCGAGACCGGCCCGGACTGGGTGCGCCTACCCGCGGGCACCGGCGTTGATCCGGGCGGGATCGGCAAGGGCCTCGCGGCCGACATCGTCGCCGACGAGCTGATCGCCGCCGGCGCCGACGGCGTATGCGTGAACCTGGGCGGCGACGTGCGCGTCGCCGGCACCGCCCCCGAGGGCGGGGCGTGGACGGTCGCGGTCGAGCATCCGTGGACGGACACGCCGGTCGTCATGCTCGGACTCGCCGGCGGAGCGGTCGCGACGTCGACCACCCTGCGGCGGCGCTGGACGGTCGCGGGCGAGCCGCGCCATCACCTGATCGACCCCCGCACCGGGGTCTCGGCCGGCGGGCCTGCGAACCTCGCCGCGGCCGTGGCCGGGCGGGCATGGGTGGCCGAGGTGCAGGCCAAGGCCGTGCTGCTCGGGTCTGCGTGGCGGGGCTCGGGCCTTCCCGACGGCGTCGAGGCGCTGCGGGTCGACGCCTCCGGGCGCGTCCGCACGACGCCCGGCCTCGCCGCCTACATGGACGCCGAGCCGCCGGCGGTGCTTGCAGCACGTGAATATTGGGTGCCTGGCACCGGGTATTCACCCGCCCGCGAGCGGTAGCATCGGCGGATGGAGCGCTTCTCGGTGCAGACCGCGCGCCGCGACCAGATGGTGGACATCACCGACGGCGTCGCGCAGGCCGTCGCCGCGCTCGGCGTCCAGTCGGGCGGCGTGCTGGTCCACGTGCCGCACACGACCGCCGCGGTGACGGTGAACGAGGGCTACGACCCGGACGTCGCGGCCGACGTCCTCGCCCACCTGGCGGAGCTCGTGCCGCGCTCGCGCGCGTTCGCGCATGCCGAGGGCAACAGCGACTCGCACATCAAGGCGATCCTGGTCGGCTGCACCCACCCGATCGTGGTGCAGGACGGCGCGCCTGCGCTCGGACGCTGGCAGCGCATCTTCCTGTGCGAGTTCGACGGCCCGCGCACGCGCCAGGTGTGGGTCAGCGTGCTGGGCTGAATCCCCGCCGGGAGGCCGATTCGGCTCCGGCGGGGGATGTCAGCGGATGATGCTGGCGGTCGTTGCGGCGAGAATGCAGAGCGTCGCCGCGACAGCCAGGAGGGCGTTCACCGCCCGCATCGATCCCGACGGGATCGCAGCGGTGCGGATGCGGGTGCGGGGGGTTTCGCGCATGCCGCCAGGATCGGCCACTCGCGCTCGCACTGTCATCCCCCGACCGCGGTAACTTGGCCTCGGGGAAAACCCCTATTCGCCGCTCGGCGCGGGCGGATCGCCGATCTCGGTGCGCTGCCGGATCGCGCCCGCCCCGTGGCGGGTGAAGCGCACGAGCAGGACGGCCGCGCCGCCGAGCGCCGTCAGCGTGCCGACTGCGAAGAAGGCCAGGCCGAGCGCGATCGCCTGCGGCCGGCCGGCATGGCCGTGCAGGAAGTAGACGAACACCGCCTCGCGCACGCCGATGCCGTTCAGCGACACGGGCAGCGCCAGGGCGGCGAAGACGATCGGGCCGGCCAAAAGCACCACCGAATCCGGCACGTCGAGCTGCAGCGCCCGCACGAGCATCCAGATCACGCCGACGCGGGCGATCTGCACCGCGAGCGCCAGAACGGCGACCGCGGTCAGCGTGCCGCGAAGGTGGCGATAGGCGTGCAGGGCGTCGTAGAACCGCCGGCCGAAGGCAAGCCGGCGGCCGGCCGCGCGCGGCTCGAGCCGGCGCGCCACCGCGCCGCGCAGCCGGCTCGAGAACAGCAGGCCGAGCACGCCGGCGGCGGCGAAGCCGAAGGCCGCCTCGGCCGCGATCACGCCGGGGCGGCGGCCGGCGCCGCTCACGAGCACGGCGACCACCGCCAGCACGACGAGCGAGACGAGCCCGACCAGGCGGTCGATCAGCACCGACGCAACCGCTTCGGGCGCGTCCCCTGTGCGGCGGCCGACCTCGATCACCCGCACGGCGTCTCCGCCGATCGCAGCCGGCAGGAACTGGCCGGCGAAGAGGGCGACGAAGTACGTGCGCGTGAGCCAGGCCAGCGGGATGTGAAGCCCTTTGGCGCTGAGCAGCATCTGCCATCGAAGCGCCATCACGAGCACCGTCACCGCGCTCACGAGCACGGCGGGCAGGAACCAGCGCAGGTTGGTGCCCCGCAGCGTATGGGCGACCTGGTGGATCCCGGCCCAGCGCAGGAGCAGCCCGAGCACGACCGCCGAGATCACCGCCTCGAGCGCCACCCGGGTGCGGCGGCTGGTCATCACCGGGTCAGGGCGTGGTGCACCTTGCGCACCGCGGCCACGGCGTCGTCGATGTCCGCATTGCTATGGGCGGCGGCGAGCGGGAGCGAGAGCACCTGCCGGCCGGCGAGCTCGGTCACCGGCAGGTCGGGCACGGGCAGGTTCTGGCGATACCACGTCAGCGTGTGCACCGGCAGGAAGTGCAGGCCGGTGGCGACGTTCTCGGCCATGAGCGCCGCCGCGTAGCCGTCGCGATCGGCGCCGGCCAGGGCCGGGTCGATCCGCACCACGTACAGGTGGTGGGCGTGGCGGCCGTAGGCCGGGCGGCCGATCGGCTCGATGCCGGGGAGGCTCGCGATGCCCTCGTCGTAGCGCGCCACCAGCTCCGAGCGGTGGGCATGGAAGCGCTCGAGGCGGTCGATCTTGGGCAGGGCGACGGCCGCCTGGAGGTCGGCCAGGTTGGCCTTGAAGCCGGGCTCGACCACGTCGTAGTGGCCGAGCATGTGGGTGCGTGCGCGCTTCCACGGGTCGCGGGTGATGCCGTGGGCGCGCAGGAGCCGCAGGCGGTCGGCCGCCTCGGCCGATGCCGTCGTCACGATCCCGCCCTCGCCGCCGGCGAGGCTCTTCGTGGCGTAGAGCGAGAAGCAGGTGAAGTCGCCGATCGCGCCGATCCGGCGGCCGCGGACGTCGGCCTCGACGGCGTGGGCGGCGTCCTCGACGATGCGCAGACCGTGCTCGGCGGCGATCGGTGTGATCGCGTCCATGTCGCACGGCCCGCCGGCGAAGTGCACCGGCAGGAGCGCGCGCGTGCGGGCGGTCACGGCGCTGCGCATGGCGTCGGGGTCGACGTCGAGCGTGCCCGCATCGACGTCGGCGAACACGGGGGTCGCGCCGGTGTGCAGGATCGCGTTCACCGTGGCCGGCCAGGTGAACGAGGTCGTGACCACCTCGTCGCCCGCGCCGATGCCGGCCGCGACGAGCGACAGGTGCAGCGCCTCGGTGCACGACGACGTCGCGATCGCATGGGCGACGCCGGTGCGCGCGGCGAAGCGCTGCTCGAGCTCGGCGGTGCGCGGGCCCGACGTCAGCCATCCCGAGCGCAGAGTCGCCACCACCGACTCGATCTCCTCGGCTCCGATCACGGGAGGCGAGAACTCGAGCATCGTCGCGCGCAGGGGCCTGCCCCCGTCGATCGCGAGCCGGCCCGTGGCGGGCGTCGTCATCGCACCTCGAATCTGACCGCGTCGACGGCGGCCGCGGCGCGGCGCAGCGCGGCGGCCCGGTCCGGCCCGGTCGCAAGCACGTAGCCGGCGCGGTCGGTGGCGCTGCGAA
>DASXZF010000036.1:0-12265 GCA_036502065.1 Gaiellales bacterium
CTCGCGGCGCTTGCCCGCGACGCCGTCGATATGCACGATCGAGCCGGGTCGCGGCGATGCCGTGACGAGCTCGGGCGCGCCCGCTCGGGCCTCGCCCTGCCACGGAGACGGCTCGCCGCCCGAGCGCACCCAGCTCGGCCCGTGCCACGAGAGTCCCGCCCGCGGCAGGTACGCGCCGCCACCGAGCCCGCGCTCGCCGAACGCGAGCACGTCGAGGCCGTCGTCGCCGGCGTGCAGCGTGTGCGCCGCCCCGCGGACGGGGTGCACGAGGCAGTCGCCGGCGGCCACCGCATACGTCTCGGTGCCGGCGCCCGCATCCTGCCACGAGACGCCCGAGCCGCGCAGGACCCAGAAGATCTCCTCCTCGGAGTGCTCGATGTGCGCCGGCGTCGACCACCCGCCGGGAGCGATCCGGTTCAGCTGCAGCCCGACGGTCTGCGAGCCGGCCGCGCTGCCGAGATCGAGCCACTCGGCGTCGAGGTGGCCGGCCGACCGGTGGACGCCCTCGACCTCGTCCCAGTGCGCGATCCCGCTCACGCGGGTGAGACTACCCGCCGTTGGCGTGTGCCGCGACGGCAGCGGTGATGTCTGTCGTCTGCGCGGCGGGAGGGGCCTTCACCTGCACCGGCGCCCCGAACCCGTACATGTCCATCGTGAACTCCATCCGCATCGTCTCGCCGTTCGCGCCGAGCGGCACGGTCACGGTGTATGCGAGGCGGCGGACGCGGCCGTCGGTGCCGATCCAGACGTCCATCGGAAGCGTGTGCGCGCCGAGCACCGCCTCGAGGCGCGCCTCCGACCGGCGCACGGCCGCCCGCAGCCCCGGCGAGGCGGCGGCGGCCACCTTGGAGAGGTCGATGACGGCGTGATAGTGCGTCGTCCCCACGCCGCGGACGGTGGCGTGGCCGACGGTCTCGATCGAGTCGGACTCGCCCTGGAGCACGGAGAGCATCTGGGAGGGGTCGTCGTTGCCGGCCCCGGCCAGGGCGTTCAGGTTGATCCCCTGCGCCCGGCCGATCGTCGCCATGTTCATCTTCACCCACGGCCGGCCGCGCCTCTGGAGAGCGGCAAACGCGGGCGAGCGGATGTAGACGACCGGCCAGACCGTGACCTCCCGCATCGTCTGGAAAGCGCCGCTGGGAAGCTCGGTGCGCGTGACCATCTCGGCCGCCCGGGAGCGGAACGACATCACACCGCTTGCGTGCGCGACGAGCGTCTCGTTCTCGGGCGCCACCGTCATCCGCATATCGAGAGCGATGTGGGCGCTGCCGGCCCGGGCGGTGCGCACCGCCGATCCGGCCAGGGCCTGTGCCGGCGGCGGGCTCGGGGCGGTCGAGACGGGCGGCGCCTGCGACTGCACGGCCTTCGCCTGACCGCAGGCGGTGGCCAGGACAAGGGTGGCGACGAGCAGGCGAAAGCACCTCACCATCTCAACGTAGCGGAGGAAGGTGACCGTTTCTAGACCTCGGCAATCTCGTCGTCGTGCTGCGGGAACGGCGGGATAGGATCGACGGCATGGCCGTGACTCCGGATGCGATCGTCGAATGCCGTGGCGGCGGGCGCTCGCGCGGCCGCGCTCACGGCGAGGCGCTGCGGGCGCAGATCCACGCGCTGCTCGAGCGCTGGGACGCCGGCGTCGCCGCTCGCCTCCACCGCCCGCCGGCGGCGCTCGTCGCCGAGCTCACGGGGGCGACGGGGTTCGTGGCCGCCATCGAGCGCCACACGCCGGATCTCCTCGAGGAGGTGCGCGGGATCGCCGAGGCCGCGGACGTCGCCTTCGAGCGGGTGCTGGCGCTGAACCTGATGGACGAGGAGTGGTGGCTCACGGCCCCCGCCGAGCCGCGTCTGGCGTGCACGCTGCTTGCGATCGCACCGGACGCCGGCCGCCCTGCGGTGCTCGCCCAGAACATGGACCTGCCCGAGGTGATGGACGGCGCCCAGGCCATCCTGCGCGTCACCGGCGAGGGCGGCCAGGGGGCGATCCTGACGGCCGCCGGCATGATCGGCCTGACGGGCGTGAACGCCGCCGGGGTCGGCGTGTGCGTGAACACGCTCGCAATGCTCAACCACTCGCGCGACGGCCTGCCCGTCGCCTTCGTGATGCGCGGCGCGCTCGAGCGGGGGACGGCGGCCGCGGCGGGCGCGTTCCTCGAGCGGGTGCCGCACGCCTCCGGGCAGCACTACGCCGTCGCAGACCCAACGGGCGTCGCCGGCTACGAGTGCTCCGCGGCGGGCGCGGTGCGCTCCGACGACGGCACCGGCCGCCTGTGCCACACCAACCACCCGCTGCGCAGCACCGACATCGATCCGCTGCGCAACGGCGCCGGCGAGCCCGACTCGCACGCTCGCCTCGCCGCGGTCGCGGCCGCGGCACCGGCGGTCACCTCCGGCGCGGACTGCGAGCCGGTGCTGGCCGACCGCGACGCCCCGCTGTGCGTGATCGCAGCGCCCGCCCGGCCGTGGCTCACGTTCGGCTCGATCTGGGCCGAGCTGGGCGACTCCCCGCGGGTGCGGATCGCGCCCGGCCCGCCAGACCGCAAGCCGTGGGTGGACGCCCTCCCGGCCTAGCCCGCCTCGGGCTCGGTGCTCCAGATCCGCTCGAGGGCGGCGCGCAGCAGCCGCGAGACGTGCATCTGCGAGATGCCCAGGCGCTCGGCGATCTCGGCCTGTGACAGCTCGAGGCCGAGGCGCATCGCGACGATCACCTGGGAGCGCTCGTCGAGGCTGCGGAGCCGCCGGCCGACGTCGAGCCGGCCCTCGACCTGCTCGATCGCATCCTCGTAGCCGCCATGGGCCTCGAGCAGGCCGGGCTCGCCGCCCTGCGGCGGCGCGAGCGCGCGCCGGGCGCGCAGGCCCGTCACCACCTGCTCGGCATCCAGGCCGGTGCGGGCGGCGATCCGCTCGACGGTCGGCGCGGAGCCGGTCTCGGCGAACAGCTCGTCGGCCGCCGCCTCGACGGCCATCGCCAGCTCGCGTCCGGTGCGCGACACGTGGACGGCGGGCACCGCCTGGCGCGCCAATGCGAGCATCTCACCGACGGCGTAGCGGGCGGCGTACGCCTCGAACGGTGTCCCCCGGGCGGCGTCGAACCCGTCCACCGCCGCGAGCACGCCGACCATGCCCGCCTGCTCCAGATCCTGACGCGGAACGCGATCGCCGGCGAGGCGGCGGGCGAGCCGCGCAACGTGCGGCCGCATCAGCTCGACCAGCTCGGTCTTCGCGCCGGCCGAGCCCGCCGCTGCCTCTACCGCCAGCCGGCCGGCTCGATCAGCCGGCACGCATCACGAGGCCTTCGCCGTCGCCCTCGACCTCGACCTGGCCTACGAGCCCCCGCAGCGCCTGCTGGCACTCGCGCAGACCGCCGGCCTCGAGCGGGCGCACGGCGACGGTCAGCGTGCCGTCGGCGGGCGTGAGCTCGATCAGGAGCGGTCGTCCCGCGCGTCTGACCGCGAGGCTGAACGCCATGGCGAGCTCGTCGAGGCGCTCCACGTCGAGGCCGGCGCGGGCGCCGAGTGCGAGCAGCACCGGTTCGGCCACAGCTGCAGCCGGCGCCGCACCGAGCACACGCAGGCTGACCTTTCCGTTGGGCACCACATGAGAGGTTAGCGCCTGTCGCACCGCCCGACAGACGCCGATTGACACCGATTGCAGCCCGAACTAGGCTGGCGCATGCCATCGGCGCTCAGAGACGAGCTGCGCGTCCCGGCCGGGAACGGCAGCGGGACATGACCGGCCCGGAGCTCGCGCTTGCCGGGATCGCGGGCACGGGGCCGATCGAGCAGGCGCCCGTCGCGATCGTGGTCACGGACGTGGACGGCGTCATCGTCACCTGGAACCGCCAGGCGGAGCTCCTGTTCGGATATTCGGCGGCCGAGGCCGTCGGCCACACGTCGGCGCAGCTCAGCGGCGACCGCGTCGAGCCGGCGGTCGTCGGGGCGCTGCGATCGAGCGTGCGCGCAGGCGTGCCCTGGAACGGCGATGTCGCCGCCGTGCGCAAGGACGGCACCAGGATCGGCGTCCACATCCTGACCGCGCCGATCACGGATGCCGACGGGAATGCCGCCGGCACGATCTCGGTCGCACTCGGGCGCGAGGGCGACGCCGACGTCCAGCCGGCCCAGATGCGCCTCGAGCTGCTGCTGCAGGCGAGCGAGCTGCTGGCGCGGTCGCTCGATCCCGAGGCCGGGCTCCAGGGCGTCGCCCGGCTGGCGGCGTCGTGGCTGGCCGACGTGTGCGCGATCGACCTGCTCGACGGCGACGCGGGCATGCGCCGCGTGGCCGTGGCCGATGCCGACCGGGCCCGCGCGCCACTCAGCGAGCGCCTCCGGGCCTTTCCCCCCGATCCCGACGGGTTCAACATGACCGCCGCACTGCGTGAGGGGCGCACCGAGATCCTGCCCGAGCTCACCGACGAGGTGCTGCGAGCGCGGCTGAACGGCCCCCGCCACATCGAGGCGGTGCGCGGCATCGACGCCCGCTCGGCGGTGATCCTGCCGCTGGCCGCCCGCGGCCGGACGCTCGGAGTGATGCTGCTCCTCGTCTGCGGCGGGCGGGCGCCGTTCGGGCCCGACGACATCGCCGTGGCCGAGGAGCTGGCGCGGCGGACGGCTGTCGCCGTCGACAACGCCGTGCTCTTGCGCGAGGCGCGCGAGCGCGCCGACGCCGCGCAGCGGCTCCAGCGCCTGTCCGACGCGGCGCTCTCGCACGTCGACCTGGACGACCTGCTCGACGAGATCCTGGCGCTCCTGCGGCGCGAGCTCGAGTCGGACTCGGCGGCGGTGCTGCTGATGGAGCCGAACGGCCTCGAGCTGACGGTGCGCGCCACCGACGGCCTGGGTCTGGCGGGCGGCCGCGGCCTCGTGGTCGCGGCGGACGACCCATCGGTGGCGGCTCCGGTGACGGCAGGCGCGCCGATCGTCGTGCACGACCCGAACGACGACGAGTCGGGCCCGCTCCTGCGCAACCGCGGCGTGCACACGCTGATGGCCGCGCCGCTGCGAGTGGGCCCGCGCACCGTCGGAGTGCTGGAGACCGATTGGCTCGCCCCGCGCCCGCTCGGCCAGGACGAGGTGGATCTGATCGGCCTCGCCGCCGGCCGGATCGCGCTCGCGGTCGACCGCGCCCAGGCCTACCAGGCCGAGCAGAGCGCGCGAATGCGCCTGGAGCTCCTCGCCCGCACATCCGACGTCCTCGGCGAGTCGCTCGACTTCCACGCGGCGCTCGGAGACCTGGCCCACGTGATCGTGCCCCATCTGGCGGACTGGTGCGCGGTCGACGTGGTCGAGGCGAACGGCTCCCACTCGATCTCGGTCGCGCACTCCGATCCGGCCAAGGTCGAGCTCGCGCGCGAGCTGGTGCGCCGCTATCCGCCCGACCCCGACGACGCCGTCGGCGCAAGCGTGGTGCGCCGCGGCGGGGACGATGTCGACGCCGGCATGCCCGCGGCGTTCCTCGAGCGCGCCGCCCGCGACGACGAGCACCGGGCGATCCTGCGCGGGCTCGGCATGCGGTCGGTGATCGTCGTGCCGCTCACCGCTCGCGGACGCACGCACGGCACCCTGACCCTCGTCGCCGCCGAGTCCGGACGCATGTACGGCGACGACGACCTCGCGTTTGCGACCGAGCTCGCCCGCCGCGCCGCCACGGCGATCGACACGGCCCGGCTCTACCAGGATCGCGACCAGGTCGCGCGCACGCTCCAGCGCAGCCTCCTGCCGCCCGACCTGCCCGACGTCCCCGGTCTCGAGCTCGCTGCCGTCTATCACCCCGCGGGCGGCGGCGGTGACGTCGGCGGCGACTTCTACGACGCGTTCGAGACGGGCGAGCGCAGCCTCTTCCTGGCCATCGGCGACGTGTGCGGCAAGGGCCCGCACGCCGCTGCACTGACCGGCATCGCCCGGCACACCGTGCGCGCGGCGGCGGTGCGCGAGCACTCGCCGCGGTCGATCCTGCGCACGCTGAACCAGGCGCTCCTGCGCCAGGCGGTCGAGCGCCGCTTCTGCACCGTCGCGATCGGCCGGCTCGAGATCGCCCCGGGCGGCGGCAGCGCCCGCCTGACGGTGTGCTGCGGCGGCCACCCGCCGCCGCTCCTCATCCGCCGCGACGGCGCCGTCGAGGAGGCGGGCACGCCGGGGACGCTGCTCGGCATCTACGAGCAGGTGCAGCTTTCCGACCTGACGGTCGAGCTTCGCGCCGGCGACGCCGTCGTCTTCCACACCGACGGCGTCACCGAGGAGCGGCTCGAGGGGCACATGTTCGGCGAGCACCGGCTCGTCGAGCTGCTGCGCACGTCGGCCGGGATGAGCGCCGCCGGCATCGCGGACCGGATCGAGCGGGCGGTGCTCGACTTCAACCCCGGGCCGCCGGCCGACGATGTCGCGGTTATCGTTTTGCGCCTGACGGGAAATGAGTAGGACAAGGATGCGACGGGTAACGTCAGGAGCGATGACGCCCAACTCGTCCGGTTTCGAGTTGGAGCTGGCCGCCTTGGCCGACAACGTTCCGCTCGTCCGGCACGCGTTACGGGGTCTGCTCGAAGGAACAGGAAGCTCCGATGAGCGTGTTTCCGACATCGCTTTGGCGGTGACCGAGGCCTGCGCGAACGCCGTGCTGCACGCCTACCCGGATACGCCGGGCCCGGTCGAGGTGTCGGCAGCCCTCTCGGCCGGCAGCTTGCTGACCGTCACGGTGCGCGATCACGGCTCCGGGATGGCGCCGCGCGTCGACAGCCCGGGGCTCGGCGTCGGGCTGCCCGTGATGGCCGCGATCGCGGATGCGCTCGAGATCGACACCCCTGCCGATGCGGGCACGCTCGTGCGGATGACCTTCGATCTGAGGCCACAGGCGTCATAGGGGCGGGCGAGGTTGACTATCGTGCCGGATGTGAACGCGATCGTCGCCGAACGGGCCGAGCCGGGCGTCGAGGTCGTCACCGTCACCGGTGAGCACGACCTTTCCACCGCTCCGGAGCTGAAACGGCAGCTGGACGCAGCCCTCGCGTCGGGCGCAGCCGTCGTCGTCGACCTGATGCAGACGACCTTCATCGACTCGACCGTGCTGCGGGTGCTCATCCTCGCCCGGGAGGACGCCGGCGAGCGGGGCATCGCGTTCCGGGTCGCGCTTGGTGAGAGCACGGGGTACGGCGTCCGCCGCCTGCTCGAGCTCACGGGCATGGAGCAGCGGCTGGCCACGGCGCCGACGCGCGCCGCGGCCATCGCCGACGCCGCGGCGCTCTAGCGCCCCCGAACCAGCTCACCAGCCCCCGCGCGACCAGGCGCGCGGGGGCGTGGAGTCAACCATCTAGGCGCTCTGCTCCATCTCGGCCTCGATCGTCTCGAGCGACGAGCGCAGCAGGCGCGACACGTGCATCTGGCTGATCCCGGTCCGGGCCGCGATCTCGGCCTGGGTCAGATCCTGATAGACCCGCCAGCCGACGATACGGCGCTCGCGGGGCGGCAGCGTGCGCATCGCCCGCTCGAGCAGGTCGCGATCCTCGACCGCGGTGAAGCCGGGCTCGTCGGAGGCGAGCACGCGCCCGGCTGCAGCGCCCTCTCCCGGGCCGCCGTCGCCGGCCGCGTCGGTGTCGGCGAGCGGCTCGGCCGTGTACGCACGGCCGGCGGCGATCGCCTCGGCGACCCGGTCCTCGGTCTCGCCCATCGCCTCGGCCAGCTCCTGCAGCGAGGGGGATCGCCCCAGCCGGTGACCCATGCGCTCGCGCACGGCGGTGACCCGGCGGCTCATCTCCTGGAGCGAGCGGGGCACGCGCACGGCCCAGCCGCGGTCGCGGAAGAGGTGCATGATCTCGCCCTCGATCGTACGGGCGGCGTAGGCGCGCAGCGGCACTCCACGGGAGGGGTCGTACCGGTCGACGGCCTGGATCAGCCCGAGGTACCCGGTCTGCTCGATGTCCTCCTGCGCGAGACCGCGGCCGTGGTAGCGCCGGGCGATCGAACGCACCAGGCCGGCGTGGCGCATCACGAGCTGCTCGCGGGATTCGGGGTCACCGCCGCGCCGGTGGGCGGCGATCAGCTCGACGTCCGTGCGATGTGAGTGCGGCTGCATTGAGTGGCTCTCCTCCAGAGATTGCGTACGGTCTGGAGGTGATGTGTGCGCTCCGGCGCCGCCTTCAAACATCGCCGGAGACTGTGGTACGGTCATGCCTTCGGACAACGACCGCTGGCAGCACGTTCGGTGGTGAGCGGGCGTCGCGGTCGGGGTAAGGTGCGTGCAATGGAAGACGCCGGGAGCAGCGGGGGGCCGAGGGCGACATCGGCCCGGTTCACCAGGGACACCGTCGAGGAGACGGCGACGGTGGTGCGCGTCGACGGCGAGCTCGACATCAACTCGGCCGACGCGCTGCGCGAGGCGCTCGACGCTGCGGAGGCGGAGCGCTGCTCGGTGCTCCGCGTCGACGCCGCGTCGGTGACGTTCCTGGACTCGACGGCGCTCGGCGTCATCCTCGCATCGGCACAGCGGATGGCCGAGCGCGGCGCCCGCTTCGAGCTCGTCTGCGGATCGCCCTCCATCCGGCGGATCCTCGACATGACGATGATCAGCCGCACAGTTCACCTGCTGCCCTGAAGCGCCTGGGTGTTTCAACCTGGCAGCGGCCGGGTAGCTCCACTGCGTGGAATCGAACGTCGTCGGACTTGTGCTGTGCGTCGCGCTGCTCCTGCTGTGGCTGGGGGTGCGGCGTGAGGACCGGCTGGCGGTCGAGCGTGCCTGCCGGCACCAGTGGAAGCTCGAATCGCTCTACGACGAGGGCCGGGTCTGGTATCGCCGCTGCGAGCGGTGCGACAAGCAAGAGCCCGTCCGCAAGCCATCCGAGCTGGGCGCCACCAGCGTGCGCTCGCGCCGGCCACCCGACCGCCACCGCTAGAGCGGCGGCCTCAGGTCAGGCGGCGACCGCAGCGGCGCGCATGCGCACCGTCGCGACGAGCTCGTCGACGACCTCGGCGAGCTGATCGCGCACTCCGTCGTCGAGCAACGTTCCGTCGGCGGCGAGCTTCTGGTGCGCATGCCCGACGGCGACCTCGCCCTCGACGACCCTGGCGCCGATGGCCCCGAGCACCTTGCGCAGATCCGCCTGCGCCCACACGGCCCCGAAGGCGCCGGTGCTCGCGCCGACGACGGCGACGGGCGTGTTGCGCAGCACGTTCGCCGCGATCGGGCGGGATGCCCAGTCGAGCGCGTTCTTCAGCTGGCCCGGGATCGACGAGTTGTACTCGGGAGTCGAGAACAGGACGGCATCGGCCCCGGCGAGCGCCGCGCGCAGCGCTGCGACCGCCGGGGGTGCCGGCTCGACGTCCCCGTCCTCGTCATACGGAGGCACCTCCCGCAGGCCGTGCCACAGCTCGAGCTGCGCATCGGCCGGCAGGAGATCCGCCGCCGCGCGCAGCAGCGCGCTGTTGTGGGAGTCCGTGCGCAGACTGCCGGAGACGCCGAGCACCTTCAGCATGTGACCGTTACTCCTTCACCAGGTAGAGCTCGGCGTCGAGGCTGACCTCGTTCGCGAGCGCGGACTTGCCGCTCGGGAGCGGGTTGTTCCAGGTGATGCCGAAGTCGGTGCGGTCGATCGTGCCGTTCAGCGTGATGCCGATGCGCTCGCGGCCGTACGGGTCGGTGATCGGCTCGGTGACCGAGCCCTCGAGCGTGACCGGCCGGGTGCTGCCCTTGATCGTCAGGTCGCCGTCGACGGCCACGTGGTCGCCGGAGGTGCGGATCCCGGTCGAGCGGAACTGCAGCTCGGGGGCGCGCTCGGCGTCGAAGAAGTCGGGCGAGAGCAGGTGCGCGATCAGGCTCGGCTCCTGCACCTTCACGTTCTCGGCGCGGGCCGAGCCGGTCAGGCCGGCGCTGCCGTCCTGCGCGACGGCGAGCGTCGCGGCGACGGGAGAGAAGCTGCCGCGGAACGTGCCGACCATGTACTTCACCGCAAACCCGACCTGCGAGTGGACGGCGTCGAGCTGCCAGGTGCCCGCCGGCAGGCTGCCGGTGGCGGTGGATTCGAGCGTGCTCATGTGTGAACCCCTTGTTCGATGGAAAACTTGACTACACAAATAACCCTAGCAGATGTGCGTGAGTAGTCAAGTATTGCTCGCACAAGTACCACGGGACGGGGATCCAACCGTGACCGCATAGACTCGGACGGGTGTCCGAAGCCAGGCTCACCGGCCTCACGCAGGTCGAGGCGCGTCGCCGCCTGGAGGCGGCGCCACCCCGGGAGGCCGCCGCCACGAGCCGCTCGTACGCGAGCATCGTGCGCTCGAACACGCTCACGCTGTTCAACCTCATCCTGGGCGGCTTCTGGGTCGTGATCATCGCCGCCGGACGCCCCGCAGACGGCCTGTTCGGGGGCGTTCTGGTCGCGAACACGGGCATCGGCATCTTCCAGGACATCCGCGCCAAGCGCGCGCTCGACCGCCTGGCGCTGCTGGTCGCCCCGCACGCCCGCGCCGTCCGCGACGGCAGCGAGCAGCAGGCGCCCGCCGGCGAGGTGGTCGACGGCGATCTCGTCGCGCTGCGGCCCGGCGACCAGGTGATCGCCGACGGCGCGCTCGTCGAGAGCTCCGCCCTGCGACTGGACGAGTCACAGCTCACCGGCGAGTCGCGAGCCGTCGAGAAGGGCGTTGGAGACGAGATCCTGTCGGGCTCGTTCTGCGTCGAGGGCGCCGGGCGCTATCTCGCCAACCGCACGGGCGCGGAGAGCTATGCGTCACAGGTCGTCGGCGAGGCGCGCGAGTTCCGGTATCGCCGCTCACCGCTCGAACAGCAGATCAACCGCCTCCTGCTGGTCACGGTGGCCGTAATGCTGCCCCTGGGCGCCGCCTTCGTCTACGTCCTGATCCACCACAACGCGCCGTTTCGCCTGGCCGCCGCGACGGCAACGGCGGGAATCGTGACGCTCGTCCCCGAGGGGCTCGTGCTGCTCACGAGCCTCACATTCGCGGTGGCCGCCGTGCGGCTCTCGAGCCGGGGCATGCTCGTGCAGTCGTTCAACGCCGTCGAGTCGCTCGCCAACGTCGACACCGTCTGCATGGACAAGACCGGCACGCTCACCGACGGCACCCTGGCCCTGCACGGGGTCACCCCCGCCGGAGCCGCCGACGCCGCCGCGGCCGAGCAGGCCGTGCGTGACTACGCCGCGGCCACGACGTCGCGCAACGACACCGTCGACGCCATCGCGGCGGCCATGCCGGGAACCGCCCGTGCGGTGCGTTCGGAGGTGCCGTTCTCGTCGCGCTGGAAGTGGAGCGCCGTCCACCTGGACGGAGACGAGGGCACGCTGGTGCTGGGCGCCCCCGACGTGCTGCTGGGCGCCGCCGCCCCGGCGCTCGTGTCCGAGCACGAGCAGGCCGGGCGGCGCACGCTCGTGCTCGGCCGCACGCCGGCCGAGCTCTCGGCGCCTGCCGACGACGACGTGGCTGTCCCGGCGCCCGCGATCGAGCCGATCGCCGTGATCGCGCTCGAGGAGCACGTGCGCCCCGAAGCCGAGACGACGATCGCGTTCCTGCGCGAGCAGGGCGTGCGGGTCAAGGTCATGTCCGGCGACTCGCCGACGACCGTCGCCGCCGTCGCGGCACGGGCGGGCATCCCCGTCGAGGGCCCGGCGGTCGACGGCGCGCAGCTGCCCGAGCCCGGCCCCGAGCTCACGGCGATCGCGACCACCTCGACGGTGTTCGCCCGGCTCTCGCCGCAGCACAAGCGGATGCTCATCGAGGCCCTCACGGGCGCGGGGCAGTACGTGGCGATGATCGGCGACGGGGTGAACGACGTGCCCGCGATGAAGGGCTCGCGACTAGCGATCGCACTGGGCAGCGGGGCGCAGATGGCAAAGAGCGTGGCCGACAGCGTGCTCGTGACCGACGACTTCGCGGCCGTCCCCGCGGCCATCGGCGAGGGCCGCCAGATCATCCTGAACATCCAGCGCGTCGCCCGGCTGTTCGCGACCAAGACCGTCTTCGCCGCGAGCGTGATCCTGGCGTTCGGCCTCACGACCGCCGGGTTCCCCCTGCTTCCGCGCCACCTGACGCTCGCGGCAACCGTGACCGTCGGGATCCCCGGGTTCGTGATCGCGCTGATCCCGTCGAGCGAGCGGCCCGACTCGAGCTCGTTCCTGCGCCAGGTCGCGCGGTTCTCGATCCCCGCCGGCGTCGTGATCGCCGCGGCCGTCCTGGCCGCCTGCCTGCTCGAGCGGGCCGTGCGGGTGCGGTCGATCACCGATGCGCGCACGGCCGCCGTGACGGTGTTCGTCGCGCTCGGCCTCTAC
>DASXZF010000037.1:0-3191 GCA_036502065.1 Gaiellales bacterium
ACCGGCACGCCCCGGTCGAGCAGCTCCGATGGGATGGTCGAGCCCGCGGTGACGGCCGGGAAGATGACGCCGTCGACGCGGCGCCCGACGAGCGCCCGCACCTGCGCCGACTCGGTGGCGGGGTCGTTCTCGGTCTCGGCCACGAGCACGGCGAACCCGTCGCGGTGCGCGCGCCGCTCGACCTGCAGGGCGACGGTGGCGTGGAAGGGGTTCAGGGCGTCGGGGATGACGACGCCGAGCGTCTTGGTCGCCCGCCGCTTGAGCGAGCGCGCCACCTCGTTCTGGCGATAGCCGAGCTCGTCGATGGCCGCGAGCACGCGTTGGCGGGTGCCCTTGGCCACCGGCGCCGTCGAGTGCAGGACGTTCGAGACAGTGGCCACCGACACACCGGATCTGCGGGCGACGTCGAGCATCGTGACCGTCACCCGACCGGCACTTCCGACTGCTGGAGCGCAGCACGCAGGGCGGCCAGGGAGGTCTCGATGCCCTCCTCGGCCGACGTGCGCGGGTCCTCGTGCTCGATCGAGACGTCGCCGTCATAGCCCGCGGCGCGCAGGGCGGCGAGCAGCTCGGACCACTCCGACACGTCGCGGCCCGTGCCGACGGCGGCGAAGTGCCAGGTCGCGACGTCGGGGTCAACGGGATGGCGGAAGTCGATCACGCCCTGCCGGCGCACGCGATCGGCGTGGATCAGCGTGTCCTTGCCGTGGGCGAACCCGATCCGCGGCGCGACGTCCTCGATCACGCACAGCGGGTCGATCCCCTGCCACCAGAAGTGGCTCGGGTCGAAGTTCACGCCCAGGTTCGGCCCGGCGTGCTCGGCCAGGCGCAGGAACGACCCGCTCGAGTAGGCCGACGCGCCGGCATGCAGCTCGAGGCAGATGCGGACGGCGGGCGCCTCGACGGCCGCCCAGGCGCACAGATCGCGCCAGAACGGCGCCAGGCGGTGGTCGAGCTGCCACTCCCAGAGCGCCTCGTCGTCGGGCGTGAGCGCCCACGGCGCGAACACCGGCGTGTGGCCGCCGTCGCGGCTGCCCGGGCACCCGCTCATCGTGACGACACGGTCGACGCCCATCGCGGCGGCGAGCTCGATCGCCCCGCGCACGAGCCCGGCATGGCGCCCGCCGATGGCGGGATTCGGGTGCAGCGGGTTGCCTGCGGCATTCACGCACGAGAGCTCGAGGCCGTGGGCGCGCAGCTCGCCCGCCAGCCGGTCGCGGGCCGCCGGCTCGCGCAGCAGCTCGTCGAGGTCGAGCTGGTGTGCGGCCTGCGCCCAGCCGCCTACGCCCATCTCGATTCGGGCGATGCCGCGCTCGGCACACCACGCGAACGCCTGCTCGCGGCTCAGGTGTGAAAGCCCGTCGTTGAACACGCCGATCTGCACCAGGGACTCCTGCGTCGGGTTGAAACGTTTCAACCGATCGCGTATCTTCTGCCTCGATTTCCGCCTTGTCAAGTGGCGTTTTCTCCAAAGCGAAACCATCCTGTGTCGAACGCGCCACCTCCCAAAACCCCACCGTTCCGGCCGGAGGTGGTGGTCATGGGGCGGTGCGGAGTCGACCTCTACCCCATGCAGCTCGAGACGCCGCTCGAGGACGTCGAGGGCTTTCACAAGTACGTGGGCGGGTTTGCGGCCAACGTCGCCACGGGCCTCGCCCGGCTGGGCGTGCGCGCGGCGATCGTCTCGGCGGTCGGCGACGACGGCCACGGCCGGTTCGTGCGCAAGTTCCTCGAGGCCGAGGGCGTCGACTGTGGCTGGCTCGGCGTGCACCCGACGCTGCGCACGGCCCTTGCGTTCTGCGAGGCGTGGCCGCCCGACCGCTTCCCGATCACCTTCTACCGCACGCCGACGTGCCCCGACTGGGAGCTCGCGCCGGCCGCGCTCGACCTGGCCGGGATCGCCGCTGCGCCGCTGCTCTACGTGAGCGGCACCGGCCTTGCCCGCGAGCCGTCGCGGTCGGCGACGCTGGCCGCGGCCGCCGCCCATGCCGACTCGGCGGGGACGACCGTGCTCGATCTCGACTGGCGGGCGATGCTCTGGGACGATCCGGCCGACTACGCCGCCGCGATCCGCGAGTGCGCGCCCATGGCCGACGTCGTGCTCGGCTCCGACGAGGAGATCGCGGCGGCCGCCGGCGCGAACGACCCCGGCCGGATCCTGGCGCTCGGCCCCGGCACGCTCGTCCACAAGCACGGTCCCGACGGCGCGACCGTGCACCGCCGCGACGGCACGGCCACCCGCATCGGCGGCCACCGGGTGCAGGTGGTGAACGGCCTTGGCGCCGGCGATGCGTTTGCTGCGGCGCTCGGCTGGCGGCTGCTGCGCGGCGATTCGGCCGAGCGGGCGGCCGAGCTTGCCAACCGCGCCGGTGCGCACGTCGCCGCCCGCCTCGGATGCTCGGTCGCGATGCCCAACGAAGGAGACCTCCTATGAGCGAGCTCATGCTGCGGGCGCCGGCGCCCGCCGTCACCCCCGCCGGCGCCGGCTGGCGGTGGCTGTCCTACCGGTCGGAAAGCGTCCGCGGCCGGGTCGAGCTCGGAACCGGCGGAGACGAAGTGTGCCTCGTGAACATCGGCGGCGAGCTCTCGGCGACCGTCGCCGGCACGCGGTACAGCCTGGGCGAGCGCTCCTCGCCGTTCGCCGACCTGCCGCGTGCGCTCTACCTGCCGCCGCAGACCACCTGCGTCCTCGAAGGCGAGGGCATCGTCGGCGTGTGCGGCGCGCGCGCCGATGCCGGCCACCCCGTGCGGCCGATCGCGCCCGAGGAGGTGCGCGTCGAGGTGCGCGGCTCGGGCAACGCCACCCGGCAGATCAACCACATCGTCGCGCCCGAGTTCCCGGCCCACCGGCTGCTCGTGGTCGAGGTGCTGACGCCGGCGGGCAACTGGTCGTCGTACCCGCCGCACAAGCACGAGCAGGAGCGCCTGCCGGTCGAGAACGACCTCGAGGAGGTCTACGCCTACCGCTTCGAAGCGCCCGAGGCGTTCGGCGTGCAGCGGCTCTACAGCCGCACGGGCGACCTGGACGAGACCTGGACGGTGCGCGATCTCGACGTCCTGCTCGTCCCGCGCGGATACCACCCGTTCTGCGCGGCGCACGGCTACCACGGCTACTACCTGAACGCCCTCGCCGCCGAGCAGCGGTCGATGGCCGCCGAGGACGATCCCGACCTGGCCTGGACGCGGGACGC
>DASXZF010000038.1:0-14892 GCA_036502065.1 Gaiellales bacterium
ATGCCGGCGCTGCGCGGGCGCATGCACGACCTCGCGTCCGAGCTCGCCGATCGCGCCGCCGACACGGCTGCCGACGCCGAGCGGGCGGCGCGGCTCGCCGACCGCTGCCACGAGCTCGAGGAGCGTGTCGCCGCCGTTGACGCCGATCGCGGCGCCGCGGCACGGGCACCGGCGGTCGAGGCGGCGGCCGCCGAGATCGGCCGAGGCGGCCCGCCGCGCGCGCCGCTGCTGGCAGCCGCCGGGGCGGGCATCGCACTCGCCGTCGCCGGGGTCATCGCTGGGATCAGCGCGTTGATCGGCCTGGGCGCACTCGTGGCAGTCGCCGCAGGCGCGTGGGCGCTCGGCGGCCGGCGCAGCCCGGGCGGGCGCGAGCTCGAACGGCTGCTTCCGGGCGAGGGCCCGCTTGCCGAACGGCTGTCCGCCTTCCGCGCAGCGGTCGAGCGCGACCACACCCTCCAGGTCGCCGAGGGAGAGCTCGGCACCGTGCGCGTCGAGGCCGCCGACATCCGCGCCCGACTGGCCGGGCGGACGCAGCTCGAGTCAGAGCTCATCCGGGTGCGCGAGCGCGTCGCCACCGCCCTTGCGGGATGCGACATCGATCCGGCCGACCTCGACACCGGCCTGCGCCGCTACGACGAGGTCGCGGCCGCCGCCCAGACCCACCGCGAGGCCACGCTCACCCGCACGCGCGCATCCGACGAGCTGCGCCGGCTGCTCGGCGACGACTCGCTCGAGGCCGCTCGCGAGCGGCTGGCGCAGCTCGTAGGACGCCTGAACGGCCACGCCGAGCTGGCGGTCGGCCGCGACCCCGACGACGTCGAGCGCGACCTCGAGCGGGCGCGGGCGCAACGCGATGGTGCAGCGGCCGAGTCCGAGCGGCTGACGGCAGCGGTCGCCGAGCGGCTGCGGGGCCTGCCCGAGCTCGCTTCGCTGCGCGAAGAGCTCGACGCGGCCGACGAGCACGTCGCCCGTCTGCGCCACATCGACCAGGTCCTGCGCCTGGCCGAGTCGGAGCTCGCCGAGGCGGCCACCGAGACCTATCGCGATTTTGCGCCCCGCCTGAATGCATCGCTCGAGGCCGGCATCGCCAGGCTGACGGGCGGCCGCTACTCCCACGCGTTCGTGGACGAGGATCTACGCGTGCGGCTGGAGGCGCCCGAGACGGGCGCCGTCGTCGACCTCGACCGGCTCTCGGTCGGCACCCAGAAGCAGGCCTACCTCGTCCAGCGGCTCGAGCTCGTGCGGCTCCTGTGCGCGGGCGACGAGCCACTGCCCGTCCTGCTCGACGACCCGTTTGCGCACTTCGACGACGAGCGCCTCGAACGCACGCTCGCGTGGCTCGCCGAGGCCGCGTCCGAGCGTCAGATCATCCTCTTCGCGACGCAGCGGCGCGTCGCCGAGCTCGCTCCCGCGGACGCGGTCGTCGTCGAGCTCTAGACGATTGATTCCACGCCGCCGTGATGTCCAAAGTGCAGGCCGAGCAGCGCAAGGACGCAGGGAGGGTTCGTAGTGGGTGAACTATGAGCGCGACCGAGAAGCCTTCGGGCACCGCGCTTGAACGCGGTCTGAGGCGTCTGCGATTACGCAGACGCCCAGGCGCGCGGGGGCGTGGAATCAATCGTCTTTAGCCGGTGCTGCGCCCGGGCCGCAGCCCGGGCGGCGCCAGCAGGCGCTCGGCGTGCAGCGTGGCGAAGCTCAGGACCGGCACGTCGCGGGCGCGCTCGAAGCAGATGTAGCGCGTGCGCCACTCGGGTTGGAACTTGCGATTGAAGCTGAACAGGCGGTCGAGCTGGAATGCGCGGTCGAGCCCCACCACGATCTGGCGCGCGGCGCGCAGGTGCGCCGGCGAGTCCTCGTCTGCGCGCAGCACGTCGGCGAAGACCGAGAAGTTGAGCGACAGCTCTTCGGCGCCGGCCGAGCCGGCCCAGACCGTCGCCTCGCAGATCAGGAACTCCATCATGCCGTTCGGCGTGCCGCCGCCACGGCGCATCGCCGAGAGCGAGTAGCCGCCTCCCGACGGCACCAGGTGCAGGAATCCGCGCACACGCCCGGCGGCGTCGAGGGCGAGCGCGAACCGGGCCTGCTCGTGGGCGTAGAGGTCATCCATGGCCATCGAGAACCCGCGCTCGGCGGAGCGGCCGCGCCATTCGCGCGTCACCCGGTCGATTTCTGACCGCCAGGCGGCCGTAACCTCCGAAGGCGCGACCACGCGCACCTCGAACCCGAGCTTGCGCAGCCGCGTGACCGACTGGCGCACCTTGCGCACCGCCCGGCCTTCGAGCGAGAACGTCGCCGGGCGCAGGACGGCCTCGTCGCCGATCGCGACCGCACGCATGCCGCGGCGGCGGTAGAGGTCGAGCCACTCCTCGGAGGTGTGCAGCACGACCATTCGCCAGCCGCGCTCGTGGCAGAGCGCGCCGAAGTCCTCGATCAGCCCCGGGATCTCGCGCGCGGCGCCGATCGGGTCGCCCGAGACGAGCGCGCACCCGGCGACGACGCGGTACGCGAGGAACGCGTTGCCGTGACGCGAGAAGCTGTAGCGGCGATCGGCGCGCAGCGTGAAGAACGAGAGGCTGTCGCGACCGTAGCGCTGGACGAGATGGCGGGCGCGGATGCGATCGGAGTCCGACGCGTGGGCGGGCTCGCGATGAGCGCGCAGCCAGTGGTGCAGCGCCCAGAAGGCACCGCCCGCGAGCAGCATCTCGAACCCGGCGTTCGCAACCCTGTTGGTATGGGCCCCGCCCACGAGCGCGACCGTCGCCCACGCGACGCCGGAGGCGGCCACGCCGCCCGCGAGCGGGCGCAGGCTCGTCGGATCGCCGGCGACGTCGAACCGACGTCGCAGCGCCACGAGCGCGAGCAGGAGCGCCGCGCTGCCGGCAGCCTGCTCGACGTCAAATCCGCCGCGCGCCACGTGGGCCGCGGCCGCGAAGATGACGAGCGCCGATGCGAGCATCCATGCCCGCCGCTTGCGCCGGGCAAGACCGCCCGAGAGCACGAGCAGCGCGACGCCTGCGGCGAAGGTGATCGAGCGGGCGAGCGTCGCCGCGTCCGGCGGCAGCATCGCCTGGAACAGGTCGTAGCGGTCGGTCAGGGTCGGCCGGATGGCCGTGACGATGTCGACCAGCCCGACGACAAGCGTGCCGAACGCGACCAGCGCCGGCGCCTGCATCATCCTCGTTCGTGCCCAACCCACCATCCCCACCATAGCGGCAGTGCGTTGGAGCGCCTTTAGGTCCCCCTGCGCCGTCACAGCCGGGCGAGTGCCGCGCCGGCCGCATCGCGCACCGCGGGAGCGCTGTCCGAGAGCGCCTCGGTGAGCGCGGTGCGAGCACGCTCGTCGCCGATCTCGCCGAGCGCGACCGCCGCGAGCCGGCGTTGGTCGTCGCTGTCGGCCGCGGCCAGCACGCGGGTCAGGAACGGCAGGCCCTCGGGATCGCCGCGACGGCCGAGCGCGACGATCTGGGCGCGCAGCTCGGCGTCGCGGGCCGTGCTCGCCGCCCGCTTCGGCGCCGCCGGACGGCGCACGAGCGGATAGAACCCGGCGGTCTTCTCGAGCGTGCCTGCGCCGATCAGATGGTCGATGCGGTCGAGCACGTCCTGGTCGGTCATGCCCGCCAGCAGCCCGTAGGAAGCGAGCGCGTCATGCCCGGCCTTCTTGAGCGCCCGGCCGGCCGAGCCGCGCAGGATCTGCGAGAGCCGCGTGCGCCCGACCTCGCCGGCCGTGTCGTCGACCGCCTGCAGGATCGCGGCGTCGACCTCGGCGCCGGCGACGCGGCGGCCGCTTGACCGCCGCACGACCTCGACAGCGCCGGCAGCGGCCATCACCGGCGCGCCGCTGCAGCGGTCGCAGCACGGGTCGGGCTTCGGCTCGGCGGGCCGGTCGCCGAAGTATCCGAGCAGCGCCTCGCGCCGGCAGCGCTCCGAGGTGGCGTACCCGTCGATGGCCTTCAGCCGGTCCCACCGCTGCCGCTCGACCCGCTTGCCCGCCACCATCGCCGCGCCCAGATGCCGAGGCGACAGCTGCGCATCGGCGAGCCGGCCCGAGACGATGCCCATCGGCGCCGGGAAGAGCTCGAGCGCGCCCGCCCGCTCGAGCGCGGCGATCGCGGCGCGCGGCTCGTCGCACGGCACCTCCCGCTCGCCCATCCGGAACACACCGCCGGGATCGGCGACGCGGGCGAACGCGCGGTGGACGGCTTCGAGGACGCCGCCGTCGACCTTCGCACGGTTGATGAAGTAGACGATCAGGCCCTTGTCGCGCGGGCTGTAGAGCAGCGTGCAGCGGGCGGGCAGCCCGTCGCGCCCGGCCCTGCCGGCCTGCTGGTAGTACTCCTCAGGTGAGGCCGGCAGCGCCCAGTGGACGACCGAGCGCACATCGGCCTTGTCGATCCCCATCCCGAAGGCGGTCGTCGCCGCGACGGCGTCGAGGTCACCCGCCAGGAACCGGCCGAGGATGCCGCTGCGCCTGTCGCCCGAGAGGCCGGCGTGGTAGGCCTCGGCCCGGATGCCGCCGGCAACGAGCGCCTCGGCAACCTCCTCGCAGGTGCGCCTGCGACCGCAGTAGACGACGGCGGGCAGCGCGCCCTCGGCCTCGAGCAGCCGCGCGAGCATCGCCGGCTTGGCGTGGTCGCCCGCGACCGGCACGACGGCGAACGAGAGGTTGGGGCGATCGAATCCGGTCCGCGGCATCACCGGATCGCGCAGCTGCAGAGCGGCAACGATGACGCGGCTGACGCGCTCGGTCGCGGTGGCCGTGAGCGCGATCGTCGGCGGCGCCCCGAGCCGTTCGCGCACATCGGCGAGCCGCAGATAGTCGGGGCGAAAGTCGTGCCCCCACTCCGACAGGCAGTGCGCCTCGTCGACCGCGAGGCGGGCGACGCCGACGGCGCCGATCGCGTCCAGGAAACGGCGGCTCGAGAACCGCTCGGGGGCCACGTAGACGAGCCGCGCCTCGCCGTCGGCAATGCGCCCGAGGGCGGCGGCGACCGCGTCCGGGGACATGCTCGACGTCAGCATCTCGACCTGCTCGAGCCCGCGGTTGCGAAGCGCCGCGTACTGATCCTCCATCAGCGCGATCAGCGGCGAGACCACCAGCGTGACGCCGTCGCAGAGCAGCGCCGGCAGCTGGTAGCAGAGCGACTTGCCCGACCCGGTCGGCATCACGGCGAGCACGTCGCGCCCAGCCATCACGGCGTCGATCGCCTCCTGCTGCCCCGGCCGGAATTCCGAGAAGCCGAACAGCCGCCGCAGGGCCGCGGCGACGTCGATCGGCGGGGATGCCGAGCTCATCCGGCGCCGCGCATCGCCGGCTCACCGCCGTCGCCGGCGAGCTCGGCGAGACCGGTCGCGGGCCGCTCGTGCCTCTTGCCGGGGGACTCGACGTCGCGCCGCAGCCAGAAGCATGCGATCACGCCGACGGCGCTGATCGCCGCCGCCGCCAGATAGGTCAGCCGGGCGGCGTGGACGACCGCCGGCACGTGCGCCCCCGAGTGCTCCGAAGCCTGGATCTGCGCGGCCGAGAGCGCAGCTGCGAACACGATCCCGGCCACGGCGGCGCCGGTGCCCGAGCCGACCTGGCGTGTGAGCGGGATGCTCGAGGTCGCCCGGCCTTCGCGACCACCCACCTTGTCGGCGAGCACCGCGGCGAAGAGCGCCGGGCTGGCGATGCCCATGCCGAGACCCGACACGGCGTAGGCGAGCACCGGCGCGGCCGCGCCGCCCGGCGCCGCCATCGCCACGGTCGCACCGACCGTGAGTGCCGTGCCGAGCATGATCTGGCTGCGCGGGCGAGCATTCACCCGGGCGGCGCCCATCGAGCCGGCGGTCCACGCGACGGTGCACAGGAGCAGCGCGACGCCGACGAGGCGAACGCCCGACAGCGTGTAGCCCGGCAGGTCGATCCCGTGCGTGAAGCCCACCTGCAGCTGGAGGGGCAGATAGGTCTCGGCGCCGAGGAACGCGATCCCGGCGCCGAACGAGGCCACGTTCGCGGCGATCGAGTTGGCGGTGTGGGTGAAGATCGGGGCGGACGAGCGCCGCTCGTACCAGAGGAAGAGTCCGGCGGGGACGACCGCCACCGGCGCCAGCACGGCGATCGGCAGCCACCGCCGGGTGACGGCCAGCAGCACCGCGACCACCGTGCCGAGCAGGATGGGGCCGATCAGGTTGAGCGGCTGGCGCGGGCCGTCCTTCGCCGGCCGGGGATGGCCGCGCAACGCCAGGGCGCCGGCCCAGGCGACGGTCGCGATCATCGGCAGGTTGACCCAGAACACCCACCGCCAGCCCACGGTCGCCGTCAGGATCGCGCCCAGGAGCGGCCCGACCAGCGCCGAGACGCCCCACATGGCGGCGTTCATCCCGAACGCGCGCGGCCGCAGCGCAGGCGGGATCGAGACGGCGAAGAGCCCGAGCGGCACGGCGAACATGAACCCGGCGCCGAGGCCGAGGATGAGGCGCGAGAACGCCACCACCGGCATCGACGGCGCCAGGCCGCCGATCACGTTCGCCGAGGCGAAGAGCACGCAGGCAATCGCGAAGCTGCGCCCGACGCCCTCGCGGTCGATCACCGCCCCGGCCACCGGGAACGTCATCGCGACCGCGACGGTGTAGGCGCCGACAGTGACCGCGATCAGGCCGACGCCGCCGATGTCCTGCGCCGCGGTCGGAAGCGCCGTCGTCACCATCAGCGCGTCGAGCGAGCCGAGGAAGGTCGCCCCGAGCGCCGCAACCATGAGCGCGCCGTGGTTGCGGAACAGCGCCGCGTAGCTCGGGGTCACGCGGAGGCTCGCCTGTTACGGATGCTGCGCGTAGATCTTGTCGGTCGCCGGGTGCGTCTTTGTGACGTGCCGCTTGAACAGCAGCTCGTCGTAGGTCAGCCCCGCCGCGGCACCAACCAGCTGGGCGAGGTGGAAGATCGGCATGCCGAAGTCCATGTCGGCCTCGCGGGCGGCCTTGCCCTGCCACGCGTCGAGGGACAGATGGCACAGCGGGCACGGCGTCACCATCGCGTCGGCGCCGGCCTCCTTGGCCTCGGCCAGCGGCTGAATCAGCTCGCCGAGCGCCACCTCCTCGCGCGCGAGCACGATCGGGAAGCCGCAGCACTTGATCTTCGACGGGTAGTCGACCGGCTCGGCGCCGCACGCCTCGATGATCCGCTCGAGCGACTGCGGACGGTCGGGGTCCTCGAATCCGAGCAGCTTGGACGGGCGCAGGATCTGGCAGCCGTAGAACGGCGCGATCCGCACGCCGGTGAGGGGCTTGCAGGCGATCTTCTTCAGCTTCTCGTAGCCGTCGCCCTCGGCGATCTCCCACAGCAGGTGGCGCACCTCGATGCCGCCCGCGTACGGGGCGGCGCCCACGTCGCGCAGGTTGTGGTTCACCCGCTCGAGCAGCTCCGGATCGGCCTTCAGCTTGAGGTCGGCCTGGCGCAGGTTGAGCGTGCACACGTTGCAGATCGTGAGCAGCGTGTCCTGGGCGAGCTGCTCGGCCTGCCCGAGGATGCGCGCGTTCAGGTGCAGGTAGTACTCGGGCCGGGCCTCGTGCACGTCGCCCGCGCCGCAGCACGTGAAGCCGGGGATGTCGATCAGCTCGGCCTCGAGCTTCGCGCAGATCGCCCGGGTCGAGGTGTCGAGCTCCTTCTGGGACAGGCTCGCCAGGCAGCCCGGGTAGTACGCGTAGCTGGACTTCACGAGCCCGCCTCCTCGCGGTCGATCGAGACTCCGGCCCGCTTCTGATCGCGCAGCTCGGCTTCCTGCTTCTTCAGCAGCTTGTGGAGCTTGCGCACCTCGTCGAGCTTCTTGGCCCGGTGCGGCCGCAGCGGGTTTGGCACCTTGCCCGCCTTGGCGAGGTTCATCGCGAACTTGATGTCCATCGCCTTGATCGGGTCGGTGTAGGGCACGAGCGCCGTCTCGAGCAGGTAGCCCGTCGCGCGGGTCGAGACGTCGAACACCTGGGCGTGCCGCGCTCCCTTGTCCGACAGCATGCCCTCGGAATAGATCTCGGCGCCGATCTTGGCGATCGCATCGCGTGGGTCGACGCCCTTCGGGCAGCGCTCGTTGCAGAAGTAGCACCGGGTGCAGTCCCAGACGCCGTGCGGGCCGTTCATCGCCTCGAGCCGGCCCTTGCGGTCGCGGTCGCGGACGTCGCCGACGAACCTCGCGCTCTTCGCCAGCGCCGCCGGGCCGAGGAAGTCGGGATCCGACGCCATCGAGTTGCACTCCGAGACGCAGCAGCCGCACTGGATGCAGAGCGCCTCCTTCATGATCCGGTCGAGCTCCTCCTGCTGCACCCGCCACTCCTTCACCGGCGGGTGGTCGTCCTCCTCGAGCCAGGGCTTCACCGCCCGGAACTTGTCCCAGAACGGCTCCATGTCGACCACGAGGTCCTTGACCACCGGCAGGTTTCCCATCGGCGAGATCACCGGCACGCGGCCGGCCTCGACGAGCGGGGCCATCGGGGTCTTGCAGGCGAGCACCGCGGCGCCGTCCATGCGCATCCCGCACGATCCGCAGACGGCCATCCGGCAGCTCTTGCGGTAGGTCAGCGAGCCGTCGACCGTGTCCTTGATGACGTCGAGCACGTCGAGCAGGGTGGAGGTCTCGGGGCCCTCGACGGTGTACTCGTGCACGCCGCCCTGCTCTGCCTCCGGGTTCCAGCGCTCGATGTTTACGGTGAACTGCATGCCGCCTCTTCGTTAGTAGGTGCGCACCGCGGGCTGATGCTCGGTGATGGTCACAGGCTTGTAGCCGAGCGCGACCCCGCCATCGTCGTAGGACGTCAGGGTGTGCTTGAGCCAGTTCTCGTCGTCGCGGTCGGGGTGGTCGAGGCGGCTGTGCGCGCCGCGGCTCTCGGTGCGCGCGACCGCGCCGGCCACCAGGCAGTCGGCCATCTCGAGCATCGAGCCGAGCTCGAGCGCGCCGATGAGGTCGGAGTTGAACGTCCGCGACTTGTCCTGGATCACGACGCCCAGCCCGCCCGCGTAGCGCTCGCGCAGCTCGGACACGTCGTTCTGGCAGCGGTCGAGCTTCTCGGCCGTGCGGAAGATGCCGGCGTTCTCGTACATCGTCTCGGCGAGCTCGTCGCGCAGCACGTGCGGCCGGACGCCGTCGAAGTTGTAGAGCAGCTGCCGGATGCGGCGCTCGGCGACGCGCACCGCCGACGGCGAGAACACGGCGTGGGCGCCGTTGCTGCGCACGTCCTGCGCCGCGGCCGCGCCGGAGCGGCGGCCGAACACGATCGTCTCGAGCAGGGAGTTGCCGCCGAGCCGGTTCGCGCCGTGCACCGACACGCACGCGCACTCGCCGGCGGCGTAGAGGCCCGGCATGACGGTGCGGCCCCACATGTCGGCGTCGATCCCGCCCATGTGGTAGTGGCTGCCCGGCCGCACGGGGATCGGCTCCTCGATCGGGTCGACGCCGGCGTAGTCCATGGCCAGCTCGCGCGAGCCGTGCAGCACGGTCATGATCTTGCGCGCGCCGAGGTGGGTGAGGTCGAGCAGGACGCAGCCGTCGACCCCGCGGCCCTCGTCGATCTCGGTCTGCTCGGAGCGCGAGACCACGTCGCGGCTGGCGAGCTCGCCGGCATTGGGGGCGTAGTTGAACATGAACCGGTCGCCCTCGGCGTTGCGCAGGTAGCCACCCTCGCCGCGGCAGCCCTCGGTGATGAGGACGCCGTTGGCCTTGAGCGTCGTCGGGTGGAACTGCATGAACTCCATGTCCTTCAGCGGCACTCCGGCCCGCCACGCCATCGACATGCCGTCGCCGGTGCAGGCGTAGGCGTTCGTCGTGCCGCGGTAGATGCGGCCCAGGCCGCCCGTGGCCATGATGACCGCGCCCGCCTCGATGCCCTGGACGCCGCCGTGGAGCAGGTCCCAGGCGGTCAGGCCGACGCAACGCTCGCCGTCGGTGACGAGGTCGAGCGCGAACCACTCCTCGTAGACCGTGACGCCGCTCTTGACGAGCTGCTCGTAGAGGACGTGCAGCAGCACATGCCCCGTGATGTCGGATGCGTAGGCGGTGCGCGGCGCGCCGCCGGCGCCGAAGGGGCGCTGCGCGATGCGGCCGTCGTCCATGCGCGAGAACACGGCGCCCATGTGCTCGAGCTCGTAGATGTCACCGGGGCCCTCGGCGCACATGACGGCGATCGCGTCCTGGTCGCCGAGGTAGTCCGAGCCCTTGACCGTGAAGAACGTGTGGTTCTCGGGGCTGTCCTCGCCGGCGTTGCCGAGCGCGGCGTTGATGCCGCCCTCGGCGGCGCCCGAATGGCTGCGGGTGGGATGCAGCTTGCTGACGACGCCGACGTCGACGCCGTACCGGGATGCCTCGATGGCGGCGCGCATGCCCGCCAGTCCGGCTCCCACCACCACAACGTCGTGTCTGACCATCACGCCTCCGGGGTACGGCTGCAGCGAAGCTCTCGAAGCTGCAGCCTACCAATCCACCTGGCCGGTGGGCGCACCGCGACCACGCCGGGGCAACGACTTTGTGACAGTGCGCGCACGAGTTTCAATATGGAGAAATTGCAGTAAACTTGGGCGTGGCCATGGACCGACCGTGGCCATTTGTGACTCTTGGAGGAGACGTGGCTAAGACGGCCTTTCCGATGCCGGCGGCGCGCCGGGTCCTGCGCGATCTTCCGCAGCAGGAGCTGCACGAGCTGGCCAAGGACATGAGCACGGCCCGCCCGACGAGCTACGGCGCGGTGAACGTCCAGACCACGGTGCTCTCGCGGTCGACGCGCAGCACCTTCATCGTCGCCGACGACCCCGAGACCTACCCGCACCAGGCGATCGACCGGGACGAGTGGGAGCGGGTCTCGGCGCTCCAGGACGCCTACATCGCCGACCAGGAGATGATCCAGGTCGACGGCTTCATCGGCGACGATCCCGACCACCGCGTCCCCGCCCGGCTGTTCGTCGAAGCCCGGAACTCGAACATCGCCGGCATGCAGGACGCGCTCTACTTCCAGCACCCCGAGGCGGGCGCGATCGAGCCCGAGCTCGTCGTGATCTATACGCCCAACCTGGCGGTGCCGGGCTACCCGGACGACCGCCTGATCGCGGTCGATCTCGACCGGCTCGTCACCCGCGTCTTCCACTCCGACTACTTCGGCGAGTCGAAGAAGGGCGGCCTGCGCATGTGGAACACGCTCGTGCACGAGCGCGGCGGGCTCGCGCTGCACGCCGGCTGCAAGGTGATCCCGACGCCGCGCGGCGACCGCGTCGGCCTGACGGTCGGGCTCTCGGGCACCGGCAAGACGACGACCACGTTCACGCGCCAGAACGGCTCGCTGCCGGTCCAGGACGACTTCGTCGCCTGGTGGCCCGACGGCTCCGTCTCGGCCACCGAGGCCGGCTGCTTCGCCAAGACCTATGCGCTCAACCCGAAGGACGAGCCGGTCATCCACGGCGCGGTCACCCGCCCCGGCGCCTACCTCGAGAACGTCAGCATGTCCGACGCCGGCGAGGTCGACTTCTACGACCAGGCCTACACCAAGAACGGCCGGGCCGTGTTCTCGTTCTCCGACATCGAGGCGGCCGACGCGTCGAGCATCACCCGGGCCGACTTCCTGCTCGTGCTGAACCGCAACGAGAACGTGATCCCCGCGGTCGCGAAGCTCGAGGGCCCGCAGGCGGCGGCGTTCTTCATGCTCGGCGAGACGACCGGCACGTCGGCCGGCGGCAAGGACGAGGAGGGCAAGTTCCTGCGCGTGCCGGGGACGAACCCGTTCTTCCCCATGAGCCACGACCTGCAGGGCAACCGCTTCCTCGAGCTGCTCGCCGCCAACCCGATCGAGGTCTACCTGCTGAACACCGGCTCCGTCGGCGGCCCCGTCGCCGACGAGCGCGCGCGCAAGGTGCGCATCCCGCACTCCTCGGCCATCGTGAAGGGGATCGCGGAGGGCACGATCGAGTGGGAGGACGACCCGGACTTCGGCTACAAGGTGGCCGCGCGCGTCCCCGGGATCGATGCCGCCGACCTGCCGATCCTGCAGCCGCGCCTGCTCTACGCCGAGCAGGGCCGTGCCGACGAGTACGCCCGCTGGGTGACGCGCCTGAAGGCCGAGCGCAGCGAGTTCCTGTCGAAGTACCCGAGCCTCAGCCGCGCGATCGTGGAGTCGGTCGGCTAGAGAGCCGGGCGGATGGCGGGCGACCCAAAGGTGAAGCTCGCGGTGCAGCGCACCGCCCGCGCCCTCGAGGCAGCCGTGAACAAGGGCGGCGCCGACCCCGCGGCGGGCCGGCTCTCGCCCGACTTCGCCGAGCGCGACGACGAGCTTGGGCCGCTGCTCGCCCGCACCGAGCGCACCGAGCTGATCGGCACGGTGGCGAACCGCACGCTGCTTCATCTGCACCTGACCGACAGCGACACGCGCGTCGTCGAGCTGCTCTGGCGCGACCATGACGGCACCTGGCTCGTCGAGGATGCCCGGGTGTTCTCGCTGCTGCCCGGCGAGTAGGCGGTCGGCGCAGACGCGGGGACTGTCCCCATCCCGGCACCGATGAGTTTCAAAGACCCGCCCGGTCTTTAGAGGGAAATCCACTCCTCCGGGGTATCTTTACAGGCCATGCCAGCCACAAATCGCCCAAGAGCCGTCTGGACCGGCGCCATCTCGTTTGGCCTCGTGAACGCTCCCGTGCGCATGTACACGGCCATCAGCGAGAAGGACCTGCGCTTCAACCAGCTGCACGAGACCGACGGCGGGCGCATCGGCTACGTGAAGGTGTGCAAGGTCGACAACGAGCCGGTGCCGGCCGACGAGATCGTGAAGGGCTTCGAGGTCAGCAAGGGCGAGTACGTCCAGGTGACCGACGAGGACTTCCAGGCCGCGCGCGGCGAGCAGCACCGCGGCATCACGATCCACGACTTCGTGCCCGCCGAGCAGATCGACCCGATCTACTTCGAGCGCACGTACTTCCTCGGCCCCGAGGAGGGCCCGGGCGAGGCCATCTACGCGCTCCTCGTCGAGGCGATGCAGCGCTCCGGCCTGTCGGCGATCGCGACCTACGTGCACCACGACCGCGAGAACCTGGCCTGCCTGCGCGTCCGCGAGGGCGTGATCACGCTCGAGAAGATGTTCTTCGACGACGAGGTGCGCTCGATCGACGGCATCGTGCCGTCCGAGTCCAAGGTCGACAAGAAGCAGCTGAAGATGGCCGAGGATCTGATCGGCGCCTACACGTCCGACTTCGAGCCGGACCGCTACAAGGACACCTACCGCGAACGGCTGCTCGCGATCGTCGAACAGAAGCGCCAGGGCAAGACGACCAAGGCGCCCGAGCCCGAGGCCCGCCCCACCGCGCCCGACCTGATGGCCGCCCTCACCGCCTCGCTCGACGTCGTGCGCAAGGATCGGACTCCGACGAAGAAGAAGGCCGCGACCCCACGGGCGCGCGCCAAGCCGGCTGCCGCAGGCGGCCGCCGCAAGTCCGCATAGCCCTGCGGGCGGGCGGGTATCCTCGCCGGATGACCATCGGCGAGCGGATCGTGGGCGAGCTGGTCGCGCTCGTGCCGCTGCGGCCGGCCGACGCGCCGGCGTGGGAGCGGTGGCTGAGCGACCCCGAGACGACCCGCTACCTGTACGGCCGCCGCGGGCCGCCCGACGCCCTCGCGACCCTGCCCGAGCTGCGCTCGTGGGGCCGGCAGGCGCTCGTCGACACCGAGCTGATCGCGTTCGGGATCGAGGCGGTCGACGACAGCATGGTGATCGGCAACGCCCGCCTGCAGATGTGGGCCTGGAGCCGGGCGCGGTTCTCGATCCTGATCGGCGAGGCCGCCCACCGCGGCTCCGGCCAGGGCACCGAGGCCACCCGGCTCGTCTGCCAGTACGCGTTCGAACGGCTCGGCCTGCGCGAGATCGTGCTCGACGTCGATGCCCGCAACGTGCCGGCGGTGCGGGCGTACCGCAACGTCGGCTTCGAGCAAGGCCGCGGCGACTCGATGCGGCTGCGCCCGGAGGGCCTGCGCGAGCTGATCCGCCGGTAGCTGCCGCGATGTCCAGGGATGCGACCCGGCGAGGCAACCGTAGACGCAAGATCCCCGCCCCAAGGCCTGCGGCGGAGGCGAGACCGCGCTCTCGCCGGAGCACGACAACGCTACGGGGCGAGGAAGGAAGGGGCTCGTGGGGGAACCATGGGTTCCCCCACGTCAAACGACGGCCGGCGGCGCGGCGCGGCGCTCGATCGGCTCGTAGACGCGCGCCGGCGGCCCGACGTATTCGGAGCTCGGCCGGATCAGGCGATTGTCGGAGTGCTGCTCGATCACGTGCGCCGCCCACCCGACGACGCGGCTCATCGCGAATATCGGCGTGAAGAGGCCCGTGTCGATCCCGAGGTAGTGATACGTGGACGCCGAGTAGAAGTCGACGTTCGGGTAGAGGCCCTTCTCGGCGATGACGGTGTGCTCGATCTGCTCGGACATGTCGAACCAGCGCGGGTCGCCCGACTCGTCGGCGAGCTGCTTGGAGAACTGCTTGAGAATCACCGCCCGCGGGTCCCACGTCTTGTAGACGCGATGGCCGAAGCCCATGATCCGCTCCTTGCGATCGAGCCGGGCGCGGATCTCCTCGTCGACCGACGCGTCGGCCGGGATCGACTGCAGGAGCCGCATCACCTGCTCGTTCGCGCCGCCATGCAGCGGCCCCTTGAGCGCGCCGATCGCGCCGGTGATGGCCGAGTGCATGTCCGACAGCGTCGAGGCGATCACCCGCGCCGTGAACGTCGAGGCGTTCATCTCGTGGTCGGCGTGCAGGATCAGGGCGACGTCGAACGTCTTCGCCGCGGCCTCGCTGACCGGCTCGCCGTTCAGCATGTGCAGGAAGTTCGCGGCGTGACCGAGCGAGGGATCGGGCGGGATCGGGTCGAGGCCGTTGCGGCGGCGGTGGTAGCGCGCCACC
>DASXZF010000039.1:0-5479 GCA_036502065.1 Gaiellales bacterium
AGGAGCACGCGGAAGGCGACGTGGACGGCGAATCGACCCGACGGCATGAACATGCATCCGCGTCCTGTGCGGGTCTCGAGCGCTGTTTCGATCGCGCGTTCCAGGCTCACGAACCACCATCCCCTTCCTCCGAGATCGCAAGCGAAGCGACCTTTGCGCCAGTTCGGTGGCGCCGGAAGGGCCAACGTGGCTCGGACGCATCGGACTCTAGGACATCGTGCCCAGATCGGGTGGTCGCGCGCGCCACAAGTCAGGCAACCGGTGCGCGTGCCGCTACGGCGAGGGCGGCGGAGGCGTCGTTGCCGCCGGCAACGGCAGTCCGAATGACGCTGCCATGTCGGTCGCGTCGGCCGCGTTTGCGAGCAGCGGCAGCCCGAGCAGCTCCTCGTCGAGCCGCAGGAGCGAGTAGTGATCGAACCGGGTCGCGACCTGCGTCGCCGCCGGGACGTCCTGGTTCACGAGCACCGTTGCGAGCAGGTTGCCGTTTGCGGCCGACTGGCTCGTATCGGCGGTCAGGACGACCAGGAGATGGCCGCTCTGATAGTCGGGCGACGCCAGGATCGCCGGCATCCAGGCGCCGACGGTGGCGTCCTCCTCGGCCACGCGGTTCGCGCCGTTGCACGAGTCGTGGCCGTCGTTGCAGAGGTTGGGGATGAAGAGCCCGTAGCTCGGCAGCGTGCCGGCCGCCAGGTCGGATTGAAGGGCGCCCGCCGCGGGTGTGCCCGACGGCACGTCGTCGAGCGCGCAGGCGGCAGCGTCCTGCGTGTAGTACACCGCCGGGTTGTGCCGCGGCGCGTAGTCGGCGTCGTTCGCGAGGCCGCAGTTGCCCGGCATGCTCTCGGCGTACGTCCGCCAGTTGAGGGGTGCGGGCGGCGTGGCCGCGGCGGCGGCATCGATCTGGGTGAAGATGCTCGGGTCGGTGCTCTGGCAGGTCGGCGAGGGCACGCAGTCGCGGCCGTTCACGCCGTCACCGGCGATCGAGGGCGGGATCTGCCCGGAGGTGAGCGCGATGTAGTTCGGCAGGCTCGGGAACTGGAGCCCGTGGTAATCGGTGGCCAGGCCGCAGCTCGAGGCGAGCGCATTCAGGTTCGGCGCCTCGGGCGAGCCGACGATCGATGCCAGATCGGTGTTCTCGAACACGATCGTCAGCACCTTGGTGATGCCCACCGGGGCGGCTGTCGCGGTGCCGCACGCGGCCTGCGCCGCCAACGGCGGCGGCGTGTCCGCGCCCGCAGATGCGGAGAAGCACAGAAGCAACACAAACGCCGTGCACATGATCCTCTTCATGACGCCCCCTCTTTCACGCCCGCCCGACCGCGTGTATCTCTAGCACAGGCGCTGCGGCGCTACCATGGTTCGCGGCCGTTCTGGGCCGGATGTTCACCGGTCGCCAGGGCCGCCGCGCGGGCTCATCGATCAGCGGAGGTTCTCAAATGCACCGGTTCATCATCGCCACCGCCGTCCTCCTGCTTGCGCCCGCCACCGCGCTCGCCGTGACGACCCAGCCCGCGCAGCCACCGACGATCTCGCTCACGGCGGCCGGAGGCGTGCCCCGCTGCACGAAGCTGCCCTACCAGCTCCTGAGCCTGCGCCACAAGGTGATCCTGCGCATCACCCGGTCCGAGGCGAACTCGGCGAAGGCGATCAAGCACACCCGGCTGCGCGACGTAAAGGCCGGCAGCCACACGTTCGGCTGGTGCGGCAAGACCGACGCGGCGAAGACCGTGAAGCCGGGCGTCTACTTCTGGCGCGTCGGCACGACCCAGAAGGCCGGCGGGACGGTCATGTGGAGCCAGTTCCGGCACGTGAACGTCAAGGCCTGAGATGACCGCGGACGTAGACGACGACGCCGACGCACCGCCCAAGAAGCTCTCGCGCAAGCGCTTCGACGGCGAGCTTCTGAAGCTCCAGCGCGAGCTCGTGATCATGCAGGAGTTCGTCAAGGCCACCGGCGGCAAGGTGATCGTGATCTTCGAGGGCCGCGACGCCGCCGGGAAGGGCGGCGTGATCAAGCGCATCGCCGAGCGCACGAACCCGCGCGTGTGCCGGGTCGTCGCGCTGCCGGCGCCGACCGAGCGCGAGCGCACGCAGTGGTACTTCCAGCGCTACGCGCCGTACCTGCCCGCGGCCGGCGAGATCGTGCTCTTCGACCGCTCCTGGTACAACCGCGCGGGCGTCGAGCGGGTGATGGGCTTCTGCACCGAGGCCGAGTACGAGGAGTTCATGCGCTCGTGCCCCGAGTTCGAGCGCATGCTCGTGCGGTCGGGCATCACGCTCGTGAAGTACTGGTTCTCGGTGTCCGACGAGGAGCAGGAGCGCCGTTTCCAGGCCCGCGTGCAGGATCCGATGCGGCGCTGGAAGCTCTCGCCGATGGACCTCCAGTCGCGGGCGCGGTGGGTGGAGTACTCGCGGGCAAAGGACGAGATGTTCCGCTACACGGACATCAAGCACGCGCCGTGGTATGTCGTCCAGGCCGACGACAAGCGCCGGGCGCGGCTGAACTGCATCGCCCACCTGCTGTCGCTGATCGACTATCAGGACCTGACGCCGCCGCCGCTCGAGCTGCCGCCGCGTGAGGATGCCGCCTACGTGCGGCCGCCGATGGACGAGCAGACCTTCGTGCCCGAGATCTACTAGCCCGAGAGCTCGCCCGGCTCGGTCCGCGACACCGTTCGCCACGACTCCCAGGTGACGCGCAGGATCACCGCCGTGATGACGAGGCCGATCACGGGGTCGGCCGTCCGTACGCCGAGGGCGACGAGCCCGGCGCTCGCGACGACGCCGAGCGAGACGAAGCCGTCGACGCGGGCGTGGTTGCCGTCGGCGATCAGCGCCGGGCTCTGCAGGCGCCGCCCGGCCGCCAGCCGATAGCGGGCGGCGAGCTCGTTGCCGGCGAAGCCGATCGCCCCGGCGAGCGCCAGCACGCCGAGGTGCGTGAGGTGCTGGGGATGGATGAAGCGCAGCACCGTCTCGTACAGGGCGACGCAGGCCGAGACGAAGATCGCGAGCACGACGGCCAGTCCGGCCAGCTTCTCGCCCCGGGCCGAGCGCAGGAAGAAGGCGATCCCGAGCGGCACGGCGGTGAGCGCGTCTCCGTAGTTGTGAATCAGGTCGGCCAGAAGCGCGACGCTGCCCGAGTAGGCGAAGACCACCGTCTGGGCGAGCGCGGTCGCGCCCAGCACCGCGAGGCTGATCGAGACGGCCCGCACCCCCTCGCGTGAGCGCACGAGCGAGCGGTCTACGAGGCCGTGCGAGTGGCCGTGCCCCTCATGCCCGTGATCGTGATCGCGCTCATGCGAGTGACTGCTCATATGCATAGGTATGAATGTGGGATGGTAGCCTGCGCCGATGGGACACGGAGTCGACGGCAGATCCGCCCGCGCGGCGATCGATGCAGGTACGGCGCGCGACGTGGCCACGGCGATGCAGGCACTCGCGGCTCCAAGCCGGGTGCTGATCCTGGGCCGGCTCCGCGCCGGCGCATCGAGCGTGGGCGAGCTGGCCGCGGCCGTCGGAATGTCGCAGCCCGCCGTCTCGCAGCAGCTGCGGGTGCTGCGAAACCTCGGGCTCGTGGTCGGCGAGCGGCGCGGCCGCCACGTCGTCTACGAGCTGCACGACGACCATGTCGCAGCGCTCGTCGACGAGGCCGTCCACCATGTCGAGCATCTGCGGCTCGCGTTTCGCGGCCGCTCGGCGCCGGCTGCGGGCGGCCGCGCCTAACGCGTCTAGGACACGGGCGCCGTCGCCACGCGCTGCACCGACCGCGCGGCCTGGTCGGCGGGGATGCCGACGGCGACCAGCAGGTCGAGGGCGATCGAGCGCACCTGCCCGGCAAGGGCTCCGGTCGAGAGGCTCGCGCCGGCATCGAGCGCGTGGGTGGCCCGCGCCGCGGCGTCGAGCAGGTGCTCGGTCTCGCGCGCCGCCGGGCCGCCCGCGAGGATCTCGGGAAAGAGCGTGCGGCAGGCGCGGGCGAGCAGCCGGATCGCCTCGACCAGCGCAGGCGGGGTCGTAGGCTCGAGGTCGATCGCGCGCCGGGCCGCGCGGGCCAGCACGCGGGCGTTGCGCACGGCGTGGTCGATGTGCGGCACGGCCGCAGCCAGGCGCGCGATGGCGGGCCGGGCGTACCAGTTCGTCGGCGCGATCCGGCCCGTCTCGCGGAGCCCGGCCAGGTCGTCGCCGAACTGGGCCGTGGGCCGGTCGAGCGCTCGCAGGCGCTCCAGCGCCGACTCGGCGCCGTCGTGATCGCGCTGCTCGAGCGAGGCGGCCACGGCGTCGAGCGCGTCGGCCAGCTCGGAGACGAGCGGCTCGCCCGTCCGGCGGGCGAGCCGGGTGGGATTGCCCGGCGCGATCGCGAGCACCGCCAGGCCGACCGCGCCGCCGACGAGCGTGTCGATCAGCCGCGGCGGCGGCAGGCCGTGCGACGAGGGCAGGAGCGCGACGACGAGCACCGACGAGATGGCCGCCTGCGAGGCCAGGAGCACGCCGCCGCCGAGCAGCACCGCCGCGCTCATGGCCAGGAGCACCGTCACGCCCATCTGCAGCGGCCCGGTGCCGATCGCATCGATGAGCGCGTCGCCGATGACGACGCCGAGCGCGACGCCGAGCACCATCTCGACCGCCCGCCGGGTGCGCACGCCGGCGTTCAGGCCGAGGGCGATCGTCGCCGAGATCGGTGCGAAGATCGGCGTCGTGTGATGCAAAACGTCCGTGCCGATCCACCACGCGACCCCGGCGGCGACGGCCGTCTGCGTGATCGGCACCGCCGCCGTCCGCAGCTCGGCCCAGCGGCGCGAGCCGCGCGACCGGCCGGCGGCGGCGAGCGTCATCGCCGGCGCTGGGAGGCGTCCGTGAGGCTGGGCGGCGTGTAGCCCGCGTCGGCCGGGTTCAGGTTCGTCCCGGGAGCGACGACGGCGTCGATGCGGTCGAGCACCGCAGCATCGAGGTCGACGTCGGCGGCGCCGAGCTGGCTCTCGAGCTGCTCCATCGTCCGCGAGCCGATGATCGCGGCGGTCACCGCGGGGTGGTTGACGACGAACGCAAGCGCCATGTGGATCGGCTCGAGGCCCGCATCGGCGGCGATCGCGGCCAGCTTGCCCGCCGCCTCGAGCTTGGCCTGGTTGGCCGGGATGGACATGTCGAAGCGGGCCGGGATGCGCTCGGCGCGGTTGCTGCCCGGTGCGGTGACGTCGGCGCGGCCGCTCAGCCACCCGCCCGCGAGCGGGCTCCACGCGATCACGCCCATCCCGTGGCTGCGGCACACCGGCAGCACGTCGGCCTCGATGCCGCGCACGAGCATCGAGTACGGCGGCTGCTCGCAGACGAACCGCTCGCGCCCGCGCCGCTGCGCCGTCCACTGGGCGGCGACGATCGCGTGGGCGGGGAACGTGGAGCTGCCGATGTAACGCACCTTGCCGGCACGGACGAGGTCGGTCAGCGCGCCGAGCGTCTCGTCGATGGCGGTGTCCGGGTCGGGCCGGTG
>DASXZF010000040.1:0-2914 GCA_036502065.1 Gaiellales bacterium
GGCGATGCCCGCCGCCGCGAGCGTCCGCAGCATCCGGGCGCGTGTGGCCGGCCGGACACCCGCGGCCGCCTCGGCCAGGCCGTCGTCGCGGTCGAGCGCGTGCAGGTCGTCGCTCATAGGGTCCCCTTCACGAATCCGGTGCGGCGGATCGCGGCCGTCACCTGCTTCCCCGTCTGCGACGGGTTCGATGCCGAGGGCGCGGGCAGCTCGCCCAGGATGTCGCGGATCCAGGCCGCGTGGCGGGCTTCGACCGAGACGATCGTCGCGACCGCGGCCAGCGACGGCTTGGTCAGGCTCAGGGCCTGGCCGTCGAGCGCGGCCACGCCGAGGTCCTCGAGCGCGCGCGCAGACGTGGCGAACCGGTGCGGGTCGGTGACGGCGGCGCCGAAGTCGAAGGCCGGCGCGGCCTTTGCGCGCGAGCCGAGCGTGTTGCGCAGGAAGGCGACGTGCTCGCGCTCCTGTGCGCCGACCACCTGGGCGTACTGGTGCAGCTCACCCGTGAGCCCGGCGTGCTGGAGCGCCTGCGCGTAGAGGGCCGCCTGCAGCTCCTCCATCACGAGCGCGAAGTTCAGGATCTCGGCGTCGTTCAGGCGCGAGCCGGAGCCGAGCGCAGGCGCGCCGACGCCGCCCACCAGGATCCCCCCGGCGAGCAGGCTCGCCGCCGAGAGCACCGCACGGCGGCTCGCCGTGTGCTGCGACGGCCGTTCCGATTCCAGAGACAATTGCACTCCCCGCATTGTGCTGCAGTGTGCACAGCTGAAAAACCCAGACGCTTCGATGATACCCAGAGTTTTCCAATATGAGAACCCATGGGTTCAACGAGGCGGTGCGGGCGCGCGCTGGACGCGCACGAACGCGAGCGCCGTCGCCGCGCAGATGAGCGCGAGCAGGGCGTAGGACGCGCGCGGGCCCTCCCAGTCGGCCAGCCGCGATCCGGTGATCGGGCCGATGACGGCGCCGACGCCCCACATCAGGTTGACGACGCCGAGCACGAGGCCGTGGCCGAGCTGCGCCCGGTCGGCGCCGTCGGTCGAGAGCGGGTAGCCGACGGCGTAGAGGATCGACTGCACGCCGGAGGCGGCGATCACGAGCACCACGAACACGCCGAGCCCGGCGGGCAGGGCGAAGAGCGCGGTGAGCAGGGCGAGCGCCCCGCACGCTCCCGCCGCCAGGGGGACGCGGCCGACGCGGTCGCCCACGCGCGCCGTGACGACGACCGCTGCCCCGCCAAGCATCGCGCCGACCGAGTAGACGAGCCCGATCCGGGCGCGGTCGAGGCCGAGGCTCGAGAGGTGCAGCGGGACGAGCAGCTGCAGCGCCCCGCCGACGACGGCGACCACGAGGATCATGGCGACACTCGCGGTGATGAGCGACTCGCGCAGCGACAGCCGCAGCGCCTGGCCGATGTGGGTCTGGCGGCCGGCCTCGATGCGGCTGTCGGGCTCGATCAGGATCAGGACGAGCAGGACGGCGAACACCACCGCCATGCCGAGGAACGTCGGGCGGATGCCGACGGCGCTCGTCAGCACGCCGCCGACGAACGGTCCCGCGATCACGCCGATCGTCGCGGCCACCTGGGCGTAGCCGACCGACTCGCCCCGCCGCTCGACCGGTGCGCGGGCCGCCACCCACGCCAGGCCTGCGCCCCACACCGTGGCGTCCGCGGTTCCCTGGAGCAGGCGCGCGACCATCAGCTCCGGGAACGAGCTCGCGAGCGCCAGGCCCACCGTCGCGGCGGCCATCACGATGGTGCCGATCGCGGTCATGAGGCGCGCGCCGAACCGGTCGGCCAGGTGGCCGACGGGCACCGAGACGACGACGACCGCGAGGCTGAAGGCCGCGAGCATCCACGCCACCTGCAGCGTGCTCAGCCCGAACTGGTGGCGATAGTGCGGCAGCAGCGGCACCACCGCGGACCACAGCGTGAGGTCGCACGTGACGAGCACGCAGACGAGGATGATCAGCCGCCGCATCGGCCCCATCGTACGACGTGCGCCGCGACCTGCGACTCCCGGTAGCATGGCGGCCCACCGAGTCTCTGGGGACGCTCTTGAACTGGGATGTGTTCATCACCTGCGCGGTCACGGGTGCCGGCGACACCGTCGGCCGCAGTCCGCTCGTGCCCGTGACGCCCGAGCAGATCGCCACGGCCGCGATCGACGCGGCCAGGGCCGGTGCCGCGGTCGCCCACATCCACGTCCGCGACCCCGAGACCGGCCGTGGCGCGCGCGACCCGCGGCTGTTCCGCGAGGTGGTGCAGCGCGTCCGCGCCGCCGACGTCGACGTCGTCCTGAACCTGACGGCGGGGATGGGCGGCGATCTCGTCCTCGGCGGTGAGGACGCACCGCTCCCGCACGACCCCGAGGGCACCGACATGGCCGGCGCCGAGGAGCGGCTGGCGCACGTCGCCGAGCTCTTGCCCGAGATCTGCACGCTCGACTGCGGCACCATGAACTTCGCTGCCGGGGGCGACTACGTGATGGTGAACACGCCGGGCATGCTGCAGGCGATGGCCCGGCGGGTGCAGGCGCTCGGCGTCCGGCCCGAGCTCGAGGTGTTCGACACCGGCCACCTGGTGATGGTGAAGGCGCTGATCGCCGACGGGCTGATCGACCCGCCGCCGCTGATCCAGCTCTGCACCGGCATCCCCTACGGTGCCCCGGACGATCCGGGCACGCTGCTCGCGATGGCGCACCAGCTGCCGGAGGGGGCGGTGTTCTCGGCGTTCTCGATCGGGCGCATGCAGCTGCCCTTCGTCGCGATGGCGGCGCTGATCGGCGGAAACGTGCGCGTCGGCCTCGAGGACAACCTGATGCTCTCCCGAGGCGTGCCCGCGACAAACGCGCATCTGGTCGAGCGGGCCGTCGCGATCCTCCAGGCGATGAACGTCCGCATCCTCACCGCCGCCGAGGTG
>DASXZF010000041.1:0-13630 GCA_036502065.1 Gaiellales bacterium
CGCGGCGGCGGGCGACCCAGCCGGCCAGCGTCACCCGCGTGCCCTCGTCGCCGGCGCGCAGGTCGCCGCCCAGGTGCGTGCGCCAGCTCACGGGACGAGCTCCTGCACGAGGTCGTCGAGGCCGACGCGGTGCTGCTCGCCCGACGTCATGTCGCGGACGGAGGCCTCGCCGGCCGCCCACTCGTCCTCGCCGACGATCACGACCCTCGCCGCCCCGCGCCGCGCTGCCAGCTCGAGCACGCGCTTGAGCCGGCGGCCGCCGTGGGCGGCGTCGCTTCGCACCCCGCCGGCCCGGGCCTCGTCCATGAGCGCGTACAGGCGCGGCCGAGCGGCATCGTCGAGGACGGCGAACATCACGTCGAGGGCCGGCTCGGCCGCCTCGGCCGCGCCCCTCTCCTCGAGCGTCAGCACGAGCCGCTCGACGCCGGCGCCGAAGCCGACTCCCGGCGTCCGCGGGCCGCCGAGCTGCTCGGCAAGGCCGTCGTAGCGGCCGCCGCCTGAGAGCGTCGACTGCGCGCCGAGCGCCGGCCACACCCACTCCCACGCCGTGCGCGTGTAGTAGTCCAGGCCGCGCACGAGCCGCGGCTCGAGGGTGTAGCCGATCGCGCGGGCGTCGAGCTGCGCCCGCACGGCGGCGAAGTGCCCGGCGCAGGCGTCGCACAGATGGTCCGTGATCTTGGGCGCCTCGGCGAGGACGGTCTGGCAGTGCGCGTTCTTGCAGTCGAAGACGCGCAGCGGGTTCGTCTGACGGCGCTCGCGGCACTCCTCGTCGAGCTCGTCCAGATGCGCGTCCAGGAACGTGGTCAGAAGCTCGAGGTAGGCGGGCCGGCACGTCTCGTCGCCGATCGAGTTCAGGAGCAGCGAAAGGCCCGTCACGTCGACATCACGGTACCAGCGCGACTGGAGGGCGATCAGCTCGGCGTCGAGCGCCGGATCCTCGCTTCCGATCGCCTCCGCGCCGAACTGGTAGTGCTCGCGGTAGCGGCCCTTCTGCACCCGGTTGTACCGGAACATGGGCAGCTCGTACCAGACCTTGACCGGCTGCGGCTCGTGGTGCAGCCCGTGCTCGAGGTAGGCGCGCATGACGCCGGCGGTGCCCTCCGGCCGCAGCGTCAGCTCGCGGTCGCTGCGGTCGCGGAAGCTGTACATCTCCTTGCGCACGACATCGGAGCCCTCGCCCGAGGTGCGCTGGTAGACGCCGGTGTCCTCGAAGGTCGGCGTCACCGCCTGGCCGTACCCGGCCGTCTCGAACACGGTGCGGGCGGCGTCGAGCACCGAGCGGCGAAGCGCGGCCCGGGGGCCGTACCAGTCGAGCGTGCCGCGGGGGGCCTGGAACTCGCGGCTCACGCGCGCAGCTCCGCGAGGAACGGGTTTGCGGTCAGCTCCTTGCCGAGCGTGGTCAGCGGCCCGTGGCCGGGCAGGACGATGGTGTCTGGGGGGTAGGCCGTGCACAGACGGCCGATGCTCGCCACGAGCGTCGGCATGTCCCCGCCCGCGAAGTCGGTGCGCCCGACCGAGCCTGCGAAGAGCACATCTCCCGAGAACAGGTGCCCCTCGGCCTGATAGGCGATCGACGCGCGCGAGTGCCCGGGCACCGCCGTCGTGTCGAAGTCGATGCCCGCGACCGACACGAGCTCGCCGCCGTCCAGGAGGTGGTCGGGCTCGTAGGGCGCCGCGTCGAGCGTGCGCAGCTCGTCGGCCTCGCCGCGGGGCATCCACACCTCGACACCGGCCGCCTCGGCGACGCCCCTGACCGCGCCGAGATGGTCGAAGTGGCCGTGGGTGACGAGGACGCCGGCCGGGGTGAGGCCGCGCTCGGCGAGCAGGCCGAGCACCGTCTCGGGCGCGTCGCCGGGGTCGATGACCGCGACGTCCGTGGCACCCTCGCGGGCGACGATGTAGCAGTTCGTCTGATAGGCGCCGAGCGGCAGCTGGATGACGTCGAGCATGGCAGCGGGCAGTCTAGGCATTCAATGCCGCGCCCACGTCGAGCGCGACCTGCACCCGGCCCGGCACGGACGCCGCGAGCTCGGACACGAGCCCGTCGGCGCGCTCGCGCCGCCACGCGGGCGCGGGCAGCTCGCCGAGCGCGACCTCGACGTTCAGGGCGATCCAGTCGAGCCCGGTCATGAGCGCCGGCCCGAGGTCGGGCGGCGCGAACGCGCCGGCGTCCCCGCCCGCCGCCCGGTAGGCGCGCACGACCTCGCGGGCGACGTCCATGTCGACCCACGCCCCGAGCGAGAGCGCGACACCGGCGAGCTCGCAGCGCGGCACCACGGGCGAGGCGACGTCCCAGTCGCAGAGCACCGGCCCGGAAGGGGTCAGCAGGACGTTCCTCTGATCGAAGTCGGCGTGGCTCATGACCTCGTCGCCCGGACGGTGCGCAGCCGCGGCGGCGAGATCTGCGATCGCGAAGACCGCTCCGCCGGCACGCTCAAGCGCATCCGCCCAGCCCGCGCCGGCACGGCGGGCGGCGGCGACGAGTTCGGGCCAGCGATCGGCGGTGGCGGCGCCTGTGTACGGGAACAGGCTGCGATCGGCCGGCGCGACGGCGAGCCCGTGCAGACGCGCAAGCGTCTGGCCCGCCCACCCGGCGACGTCGGCCGAGACGGGACCGGCCGGCGCGGCGACACCGTCCACCCAGCGGTGCACGCGCACGAGCGCCTCGCCACGACCGGGCCGTTCCAGCGAAATCGCACAGGCACCGCCGGGGGCGGGGATCGGCTCCGGCGCGGCGATGCCGGCCGCGCGCGCGTCCTGCTCGAACCGCCAGGCCGCGCCGAGCCGCTGGGCGAACCGGGGCTCGTCCCAGGGGTTCTCGAGCTCCTTGACGGCGTAGAACCCTTCAGTGGTCTCGAGCCGGTACAGGCGGTTCGACCACGCGCCGGCGACGGGCGCAAGCGCGGTCGGTGCGCCGGCGAGCCGAAACGCCGCCATCACGGCGGCTGCGGCCGGAGCCGCGGGTTCGGTCAGCTGGGCCCGCCGCCGTGGCGCTTCTGCCACCTGCGCCACGCGAAGGTCTCGGTGATCGTGCCGATCGACCAGAACAGGATGAACATCACGATGCCGTTGAAGAGCTTGATCCCGGGCGTCATGCTGCCCCCGATCGACGTGTACGTGATCAGGAGGTAGAAGAGCACGGCGAACACCGCGGCGCGCTTGGCCGCCCGTGCCGCCGACGGCGCCTGCGGCTCGCCGCGGGCGCGCGTGCGAGGCGCGGTCTTGGCGGACTTGGCCGTCGCCTTCTCGTCGGAAACCTGCTCTCCGCGCACCGGTCCCCGGCCGACTGCGCGCTGATAGCGGCGCTTCTGCTGCTTGCGGTTCGCCACGGTTTCAGTCTACTCCGTGCCGGAGATCGGGGATGGTCACCGTCGCAGGGGGCCGGTACAGTTCGGGGTGGCGGCAGCTCCCGGCCCCATCTTCACCCTGCATCTTCCCCGCCCCCGACTCACCTCCGCGCGGCGTCGCCCGGTCCTGACCGCTGCGTTGCTGGCCGCGATCCTCTCGACCGCCGGCCTCGCCACGCCCGCGCGGGCCGACGCCCCCGCGGTTTCCGGTGTGCGCGTCCTCGCCGGGCCGGCGCAGAAGATCACCGGGTTCGGCGCGTCGGGCGCGTGGTGGCCGAACGACGCGGCCGCCTTCTCGGCGTCCACCCAGGCCCGCATCGAGCAGCTGCTCTTCGATCCCACCAGCGGCCTCGGGCTCTCGATCTACCGCTACAACATCGGCGGCGGCGGCGTGGGCGTCCAGGCCGGGGCGCGCGCTCCCAAGTCGTTCCTGACCGCGCCCGGGACGTACAACTGGAACGACGACCCGGGCGGCATGGCGTTCCTGATGGCCGCCCACCGCTACGGCGTCTCGCGGCTGATCGGGTTCGCGAACAGCGCCCCGCCCTTCTACACGTCCAACGGCGCCGACTGCGGCGGCAGCCTGAAGACGGCGAGCGTCAGCGCCTACACGACCTACCTGGCGGCGGTCGCCGCCCACCTGCGCGCGGCCGACGGCATCGCCCTGGCGGCGATCAGCCCGATGAACGAGCCGTCGAGCACGTTCTCGAGCTGTAACCAGGAGGGCATGTCGGTCGCCGCCGCGCAGCGGGCGACGGTGATCCGCTCGCTCGCAGGCGCACTCGCCACCCGATCGCCGGGGACGATGGTGAGCGCCGACGAGTCGAACAGCTCGGGCTCGCTGCGGCTCGGCCTGAACCGCTGGATCAGCCCGGCGGTCGGCTCGGTCGCCTTCCATGGCTACGACTATCCGTCCGCGGCGGCCCTGCGCACCCTCGAGGGGGCGGTGCGCGCGCGGTCGTCCGCGCCGCTCGAGATGTCCGAGGTGTGCTGCTCGACGGGCACCGGCTACGCCCGCGGCTACAACCCGGGCATGGTCGCCGGCCTGTGGCTGGCCGACACGATCTGGCGCAACCTCTCGGCCGGCGGGGTCTCGAGCTTCAGCTGGTGGACGGCGCTCTCGCCGGAGCTCGGCTGCGCGCCGGGCACCGACCCGTCGTGTCCGGCCGTCGCGAACACGAGCGGGTGGAACGACGGCTTGCTCTATTACGACCCGGACTTCCGCTCGGACGGAAACGAGTCGATCTATTTCACCCGGCGCTACTGGACGCTCGCGAACTTCAGCCGCTACATCCGCCCCGGCGCCGTGCACTACCGGGTCACCAACGTGCCGGCGGGCGTCCACGTGATCGCCTCCCTGCGCAACACGTGGCGCTTCGTGCTGATCAACGACTCCACGGCCGCGCGGCCGGTGAACGTGACCCTGCTCCCGGCGAGCGGCGGCCACCGCTACGGGCAGCCGTCGGCGTACACGACGACGGCGACGTCCGACCTGACGCCGGCCGCGACCGCGCCGACGCTCGACGCCTCGACGCGCACCGTCACGACGCAGCTGCCCGCCCGCAGCGTGACCACGCTGATCGTGCCGTGGTGAGCCCGCTCATGGGGCGACCGGGTCGGCCTGGGTCGCGCGCAGCTCGCGCAGCCGGGCGCTGAGCACCGTCGCCCCGAGCACGCCGGCGGCGGACAGGAGCGGCAGCGAGGGCAGCAGGTAGCGATAGTCGAACATGCTGGTCATCGCGGCCGTCAGAGGCAGCACCAGGCCTGCGGCCGCAAGCGTCAGCATCTCGGCGCGCAGGATGCGTCCCGCCCCGGCCGCCGTCGCGACCGCGGCGCCGAGCACCGCGGCCAGGAGCGCCGCCACGAGCAGCGGCCCGGGCGTGTAGATCACCCGCTGGTAGTCGGACAGCAGGCGCTCCCCGGCCGGCCACTCACGCAGCGAGCCGCCCCACCTGCGCACCTCGGCCCCCTCGCGCCGGGCCTCGAGCGGCGTCAGCCCGTGGGTGACGTGGAACTGCCACTCGCCGAGCGGCTCGTCGAGCGGCCCGGTCGAGCGCCCGAACGCGGCGTAGTGCTCCATGTCTCCGAGGACGGTGCGCACGTAGTCGAGCGGCTGGCGGCGGATCACACCGAGGGCGAACGACTCGAGCAGGGCGTTTCGGCTTGACTGCTTCCGCGGGAAGCCGGGATAGCGGTGCTGCGACCACTTGTGCCAGACGTAGTAGTTCGGGTTCGGCCGCTCGGACGGCGGCCGTGGGTCGCACAGGACGCGGCGCTTGATCGGCCCGAGGTGCGCGCCGGTGCAGCTCGCGAAGTCGGCCACGCGCCCGTACAGGAAGTAGCCGTCGTGGTCGGTGAGGGCGAAGGCGCCCTGCGGCGTCGTGCTGTACCAGGCGGCGTAGGCGGCCAGCGGGGCCGCGAACGCCGCTGCGAGCGCGAGCGCGCGCAGCGGCCCCGCGCGGAAGATCGCAAAGACGAGCGCCGGTGCGATCAGCGCCAGGCCAACCGACCGCGTGAGCGCAGCCAGTGCGAGCAGCACGCCCGTAACGACGCACGCTGCGAGCGTCGGCCGCCCCCGCCAGACGAGCACCGCGAGCGCCCCGATCGCGAGCAGCGAGAAGAGCGCCTCGGACAGGATGTGCTGCTCGATGTTCAGCTGGTAGGCGTCGAAGAGCACGGGCGCGGCCGCGATGCTGCCGGCCACCGCGCCCGCGCCGAGGCGGCGCACGAGCGCATAGACCACCACGCCGGTCGCGAGGCCGATCACGTGCTGCACGGCGGGCACGACGGCGAGCTCGTGCACCCACAGCAATGCCCGCAGGAAGGCGGGGTAGCCCGCCGGCCGGATCGACTCGGGCTGGAGCTTCGCCGCGTTTCCGAGGTACGCGAACGAGTCGCCGTAGAAGAAGAGCGCGGGCTGATAGGCGAGCTGGACGACGACGCGGATGGCCGTTGCAGCGACGAGCAGCGCGGCGAAGAGCCGATGACGGGCGACGAGCCCCACCCCGCCCGTCACGAGCCCGGTGCCACGGCGGCCGCTCACACGCGGTGGTGGTGGGTCTGAGAGGTCGTCACCGGGTGGCGGTGGATGTCGAGCCGCGCCTCCGCCGCGACGGTCACGCTCACGGCGACGAGCACTGCGACGGCGACCGCGAGCCGGGGCTGGCGCCACGCGGCAAGCGCCGTCGTTCGGCGCCGCTCGAGGGTGAGCAGGCGGTAGGCCCGCACCATCAGGCCCGCCTGGGCGAGCATGCCGCCCATCCAGATCAGCGCGGCGCCGACGATGACGGCGACGGCGCTGCGCCACTCGAGGATCAGGCCGGCGCCGGCGGCGACCAGCACGGCTGCGGGCGCCCACACGAGCGCGCCGTTCGCGCACGCGAGCATGAACCGCACGTGCCGCAGGCCGTCGGGCACGGAGCGCAGCTTCGAGCGGCTGCCCTCGGGGCGGGCGCCGTAGGTGATCGGCGTCTCGGCGATCACGAGCCCGCACCGGGCCGCCTCGATGATCATCTCGGACGCGAACTCCATGCCGGTCGTGCGCAGGCCGATGCGGTCGGCGGCATCGCGCCGCACCATCCGCAGCCCGCAGTGGGCGTCCGACACGCCCGCGCCGAAGAGCATGTTCAGCATGCCGGTCAGGAGCGGATTGCCGATGTAGCGGTGGTGCCAGGGCATCGCCCCCGGCATGATCCGGCCGAGCAGACGCGACCCGACCACCATGTCGGCGCCGCGGCCGGCCTCGAGGAAGCGCGGCAGCTCGCCGAAGTCATAGGTGCCGTCGCCGTCGCCCATCAGGATCCACTCGCCGCGCGCGCGGCGCATGCCGGCCAGATACGCGCTGCCATAGCCGCGGGCAGGCTCCTGGACGACGTCGGCACCGGCCGCTCGCGCCAGCGCGGCGCTTGCGTCGGTGGACCCGTTGTCGACCACGATCACCTCGCCGTCGACGCCGGCCGCCCGGATGCCGTCCCACGCCGACCGGACGCAGGCCTCGATCGTCGCCTCCTCGTCGAGGCACGGGATCACCACCGAGGCGGCGGTGACCGCCGGGTCGCGGTCTGGCACGCGCACGAGCGGACCCGGCCGTCGACGCAGGCGGGCGGCGCGGAGCAGCCCGATCGCGCCGACCACGATCAGCGGCAGGGTGTTCACCGCATGCAGGGCGACCGCCGCCGACACCGCTGCCGCAGGGCCGGCCCCGTAGGCGGCCACCGCCGCCCGGCCCGCGGCCTCGAAGATGCCGAGCGACGCCGCCGAGGCCGGAATCACCTGCACGAGATTCGTGACGACGAGCGCGAGCACGGCGGCACGCCCCGGCGACGCGATCCCGAGCGAGCGCAGCACGGTGTAGTAGGAGACGACCAGCACCCCCCACGACCCGATCGAGAGCACCCCGACCTCGAATGCCATCCGGCGGTCGCTGAGGGCAAGCACGCCCTGACCCAGCTCGGCCGCCGTCGAGCGCGCCCGCGGGCCCCGGATGAGCGGCACACGCACGATCAGCGCGACGAGCCGCCGGCGCAGGCCGGCGCTGCGACAGCCGACGACGAGCAGCGCCGCCGCGAGCAGGAGCGCCGCGCTCGTCCACGCCGTCACCCGCACGACCGAGCTCGACCCGAGCACCGGCGTCGCGATGAGCATCAGGATCGCGAGCGACGCCAGGTCGAACAGCCGCTCGACCGCGACCGTCGCCGCCCCGCGGACCGCCGAGACCCCCGCCTCGCGGCGAAGCGCCACCACCCGGGCCGCCTCGCCGGCGCGCGCGGGCAGCAGGTTGTTGAAGAGGTAGCCGATCATGAGCGACCAGAACACGGCCGCCCGCGGCGGGCGCGCTCCGCGCGGGAAGATGCAGCGCCACCGCTCCGCGCGCATCCACACCGCCACGGCGAGCAGCGCGAGCGCCGCCACGAGCCAGCCGCCGCGGATCTGCTCGAGCGAGGCTCCGACCGCGTGCCACGACACGTCCCGCAGCGCCAGCCAGCCGAAGATGACCGAGATGGCGAGGCCGGCTGCTGCGTGCACCCAACCCGAAACACCTCTGCGAAGCACCGGCTTGAACCGCACTGCCGCCGTCCCTTCCCCGGTCGTCCCAACTCCCAGGCGGCGCCAGCGTAGGTGGCACCGATTGGCGAACTGTTCGACGCGGGGTTGCGGGTCTCGGGGATGCCGCTAACCTGGAAAGAGCATGAGCACCTCCCTGCATTCCCTCGCCACCCTGCTTCCGGCGGGGAGCGTGGTGATCACGGGTCTGATCATGGGGATCCTGCTGGCGCGGCACGACAACAAGGCCGAGGAACGGTTCGACCCCTGATCGGGTCTGACACCTCGAGCCGGGCACACCCATGACGACAACGACGATCGCTCGCACCCGGAGCCGGGCCCTTCCGAACGCGCGCCCCGGCTGGGCCGTGCTGCCGCAGGGCTGGCAGCCCTACGCCATCTTCCTCGGCCTGCCGGTGTGGTGGCTGCTCGGGCTGTCGTTCTTCATGTGGCCGCTGATCACGCTGCCGCTCGTCTACCCGATGTTCCGCCGCGGCGAGCTGCGCGTCCCCCGCCGGTTCGGGATCTGGCTCGTGTTCCTGGCGTGGATGATCGCCTCGGGGATCGAGCTGCAGAGCCCGAGCCGCGCGATCGCATGGTCGTGGCGGCTCTCGTTCTACTTCTCGGCAACCGTGCTGTTCCTGTGGATCTACAACACCTCGCGGGAGCGCCTGCCGACGCGCACGATCATCAACGCGCTCGCGGCCTACTGGGTGGTCGTGATCTTCGGCGGTCTCCTGGGCGTCGTGTTCCCGACCATCGCCTTCTCGAGCCCGGCCGAGTCGATCTTCCCCCACTCGCTGCTGAACAACACCTACTTCTACGCGCACGTGCACCTGCAGTTCGCCGAGGTGCAGCACTTCCTCGGCTTCGAGGAGGGACGCCCGCAGACGTTCTTCGCCTACACGAACGCGTGGGGCTCGACGTGCGCCATGCTGACGCCCGTCTGCTTCGCGGCGCTCGCTGCGAACCCCGGACGCGTGTGGGGCCGGATCCTGAAGGTGACGCTGGCAGTCGCGGTGATCCCGATCGTCTTCTCGCTCGACCGCGGCCTCTGGCTCAGCCTCGGCGCCGGCGTCGCCTACGCGGCCGTCCGCTTCGGCGCTCTGAAGGACATGCGCCGGGTCGGCAAGGTGCTCGGCGCGCTGCTCGTCGTGGTGGCGCTCGTTGCGATCACGCCGCTCGGCGGACTCGTCACCGGCCGGTTCAGCCATAAGACCGGCGACACGAGCCGGCTCGCCCGCGACCAGGCCGCGCAGTCGCAGATCGCCTCGAGCCCGCTGCTCGGCTACGGCGCACCGCAGCAGGCCGTCGGGGTCACGCACACATCCAAGTCGGTCGGCACCGAGAGCGAGATCTTCCTGCTGCTCTACTCCCACGGAGTGCCGGCGCTCTTCCTCTTCGGCGGCTTCATGACCTACACGATCGTGCGCACCGCCAAGCAGCGATCCCGCAGCTCACCACCGATGTTCTGGATCCATGTGGCACTCCTCGTGGCGTGCGTGCAGGCGCCGTACTACGAGCTCACGGAACGGATGCCGCTCATCCTCACGTTCGCGGCGCTGCTCTACCGCGACATCGCGATGCAGAGCGAGATGCGCCATCTGACGCGGACGCGCGGGCGCCTGCGGGCCTGGACGCAGCGCTCGCCGCTCACCGTCGACGTGGACTGACGCCGGCTCGGCCGAAGGCGCTGTCCGACCGTCACGATTGCCACAATACGGGTGACCCTCTACACTGAGGGTACTTGAGTAGGCAACCAGAGTAGGCATCGTGAGCACGCAAGCGACCCCCATCGGACAGGAATCGACGCCCGGCCAGCCGCCGGAGGTGGATGCCTGGGTCGGGCTCCTGCGGGCGCATGCCGCCGCCACGCGGCGGTTCAACCGCGACCTGCTCGCCCTGCACGGCCTCACGATCAACGACTTCGAGGTGCTGGTGCATCTCGACCACGCCGACGGTGGCCGCCTGCGCCGCGTCGACCTTTCCGAGCGCGTGCTCCTGACCGCCTCGGGCATCACCCGGCTGCTCGACGGCCTCGAGCGCTGCGACCTGGTGCGCAAGGCCTCGTGCGCCGCCGATGCGCGCGTGACGTACGCCGAGATCACCGAGACGGGCCGTGCAAGGCTCGCCGACGCACGGCTGTCGCACGTCCAGGGCGTCCGCGAGCTCTTCGCCGAGCGCTACAGCGGATCCGAGCTGGTCGCGCTCACGGAACTGCTCGGGCGGCTCCCGCAGGCGCCCGCCTGCCCGGGCTGATCTACGCGGCTCGTGGGCCGAGCACGCGCCCGCGCTTGTAGACCGCCTCGATGTCGCGGCCGGCCAGGTGATAGGCGATGTGGCGCCAGTCGGGCGCGTCGACGAGCACGATGTCGGCGTCGTAGCCGGGAGCGAGCCGGCCGATCCGATCGGAGCGGCCGAGCACCCAGGCAGGGTTCACGGTGGCCGCCACGAGCGCCTCGGCGACGGACATCCCAAGCTGCGTGCACGCGAGCGTCATCACGGCCGGGAGCGAGTCGCAGTAGGCGCTCCCCGGGTTGAAGTCGGTCGCAAGCGCCACGACGGCCCCCGCATCGATCAGCGCCCGCGCGGGCGGCATGGTGCGGCGCAGGTAGAGCGCGGCCACGGGCAGGAGCACCCCGGCCACGTCGCTTGCGGCCAGGCGCGCCACCCCCGCCGGCCCGGTCGCCTCGAGGTGGTCGACCGACCGCGCGCCGAGTGCGACGGCGAGCTCGATCGCGCCTGACTCCGTGAACTGGTCGCCGTGCAGCCGCAGCCGCAGTCCGCGGTCGGCCGCCGCCCGCAGGTAGCGCTCGGCCTGCTCGGCGCTGAAGGCGCCTCGCTCGAGGAACACGTCGGCGGCCTCGGCCACGCGGGCGGCGTCCGGGAGCACCTCGGCGAGCACGAAATCGAGGTACTCGTCGCCGTCGGCGTAGCCCGGCGGCACCGAGTGCGCGCCCAGGTAGGTCGGCACCGCCTCGATGGCGTGCGGGGCGGCGATCGCGGCCAGGCTCCCGAGCTCGGTGTCGCGGTCGAGTCCGTACCCCGACTTGGCCTCGGCCGTCGTGGTGCCGTTGCGCGCCATCCAGCCGAGATGGCGGTCGACGGCGGCATGCAGCCCGTCGCGGCCGAGCCGGCGGGTGGCCTGCACCGTCGCCACGATGCCGCCGCCCGAGGCGTGGATGGTCTCGTAGTCGGCGCCCTGGGCGCGCAGGTCGAACTCGTTGGCGCGGTCGCCACCGAACGCGGGATGGGTGTGGCAGTCGACGAGCCCGGGGATCGCGATCCGGCCGCGGCCGTCGACCGGCTCGAGGCCGCCATGCGCGCGCACGACGTCGTCGCGCGGCCCGACCGCGGCGATGCGGCCGTCGACGATTGCGATCGCGGCATCGGCGGTGACGTCGACACGGCCGAGGTCGGCGCCGCGCAGAGGGGCGTCGTTGCCGGCGGGCGAGACGACCGCGCCGAGCCCCGTGAGCAGCAGGCTCGGGCCGCTACGCGCGGCCATACGCGGGGATCATGCCTCCGGAGAGCGGCGCGGAGTCCTCGGAGCAGAGCCACTCGATGACCGTCGCGAGCTCGGGCCCCGTCGTCCAGCGGCCGAAGTCGGCGTCCGGGTTGTCGGCGCGGTTGCGCGGCGTGTCGACGATCTTCACGACCACCGTGTTCGCCCGAATCCCCTTGGTGCGCACCTCGGCATCGACCGCGCGCATGAGACCTGTGAGGGCGGTCTTCGACACGATGTAGCCGGCCGCGCCGGGGAACGGCCGCTCGGTCGCCGACGAGCCGATGTAGACGATCGCACCGCGGCCGGCTGCGCGCATCGGCCCGAGCACGGCCCGGGTCATGTGGTAGGCCGTGTCCAGGTTCACCGCCAGCTGCGAGCGCCACACGTCCACCGGGGCCTCGTCGATCGTGCCTCCGGCGGCGAACCCACCCGCGACGTTCGCGAGCGCATCGACGCTCCCGAACCGCTCGACCGCCGCGGCCACGACCGCCTCGGCCGAGGCGGGGTCGGTCAGGTCGGCCTCGACCGCGAGCGCGCCGGCCGGGAGATCCGACGGCGCGTCGCCGCGATGCGTGACGGCCACATCCCAGCCGCGCTCGGCGAACCGGTCGAGGACGGCGCGCCCCCACCCGCCGGTGACGCCGGTCAGGACGGCCGTTCGGCCGCTCACGGGTACTCGTCCATCGGCAGGCGCACGCCGCGCTCACGGGCCGTGTCGAGGGCGATGTCGTAGCCGGCGTCCGCATGCCGGGCGACGCCGATCCCGGGATCGTTCGTGAGCACGCGCTCGAGCCGCTCGTCCATCTCGGCGGTGCCGTCGGCGACGATGACGAGCCCGGCGTGGATCGAGTTGCCGATGCCGACCCCCCCGCCGTGGTGCACGGACACCCACGAGGCGCCCGAGGAGGCCGAGAGCAGCGCGTTCAGCACCGGCCAGTCGGCGATCGCGTCGGACCCGTCGGCCATCGCCTCGGTCTCGCGGAACGGCGAGGCGACCGAGCCGGTGTCGAGGTGGTCGCGGCCGATCACGATCGGGGCCGAGACCTCGCCGCGGCGCACGAGGTCGTTGAAGATCAGGCCGGCGCGGGCGCGATCGCCGTAGCCGAGCCAGCAGATCCGCGCCGGCAGGCCCTGGAACGCCACCCGCTCGGGGGCGAGGTGCAGCCAGCGCTGCAGCAGCGCGTCGTCGGGGAACGCCTCGATCAGCGCGCGGTCGATGCGGGCGATGTCGGCCTCGTCGCCCGAGAGCGCCGCCCACCGAAACGGGCCGGCGCCGACGCAGAAGAGCGGCCGCACGTACGCCGGGACGAATCCTGGGAACCCGAACGCGTCCTCGAGGCCGGCGTCGCGGGCCTCGGTGCGCAGGTTGTTGCCGTAATCGAACACATGGCTCCCGGCCGTCTGCATGTCGAGCATCGCCTGCACGTGCGTCACGGCCGTCTGCCGCGCGCGGCGCACGTACTCGTCGGGGTCGGAGCCGCGCAGTGCGATCGCATCGGCGAGCGGCATCCCCGCGGGCACGTAGCCGTTCAGCATGTCGTGCGCCGACGTCTGGTCGGTGACGAGGTCGAAGTGGATGCCCCTGCGGGCGATCTCGGGGAAGACGTCGCCGGCGTTACCGAGCAGGCCGACCGAGACGCCGCGCCCGGCCTCGGCGTGCGCCGCCACCCGCGCGATCGCGTCGTCGAGGTCGCTGGCGACCTCGTCCAGATAGCGCGTCTCGATGCGGCGC
>DASXZF010000042.1:0-4092 GCA_036502065.1 Gaiellales bacterium
GTCGGCGATGAAGCCGCCGGCTTTCAGCTCCTCCACGAAGCCGTGGAGATACCCGACCGTGTCCGGGTCGCGGTCTCTCCTGACGGCGAGGGCCTGGCGGATCTCCATGAACCGCCCCGGGAGCAGCCGCAGCTCGGGGTCGGCTGCGACGTGCCGAGCCAGCGGTTGTCTGACGCCGGCGACGGCCTCGAGCCCCTGCTGCCGGAACAGGCCGACCCCGTCGTCACCGCGCACGATGGTCGCCCGTTCGAGCGTGCGGGAGAGGAACAGATCGTAGGCCGACCCCGCGTTCACCCCGATCCGGACGCCCTCGCGATCGACGTCGTCGACCGCGGTGATCGGTGAGTCCTGCGGCACGGCGAACACCCCTTCGATCACCACGTAGGGCGCGGTGAAGGCGATCTCCGCTGCGCGAGCGGGCTCGATCGCGAGGAAGCAGACGTCCACCCGCCCCGCCGTCGCGGCCTCGTACGAGTCGCGTGCGGCGCCGAAGCAGTGAAGCTCGAGCGGCACTCCCACGCGGGCGGCGAGCTCGCGCGCGATGTCGACCGTCACACCCACCGGCGCCGACGGCGAGCCCTGGGCGAGCACCGGGTTGCCGAGGTTGATCGCGGCGCGCAGGGTGCCGGTCGGCGCGAGATCGGTGACGATGGCTTCCGGCACGCTCAGAACCTACCCGGGCCGCCTGGGCTGGGGAGCACACGGCACCCTTCTGGGGGATGCACGGAGCCCCCCGGCGAACGAAAGTCCCTGCTCACGGGGGGAAACGCCTCCATGCAATCAACCCAGGAGGTCAGCATGCGCACCACCGCCGCCGAGTCCGACGGCCTGGCTCACGTCCGCGAGAGCGCCCGCACGTTCACGACCGCCGCGGGCAGGGTCCCGCTCGAGGGATGGCTGGCAGCCGGCTGCGTCCTCACGGTGCTCTGGGCGGTCGGCTGGGTGTGACCGGGGGCTCGACCGGCGCGTAGCGCTCCCACGTCCGCTCGGCCAGCAGCGGCACGATGCCGAGCTCGACGTTCTCGCGGAAGTGGGCCGACTCGCGGTGCGCCTGGAACGCGGCCTCGTCGGCGTACTGCTCGTAGAGCACGAAGCGGTCGCCGTCGTCCACCGAGCGATTGGCCACGAAGCGCAGACAGCCCGGCTCGGCCCGCGTCGGAGGCACGTGCCGCGCCAGGATGGCGGCGACCCGGTCACCCTTGCCGGGCTCGGCCCGATAGCGCGCGATCACGACCAGCACGCCCGCAGCCTACGCCGAGGCGATTCCGCTGCGGGCCGTCGCCCGCCGCGCGATCGCGCCGAGCAGCTTCAGCGGGATGCGCGCCACGCCGCTCGCGTCGCGGGGCGCCGCCACGTCGCCGCGGAGCATCTGGACGACGAACGGCCACAGGTACGGCGCGCGCGAGACGGCGAGCGAGGTGCGCGGGAACCGGTCGAGGGCATGCTTGGCCGCCCACGACGTGCGCACGAGCGGGTCGAGCCTGCGGGGAAGGTCGGCGGCGTATGCCTCGAAGCCCGTGCTCGTGCCGGCGAGGATCGCGAGCGCGTGCTCGGCCGCGAGCCGTGACGAGAGGAACGCCTCGTACATCCCGTCGCCCGACAGGGGGTCGACGAGGCCCGCGGCGTCCCCGATGAGCGCGAAGCAGCCCTGTGCGAGCGCGCCGCCGGGCCGCCGCATCGGCAGCCGGTGGCCGCGCAGGTCGGTGAGCGAGTCGAGGTCGACGCCGTGGGCCGCGCACAGCCGGGCGAGGTGGTCGCGCAGGCGCGGCCCCTCCGACACCCAGCCGGCAACGCCGAGGTTCAGGTGGTCGCCCTTCGGGAAGGCCCATCCGTATCCGCCCGGGACGGTGCCGAACTCGAGCAGCATGTGGTCGCGGTCGGGCGAGCGGGCGACCCGGTCGTACCCGGCATTGCCCTCGAGCGCGACGCAGTGCACGCGGTCGGTGGCGAGCCCGAGGGCACGGGCCGTCGTCCCGTTGGCGCCGTCGGCACCGATGATCACCGCCGCCGAGAACGTCTCGCCGCCGGCATCGACCTCGCCCGGCCGCACTGCGGTGACGCGCACGCCGTCGCGGAACGTCGCCCCCGCCTCGACGGCCCGCTCGGCCAGATGGGCGTCCAGGCGACGCCGCTGCGTCATGAGCGCGATCGGCAGATCGGCCCGCCGCAGCAGGCGCGCCCGGCCGACGCGGACGTCGAAGCCGGCGATCGTGCTCTCGACGACGGGGTCGATCGGAAACGGCAGCTGCCGCGCGGCGCGCACCGTGACCCCTCCGCCGCACGGCTTGTCGCGCGGGAAGACGGCCCGGTCGAGGAGCAGCACCGACGCCCCTCCGGCGACCAGCCGGTAGGCCGCCGTCGAGCCCGCCGGCCCGGCACCCACGACGATCGCATCGAACCGGCGCACGCGCCGAACGCTACCGGAGATGACCGGGCCGCCCGGCCCTAGACTGCGTGGATGGCGGTCTGGTTCTCGGATTTCGACGACCCGGCGTTCGCCGCCGAGTTCGCCGCCCGCCGCCCCGACCGGGTGGAGCGTGTCTCGGAGCGCCTGCTCCCGCTCGCGGGGATCGCGCACGGCGATCGGGTCGTCGACCTGTGCTGCGGGCCGGGCCTGCTCACCCGCCGGCTGTCCGCTGCCGTCGGAGCCGAGGGCGGCGTCGTCGGCATCGACGCCTCGCCGGCGATGGTCGCGATCGCCGAGCGCGAGACGGCAGGCCTTCCGAATGTGCGCATCGTCGAGGGCGACGGATATGCCGTCGCCGACCTCATCGACCGCCCCGTCGACCACGTCGTCTCGACGAGCGCCTGGCAGAACTTCCTGACCGACCACGAGCGCCTGATCGGCGGCCTCGAGCGCGCGCTCGTCCCCGGCGGCCGGTTCAGCTTCGACGTGCGCCTGCGCACGGGCTCGGCGGGCGCGGCCGGCGCGGCCTCGTGGGCCGACGTGGCCGCGCTCGTGCGTGCCCGCGTGCCCGGCGTCGAGCTCCCACCGGGGCCGTCCGCACGCTCGCGGCAGCGCTACGACGCCGCGGCCCTCGACCGCGACCTCGCGCTCCTGGCCGCACACGGCTTCCGCATCGTGGCGCGCGCCGACGACGAGTCCGACGCCACCGGCTGGGCCGATCGCCAGAGCTGGCGGCTGGACAACTGGCTCACGCGCAACGCGCCCGGCCTCACGGCTGCCGACCGCGCCGAGCTCGTCGCCGAGGTGCAGCGCGAGCTGCGGCCGCGCTCCGGCGAGCCCGGCCGCCGGAGCGCTGTCTATCTCGTCGCCGAGCGAGAAGCGCGCTAGGCGGTCATCCGCACGACGACGTCATAGCGCCTGACGGACGTGCGGCCGCCGGGCGTGTCGCCCGCGGGCATCGCATTCAGCGCGGCGTCGCCCTTGCGGTAGTCCTCCTCGCTGTCGAAGAACAGGATGGCGAGCGACGTCTCGGCTTCCTCGTTCCAGAGCAGCATGATCTCGGTCGCCGGGATCTCGTCGGGCCGCCCGCCCTCGCCGATCTGGTCCCGCGTCTGCTCGATCCGCTCCTTGTTGACGCCGCTGAACTCGACCACGCGTGCGAATGCCATGGTGCGCTCCTCCGAATCGGAAGCCGTGACCGTACATCGCGCACAGCCACGGCGGAGGGATCGCTTCCCGGGCAAGAGATGCCCGCCGCGGTTTGCCTGCGACGGTCGTCCGGGTACCTGTGCCGTGACGCACAAGACGACGAAGGAGGAGCGATGAGCACCATCAACGAGTTCCCGTGGCAGGAGTCGATCCTTCGCCGGCTGCGGACGGACGGCACGAACAGCGTCGACGATGTCGTCGCTGCGGTCGGCGCCGGCGACGCCGGGCGCGAGGCGGTCGGTGCCGACCTGGCGCACCTGGCCGACATCGGACTTGTCGAGCGGCACGGCGACGAGGTACGGCTGACCGCCGAGGGCACGGCCGCCGCGGCGCGCCTGCCGTGAACTAGGCGATCGAGTCCGGCGCCGCGACGGGTGCAGAGCCCGCACGCGGGGCCGAGCGCTCGAGCGCCGGCCAGCCCATCTCGGCCTCGCGCTCGCGGTGCTCGGCCGCGACCCCGCCGTTCAGCCCGAACA
>DASXZF010000043.1:0-11775 GCA_036502065.1 Gaiellales bacterium
GGGGGGACGCGCAGCTCGTTCACGCCGAACGCCGTCGTGCCGAGCGCACGGCGGATCTTCGCGAAGACGCCGAAGTTCACCTCGATGGCGGGATCGTCGCCGTGCAGCAGCTTGTAGGCCACGCCGTCACGATACCCCGCCGCCGTGCAAACGTCCGGGCGTCAGTCCTCGCGCAGGTGAAACCGGCCGAGCAGCCCTTCGAGCGTCTCTGCGGTGGTCGCGAGCCCGCGGGCGGCGACTGCGATCTCCTGCGTCGAGGCCGACGTCTCCTCGCTCGCGGCGGAGACCTCCTCGGCCGCGGCCGACGCCATCTCGGCGGTTCGTGACAGGTCGTCGGTCGTGCGCACGATCTCGGCGATGCGGCCGTTCATCTCCTCGATGCCGCTCCCGATCTGCACGAAGGTTTCGCGTGCCCGCTCGACCACCACGGTGCCGGTCTCGGTGCGCTCGGCGCCCTCGGCGACGACGCCGACGGCGTGCCGGGTCTCGGCCTGGATCTCCTGGATCAGGCCGGCGATCGTGCCCGCGGCGTTGTGTGACTCCTCGGCCAGCTTTCGCACCTCGTCTGCCACGACGGCGAACCCGCGGCCCTGCTCGCCCGCGCGGGCGGCCTCGATGGCGGCGTTCAATGCGAGGAGGTTCGTCTGGGCGGCGATCCCGGTGATGGTCTCGACGATCTCGCCGATCCGCTCGGAGCGGCTGGCGAGCTGGCTGATGGCCACGCTCACCTCCTGAGAGGACTCGCGCAGCCCGACCATGGCCTCGCTCGCCTCGCCCGCGGCCTCGACGCCCAGCTGGGCCAGGTCGTGCGCATCGCTCGCGGATCGCGCGGTCTCGTCGGCCGAGGTCTTCGTGTCGTCGACCATGTGCACCTGATGGCCCGCGCCCTCGGCCACGTGGGTGACCGCGGCGGCGATCTCGCCGACGGCGTGGTCAACCTCGCCAGAGGTCTCCGCGACCTTGTGGGACGCCGCCGAGACGGCCGTGGCGGCGTCGCGCACGTCGCCGAGCAGGCGGGTGAGCTCGGCGCGCGTCTCGTCGTAGGCTTCGATCGAGCCGGCCATCCGCGACCGGATCCCGTTCACGGCTGCGGCGATCTGCCCGAGCTCGTCCGAGCTTGCGTCATCGATCGGCTCGGTCACGACCGTCGCGGTGTAGGTGAGGTCGCCACCGGCAAGATGCTCGAGGCTCGTGTGCAGGTCGGCGGCCTCGTGATCCATCAGGGACTGCATCCGCGCGAGCAGGGGCCGCACCCGCGACACGATCGAGCGGATGGTCGTGATGACCACGAGCAGCAGCAGCGGGAGCGCGACGGCGCTCACGATCAGGACGATCGTCGTGCCGAACGAGGCGCTCGACTCGACCTGCGACTGGCTCTGCATCGCGCTTCCGTCGAGCAGGCTGCGCAGCTTTCCGAACTCGATCGGAAGGGCGTTCGACGGCACCAGGTTGGCGACGGTCACGTCGTAGACGGCGTGCTGGACACGCCCCGCTCGCGCGTCGGCCCGAAGCCGCAGGCTGAAGCCCTGGTAGGCGGCGAGGCTGGCGTCGATGGTGCGCAGCTCGGCCGTCTGGGCGCTGCCGTGCACGAGCGGGCGCAGCCGGGCGAGATCGGCGGCCGACTCGCGATAGCCGGCAACCGCCTGGCCCCAGGTCGTCTCGGCCAGCTTCTGCTGGGACGGATCGCGCAGTGCGATCACGGCGGCGTACATGTTGTTCTGGTCGTCGTTCGTGATCCACGCCTCGAAAGCGTGGCTCAGGATCATCGACTGCTTCTGGTCCGACGTGGACTGCCGCACCTTCGTTCCGATGCTCGACATGATCACGGTGCTCGTCCCGGCGAGCAACGCGAGCGCGAGGACGGCGACCGCGCCGAGCGCGATCAGCCGCGTGCGCAGCGTCAGGGAACGGAACGGGTGGATCACGGCGAACCTCCAGTCGGAAGCGGAATCTCACCCGTGCTGATCGGCCCGCGGGAGCGGCGTTTCAGGCGCTCCAGGTCGGCCGTCGGCGCGACCTGCGGCGGGCTGCGGATTTGCCGCAACGAGCGCATCGGCGCGACCATGCGACGCACGCACCGAGCAGGCGCGGCGGCGGATCGAGCGCGTGCGGGTTTCCCGCGGATGAAGATGGGTGCGCGCCCCTACCCCGATCGGAGCGGCGCCGCGGGCTCACTCCCGATAGGGAGCCGAGACGCGGCTGGGCACCACCATGCTCCACGCGTCGATGACGAGGCCGCGCATCTCGGCCGCGTCGATCGCCGCCATCCGCACGACGACCCAGTTCCATCGCAGCTCGCTCTCGCGCGGCATCAGGAACTTGTCCGGCTCGGTGCCGACCAGCCACGCGCGCTCGTCCTTGGGAAAGGCGAACCCCATCAGGGCCGCGTCGCGCGAGAACGCGATGTAGACGATCCGGCCGACGCGGAACTTCACCCGCCCGCGCACGTGCGCCTCGGTCGTCCGCGGCAGGGGCAGCGCCACCGCCCGCACGTCGTCGATCGTCACCACTGCGATCCGGATGGTACGGGCCGCCCGAGGGCCGCTCATGACCGGCCACTACGGCAACTGCTGCGGCACCGGCTCCGGCGCGCACACCTGCGCCCACCCGACGTCGCGCAAGAAGCTGCTCGCGGTCGACGAGGCCACCGGCTCGCTCCTGTCGTGGAACCCGGGCGCGAACAGCTCGCTCGGGATCTTCGCCCTGGCCGGCGACCCGGCCACGGGCGACCTCTTCGCCGGAGGCGACTTCACCACCATCGGCGGCCGCTCACAGCAGCGCCTCGCCGAGTTCACGCCCTAGAACACCACTCTCGAAGGTTCGGGGCGCGCCTCGTGCGCGCCCCGGCTCGCCCCCCGGTTCTGGTACGCTCGCGGCCCTGACTGACTCGTCAGTCAGCCCCCGAATCGCACCCCTCCCGGAGGTCGAGAGATGGTCACCGTTCCGCAGACGACGAAGCTCTACTTCGGCCCGTGGTACCGGCGCTCGCCCTACTTCGAATCGACCCTCGGCGCCGGCTGCAAGGCCTACGACATCTACAACAAGATGTACCTGCCGGCCGAGTACGACGACCCCGAGACCGAGTACTGGGCCCTGAACGACGGCGTCACCCTGTGGGACGTCGGCGTCGAGCGCACCGTGCAGGTGAGCGGCCCCGATGCCGACCGCCTGATCGACATGCTCACCTGCCGCGACCTGACCCGCTGCGCGGTCAAGCAGGGCAAGTACATGCTCGTGATCGCGCCCAGCGGCGGCATCGTCAACGATCCCGTGCTGCTGCACGTCGACGAGAACACCTGGTGGATGCAGCTCGCAGACAGCGACGCCGGCCTCTACGCGATGGGCGTCCTGTCCGGCTCGGGCCTCGACGCCGAGGTCAGCTATCCCGACGTCCATCCCGTCCAGGTGCAGGGGCCGCACGCGGCCGCGACCCTCGAGAAGCTCGTCGGGTCTGCCATCTACGACATCCGCTACTACTGGTGCGACCGGTTCGTCATCGACGACATCCCGGTGGTGATCAGCCGCACCGGCTGGTCGGCGGTGCCGGGCTTCGAGGTGAATCTGCTCGACGGCAGCCGCGGCGGCGATCTGTGGGACGCGATCATGGCCGCCGGCGAGGAGTGGAGCATCCGCCCGATCGCGCCGAACGAGGCCCGCCGGGTCGAGGCCGGGATCTTCAACTGGGGCTCCGACATGACCCTGGCCGACACGCCGTTTCACGTCATGGGCCTCGAGCGCCTGGTCGAGGAGCAGTCGCAGGACTACATCGGCAAGGCCGCGCTCGAGCGGGTGCGGCGCGAGGGCGTCGACCGCAAGCTGGTCGGGATCGAGTTCGACCGCGACGAGCCGTTCTCCGGCATCACGGCCGCCTGGCCGGCGAGCCATGCCGGCGTCCCGGTCGGCCGGGTCACCGACGCCGTCTGGTCGCCGGGGCTCTCGAAGAACATCGGCTACGTGTGGGTGCCCGTCGCCCTCGCCGAGCCGGGGACGGCGATCGACGTCGACTCCGAGCACGGCCCGGTCAGCGGGCGCACGGCGGCGATCCCCTTCGTCGACCCGCGCAAGGAGCGGCCCGCGGGCTCGCTGCGCCAGGCCGGCTGACGGAGGGTGCGCGACCCCCGCTACGACGTCCTGTTCGAGCCGGTGCCGCTCGGCCCGGTCACCGCCCGCAACCGCTTCTTCCAGGTGCCGCACTGCAACGGCATGGGGCATGCGCATCCGAGCGCCCACGCGGAGATGCGCGGCGTCAAGGCCGAGGGCGGGTGGGCGGTCGTGTGCACCGAGGAGGTCGAGCTGCACCACTCGACCGACGTGGCCGGGTACGTCGAGGGGCGGCTGTGGGACGACGCCGACATTCCGATGCACGAGCGGCTGGTCGAGAAGGTGCACGAGCATGGCTCGCTCGCCGGGATCGAGCTCGTCTACAGCGGCATGACGGCCGCGAACCTGTACGTGCGCCAGCCGCCGATGGGGCCGTCGCACCTGCCGGTGCAGACGACCGACCCGGTGCAGGCGCGGCGGATGAGCAAGCGCGACATCGCCGATCTGCGCCGCTGGCACCGGGCGGCGGTCGAGCGGTCGCTGCGGGCCGGATATGACCTCGTCTACGTCTATGCCGCCCACGGCCTGACCACGATCCAGCACTTCCTGTCGCGCCGCTACAACGACCGCACCGACGAGTACGGCGGCAGCATCGAGAACCGCGCCCGCCTGCTGCGCGAGGTGCTCGAGGACACGGTCGAGCAGGTGGCGGGCCGCGCGGCGGTCGCGTGCCGGATCTGCGTCGACGAGCAGGTCGGCGACCGCGGCATCGACCGCGGCGAGATCGAGGCCGTCCTCGGCATGGTCGGCGAGCTGCCCGACGTGTGGGACTTCATGGTCGGCGAGTGGGACTTCGACTCGCTCACGTCGCGGTTCGCCGAGGAGGGGGCGCAGGAGCAATACGTCCGCGGCCTGAAGTCGCTCACGTCCAAGCCCGTCGTCGGCGTCGGCCGGTTCACGTCGGCCGACACGATGGTGCGGATGGTGCGCGACGGCGTGCTCGACATGATCGGCGCCGCCCGCCCGTCGATCGCGGACCCGTTCCTGCCCGTGAAGATCGAGGAGGGCCGCTGGGAGGACATTCGCGAGTGCATCGGGTGCAACATCTGCGTCACGGGCGACGCGACGGCGACCCCGATCCGCTGCACCCAGAACCCGAGCATGGGCGAGGAGTGGCGCCGCGGCTGGCACCCCGAGCGGATCCGGCCGAAGCAGTCCGACGCGAGCGTGCTGGTCGTCGGCGCCGGCCCGGCGGGGCTCGAGGCGGCGATGATGCTCGGCAGGCGCGGGTACGACGTCGTGCTGGCCGAGGCGGGCGACGAGGTGGGCGGCCGCGTGCTCCGCGAGGCCCGGCTGCCCGGCCTGGCGGCCTGGATCCGCGTGGTCGACTACCGCCGCAGCCAGCTCGCGCGCCTGCAGAATGTCGAGATCGGGCTGGGCAGCCGGCTGACCGGCCCCGAGGCCCGGTCGTACGGGTTCGACCACATCGCGGTCGCCACCGGCGCCGCCTGGCGCAGCGACGGCGTCGGCCGCTGGCACACCCGGCCGATCGAGCTCGGCGCGGGCGTGCAGGTGCTCACGCCCGACGACGTGCTCGCGGGCGGGCGGCCCGACGGCGACCGCGTCGTCATCTACGACGACGACCACTACTTCATGGGCGGCGTGCTGGCCGAGGTCCTCCGCGGCGAGGGTCGTGACGTCACGCTGATCACGCCCGAGCCGCTCGTCTCGGCGTGGACGGTGAACACGATGGAGCAGACCCGCATCCAGACGCGGCTGATCGAGCTCGGCGTCGAGGTGGTCGTCTCGCGCGCCCTCGCTCGCGCAGGCGGCGGCAGCGCGGTCAGCGCCTGTGTCTTCACCGACCGCGAGCGCGAGCACCCCTGCGACGCGGCGGTGCTCGTCACCGGCCGCCTGCCGAGCGACGGCCTGGCCGCCGAGCTGGACGCGCTCGCGGGCGCCGGCGGGCCGGTCGTGCGCGTGATCGGCGACGCCTCGAGCCCGGGCACGATCGCCGCCGCCGTCTGGGAGGGCCGCCGCTACGCGGAGGAGCTCGACGCGCCGGCCGGCGACGACGCCCTGCCGCCGTTCCGGCGCGAGGTGGTTGCGCTCGCGCCATGAATAACGGTGCCTGGCACCGGGTATTCATGCGGGCTACAGGGCGGGGATCACGGACTCGGCGACGAGGGCGACCGTGCGCTCCTCGAGCTCGGCGTCGGGGTTGAAGATGCAGATCGAGTCCAGGCCGGCGCCGAGCCAGGCGCGCATCTTGCGGACGACCTCGGCGGGGGTGCCGGTGAGGGTCAGGTCCTCGAGCCACTCGTCGGGCATCCCCGCCGTCACGGCCTCCTCGCCGCCGCGCTCGATCAGCGCGCCGAGCTCGGCCGAGATGCCGTAGGCGTCGGTCATCGTGTTGACGCCGAACTCGGCCAGGAACCCGCCCAGCATCGGTCGCAGGGCCGCGCGCGCGGCCGCTCCGTCGCGATTGACGCAGGTGAGCGCGATCGTCGAGTAGGCCATCGCGTCGTCGGGGCGGCCCGCCCTGGACAGCCCTGACCGCACCCGTTCGCGGCCGAACCGGAAGTACTCGACGCCCGCCGACGCCGCGAAGAGCGTCGTGTCGGCGAGCTCGCCCGCGAGGCGCAGCAGCATCGGCCCCGACACTCCCATCGCGATCGGCACGTGCTCGATGGCGGGGTGGGTGATGCCGATCTGGTCGAGCGAGAAGTGCGTGCCCTCGAGGGTGACCGTCTCGCCCGCCAGCAGGCGCCGGATCGAGCCCACGCTCTCGCGCAGCGCCGCGACCGGCTTGTCCGGCATGAACCCCATCTGCCGCAGCCACTCGGGCAGGCCCAGGCCGATCCCCGGCCGGAAGCGTCCCGGGAACGTCCGGCTGATGCCGGCGATCTCCATCGCGAGCACGGCGGGGTGGCGCACCATGCCCGAGACGATGCTCGTCCCGACGGGCACCGACTCGGTCGCGCCGAGCGCGAGGGTCGCGCCGACCAGCGCCGGGACGTAGAAGTAGTCCTCCGGGATCATCAGGTGCGAGTAGCCCAGCCGCTCCAGCTCGCGCGCACGCGCGCCGATCCGCTCCGGTGGCACCATGTCGCCCAGCGAGACCCCGATCGGGTGCGCGTAGGGGCTCGCGGCGCTCGGCATCGGCGGAGCCTACAGTCCCGGCGGTGACGCGCATCGTCAGCCCAGCCGAGGCCCGCCGCATCGCGGTGCGGGCGCAGCTGCTCGACGGATCCGCCGCCGGCGTGCTCGACACGGTGCAGCGGCTCGGCTTCCTGCAGCTCGACCCGATCGCGACGGTCGCGCCGGCTCACGAGCTCGTCCTTTGGAGCCGTCTCGGCGCCTACGACACGACCGAGCTCGGCCGCCTGCTCTGGCAGGAGCGCGCGCTCGTCGAGTACGACGCGTTCGTCTATCCGATCGCCTCGCTGCCGCTCCTTCAGGCGCTGATGCGCCGCAACCGCCGCGCCACCCGCTACCAGCACGACCGCTGGAGGCGCGAGTTCGTGCGCCAGAACCCGGCCTTCCGCCGCTACGTCCTGCGCGAGCTCGACCGCCGCGGCCCGCTGCTCTCGCGCGACCTCGAGGACCGCTCGGTGCACGACCGCGATCGGCACCGCTGGTACGGCAGCCGCTACGTCGGCCGCATGCTCCAGACCCTGCACGTCTACGGCGAGATCGCCGTTGTCGGCCGCCGCGGCGGCCAGCGCCTGTGGGATCTGGCCGAGCGCTGGTACCCGCCGGCCGACACCGTCCCGCTGCGGGAGGCGGAACGGACGCTGGCCGAGCAGCGCTTCCGCGCCCTCGGCGTCCGGTGCGACAGCGGCGAGTGGCACGCGCACCCCGACGTGAGCCCCGCGCCTGTGGAAGAGCGAATGACGGTGCTCTCGCCGTTCGACCGGCTCGTGCACGACCGTGACCGGGCCGAGGCGCTGTTCGGATTCCGCTATCGCCTCGAGATGTACGTGCCCGCCGCGCGGCGCGAGTACGGCTACTACGTCCTGCCGGTGCTCGCCGGCGACCGGCTCGTCGGCCGCGTCGAGCCGCGCTTCGACCGCGCGACCGGAACGCTCGAGCTGCTCGGCGCCTGGGGCGAGACGGCGGGGATCGAGGCGCCGCTGGCCGCCCTCGAGCGGTTCCTCAGAGCTCGACCTCGCCCCGCACGCACGTGACCGTGCCGCCACCCACCCAGATCTGGCCGTCGTCGCCGGCCGTTATGTGCACCCGGCCGGCCCGGCCGAGCGCCGTGCCCTGGCTGGCGACGTAGGGCGCGCTCGCCCGGCCGGTGCGCACGAGCCACTGGGCGACCGACGCGTTCAGGCTGCCCGTCACCGGATCCTCGGTGGTCGCACCGTCCTTCAGGAAGAACGCGCGCAGCTCGAACGCTTCGGACGAGCCGGCGGGGTGCGGCCCGACCAGGCCGACATCGTGATCGACGAGGCCCGGCCGCACGGCCAGCACGGCCTCCGCCGACTCGAGCAGGAGCGCGATCCAGCCCGGGCCGTTGTCGGCCCACTCGGCGGCGACGATCGCACCGGGATCGATGCCGATGGTGGCGGCGACGTGCGCCAGCTCGTCAGCGTCGACCGGCCCCGAGCGCACGAGCGGCGGCGCCGCGAACGCGAGCCCGGCCGGCGTCCGCCGGATGTGGACGAGCCCGGCCGTGCACTCCTGCACGATCGCGGCCTCCGCCGCCGGCCGGCCGCCGTGCTCGAGCCACGCGTGGCAGGTGCCGAGCGTGGGGTGGCCGGCGAAGGGCAGCTCGGCCACGGGCGTGAAGATGCGGACGCGATAGTCGGCGCCGGGCTGCGTCGGCGGCACCACGAACGTCGTCTCGGACAGGTTCGTCCAGTGCGCGAACCGCTGCATCTGCTCGGTGTCGAGGCCGTCCCCGGTGAGCACGACGGCGACGGGGTTGCCCCGGTACGGCGTGTCCGTGAAGACGTCGACCTCGAGGAACGGGCGCGGCATCGCAGCGAGTCTATGCCACGCCCTACACTCGGCCGATGATCTCCTGTCCCAGCTGCGGCCACGAGAACCCCGAGGCGGCCCGGTTCTGCAACGGATGCGGCGCGGCGCTTCGGGGGGCCGAGCCTCCGCGCGAGGTGCGAAAGACCGTCACGATCGTCTTCTGCGACGTGGTCGGCTCGACCGAGCTCGCGACCCGGTATGACCCCGAGGTGCTGCGCGGCGTCATGGCGCGGTTCTATGCAGCGGTGCGCGAGCCGGTGCAGCGCCACGGCGGGACGGTCGAGAAGGTGATCGGCGACGCCCTGGTGGCCGTGTTCGGCATGCCCGTCGTGCGTGAGGACGATGCGCTGCGGGCCGTGCGCGCCGCGCTCGAGATGCGCGATGCGGTGCGCGCGCTCGGCGAGGTGGCTGTCCGCATCGGGGTGAACACGGGCGATGTGCTCGCCCGCGACGCCACCGCGGGCGAGTCGCTTGTCGTGGGCGAGGCGGTGAACGTCGCCGCCCGCCTGGAGCAGGCTGCCGGCGCCGGCGAGGTGCTGGTCGGCGAGGCCACCTGGGCGCTCGTCGGCCATGCCGCCCAGGGCGAGCGGGCCGAGCCGATCCTCGCCAAGGGGACGCCCGAGCCGCTGGTCGCCTGGCGGCTGCAGGACGTCGATCCGGGCGCCCGCGGACATCGCCGCCGCCTCGACCTGCCCGTGGTCGGCCGTGAGGCCGAGCTGGATGCCCTGCGCTGGGCGCTCGAGCGGGCCGAGACCGGCCGCGCCCCGCATCTCGTCACGGTGCTCGGGCAGGCGGGCATCGGCAAGTCGCGGCTGGTCGCCGAGGTGCGGCGGCTGCGGCCGGGGCTGACGGTGCTCACGGGGCAGTGCCGGGCGACGACCGGACGCTCGTCGCTCGAGCCGGTGCTCGAGGCGGCCCGGGCGGCGTTCGCGGGGCAGGATCCGGCGCAGGCGGTGGCGGCGCTCATGCCCGGCGACGCGGATGCGGCCGCGGTCGCCGACTGCCTCACGCGCAGCGATGCGGGCACGCCGGACATCGCCTGGGCGGTGTCGCGCCTGGTGGGGGCGATGTCGTCGGAGCGCACGGTCGTGCTCGTCCTCGAGGATCTGCACTGGGCCGACGACGCCGTGCTCGACGTCGTCTCGCAGCTGCTCGGCCGTGGCCGCCGGCGAGCGCTCGTCGTGCTCGCGACGGCGCGGCCGGAGTTCGCCGAGCGGCGGCCGGGGTTTGGCGCGGGCGCAAACGCCGTGTCGATCACCCTCGACCGCCTCGACGACTCCCAGACGCGCCTCCTGCTCACGCACGCCGGGCCCGACCTGGCGCCGGCCGAGATCGACCGGATCACCGGCATGGCCGAGGGCAACCCGCTCTTCGCCGAGCACCTGGCAGCGCTCGTCGGCGACGACGACGCGTCCGCCGGGCTGCCGCGGTCGATCCAGGTGCTCCTGACCGCGCGGCTCGAGGCGCTGCCCCAGCCCGACCGCGAGGTCGTCACGGTCGCCGCCGTCGCCGGGCGCGAGTTCCCCGCGGCTGCCGTCGAGGCGCTGGTCGGACGCCCGATCGCGGCCGAGCTCGACCACCTCGCGGTGCGCGAGCTGATCGAGCCCACCACGCCGGGGCGGCACCAGTTCGGGCACGCGCTCCTGCAGGAGGCGGCCTATGGCCTCCTGCCCAAGACGCGCCGCAGCGAGCTGCACGTCCGCCTGGCGGGGTGGCTCGACGGGCGCGAGGGCAGCGACGCGCTGATCGGCGACCAGCTCGAGCGCGCCCACGCGCTGCGCGCCGAGCTCGGGATCCTCGACGAGGACACCGTCCAGCTCGGCGCGGACGCTGCGGCCCGGCTCATCGCAGCCGCCCGCATGGCCGACGCGATGGGCGACCCCGCGCAGGCCCGGCGGCTGCTCGACCGCGCGCTGGCCGTCGTCCCCGCGGGCAGCCCCGGCCAGGCCGTGGCGATGGTCGAGCTTGCCGCCGCCGGCTGGAACCTGCTGCCGGTGGAGGAGCTCGACCGCCTGCTGACAGCCGGTGCCGACCTCGCCGCAACGCTCGGGCTGCGCGCCCTCGAGCTGCGTGCTCGCATTCTGCGCTTCGGGGCGGCCTTCGACAACGCGGACGAGCCCGTCTCCGACGCCGACCTGCTGGCCTCGGCCGAAGCCGCGCTGCGCGAGCTCGAGATGCTCGACGACGGCCGTGCCGTCGCGGCGGCGCTCTGCACGATGGCATGGATCGAGTGCGACCTCGGCCGGGCCGGTGACGCGGTCGCCTCGGTGCGCCGCGCGCTGATTCTGCTGCGCGAGACCGAACAGGACACCGTGTGGGCGCTCAGCATCCTCGTCGCCGCCCTGATCGAATCGCCGACGCCCGTGAGCGTGGCCGACCCGCTGCTCGTGCTGCTCCTCGCCGACCTCGGCATGCGGCCCACCGTGCGCTCGGAGCTGCTCCAGGGCCGGGCCGAGCTCGCGCTGATGCACGGCGACGATGACGAGGCGTGGGCGCTGCTCGGCGCTGCGCGGGCGATCGAGGAGGACATCGGCCGTGACACGTCGTTGCCCACCGCCGGACTGCACGCCACGATGTTGCTGCGCTCGGGGCGCACAGCCGAGGCGCGCGACGAGCTGGCGGCGCTCGTCGCGGCATACGACGATCGCGGCCACGAGACGGGCGCGGCCGAGTACCGCAGCTGGCTCGGCATCGCCGAGATCCGGCTCGGAAACGCGGCGGCCGCGCGTGCGGCCGCGATCGCCG
>DASXZF010000044.1:0-21891 GCA_036502065.1 Gaiellales bacterium
GTCCAGGTCGGACGCCACGGAGTGCCCGTAGTCGGCGAGCGAGGCGCCGGCTGCCGGGACGACGAGCCTCGTCTCGAGGTTGTGTCCCTGCGGGGTCAGCTCGCTCATGATGTTCGTGCGGTTCTCGAGCTGCCAGCGGCCGTTCGACTCGTACCCCTCGAGGCCGCTCCAGGGCTCCGAGAAGAGGCTGCCCGACGAGGCCCGGCCGGTGGTCACAAACATGGCGGCGCGCATGCCGGTCGCGGCCAGGACGGGGTCGGCCTGGAGCATCGTCTCGGTGGTGGCGTCGTCGAAGGTGATCAGCACGGGCTTGCGCGGCAGACCGCTGCGGCTGCCCGTGCGCAGGTATCCGGCGAGCTGCTCGACCCTGATCGGCCGATATCCGGCGGCGCGCAGCGCCTCCATCTGCTCGGCGAAGCGGGTGCGGCTGACCATGTAGCGGCCGTCGAACGACTCGGTCGGCTTGCCGAGGCTGTAGAGCAGGACGGGGATGCCGTCGTAAGTGCGGGTGAGGTTCGTCTGGGCGACCGCGCGGGTGGCGGAGTCCATGTGCGGTGTCGACGGCGGCAGGAACTCGTACCGCATCCGCATCGCGAGCAGCTCGCCGACGGGCGTGTGGGTCGCGTAGATCCAGATCGGGATCGCCGAGAGCGGCAGCGTGACGAGGCCGATGATGCTCTGGAGCAGCCAGCGCCGGCGCGCGGAGCGGGGGGAACGGGTTTCCATCAGGCAGCCTCGAGGATCGCGGCCGTGTGGCCTGGTCCGACAATGGTGACGGCGACGTCACCCTGGGTGTGGGTCGAGGCGCGCGTGCCCCAGCTCGTGTTGCGCAGCGTGAACAGCGCGTAGTAGGTCAGCCACACGAGGAACGCCATGTAGATCACGATGAACGTGATGCCGTGGTGCCACAGCGGGCTCTTGCGCGAGACGGCGTAGTAGAGCGAGTAGAGCAGCGCCATCACGTAGGCGCCCATGAGGTAGAACCACGGGTCGCCGACCATGATGCTGTGCCAGAAGAGCGAGCGGAAGGCGACGATCGGCGCCACCCAGGGGAACAGCACGCCCAGGTAGGTCAGGGCCGCGGCGACGGGGTGCTTGCGCCACATGAACCGCACGACGTGCAGCGACTCGCGCAGCCAGCTCTTGCGCCAGCGGATCTGCTGGATCAGGAAGGCCTTGAGCGTGTCCGGCGCCAGCGTGTGGCTGCGGGCCTGCGACTGGTAGGTGACCTTGTGGTTGCGCAGCACGTAGTTGGTGAGGGCGCGGTCGTCGCCGTAGGTGGCGGGCCGGCCGAGGAAGCGCTGGGTCTCCCACCGCGGCAGGATCTCCAGGAGCGCGGTGCGGCGGTAGGCCGAGAAGCAGCCCGACGCGCAGGTCACCGCGCCGAACACCGACTCCGAGCCCTTGACGACCCGGAACGCGACGAAGTAGCGCACCTGCTGCATCTTCGTCATCAGGTTCTGGGCCTTGTTCATCACGTCGGCCGAGCCGACCACCGCGGCGACCTTCTCGTCGCGGAAGTCGGCCATGATGTGGGCGAGGCCGTCGGCCTCGATCACCGAGTCCGAGTCGATGAAGACGCAGATCTCACCGTTGGAGCGGCGGATGCCCTCGGCCATCGCGGCCCGCTTGCCACGGTTCTGCGAGAACTTGATGCACAGCAGCGAGGGGTACCGGTCGCGGGCGGCGAGCATGCGCTCCCAGGTCGCGTCGCTCGACCCGTCGTCGACGACGACGACCTCGATCAGCTCGCGCGGGTAGTCGGCCGAGAAGCAGGCGTCGATCGTGGCCTCGATGCAGGCCTCCTCGTTGAACGCGGGGATGACGATCGAGCACGAGGGCCGGTATCCCGTGTCGGGCGTCGGCCGGTAGAACGGCGCGATCGCAAACCGGGTGACCACGTAGCAGGTGACGAGGAACGAGTAGCCGCCGAACACCGGATCGCGGGCGATCGAGGCGATGGTGATGTCCTTCGCCATCCACACGACGTAGAGCAGCACCGCGCTGTAGACGATGCAGACGAGCTGGATCAGGCGGATCGCCGTGCGGGCGGCGAACGAGTCGCGCAGGCCCTCGGGCAGCCCGGCCATGGTCTCGTCGATCGCTTCGAACGCGACGGGGTCGGGAACGGCCTGGAGCGGAGGCCTGGCCGCGGCCGGAGCCGTCCGCTCGGGGTCGCGGGGCTCCCGCCTGGTGGGAGCCGGCGTGGCCGGCTCCGCGACGGGCGCAGACGCCGCCGAGAGGTTGGGGGCCGCGACAGGCTGGGGTGCCTGCGCCACGCGGCCCTCGGTCTCCTGCGCCTGGCGGCGCAGGCCGTCGTATGCGACCGCGACTCCGGCGGCGACGAATCCGGCCTGGATGAGCCGGGTCGCAAGCGGCGTCCGCTTGGTGCCCTGCGAGTAGTCGCTCACAGCTGGTAGACGCCCTCACGGGGGGCGACGACGTTGCGGGTGTCGACGACGGTCTTGGCAGCGTTCCAGTAGGGCGTTGCGATGAACTCGTCGTGCGGCGTCAGCATCAGAACGACGTCGGCCGAGGTGGCGTTCGCGACGTTCCAGGGCTGGGCCTCGTAGACGTAGTCGCCGACGGTGACGCTCGCGACGTACGGATCGGCGTAGGAGAGGTCGGCGCCGCGGCGGCGCAGCTCCTCGAAGATCACGAGGGCGGGCGACTCGCGCAGGTCGGACACGTTCGGCTTGTAGGCAACGCCGCAGAGCAGGATCTTGGCGCCGCGCATCGCCTGGCCGCGATCGTTCAGCGCGCGTGTGACGAGCTCGACGACGAAGCCGGGCATGGCGGTGTTGATCTCGTGCGCGGCGTCGATCATGCGCGTCTGGTAGCCGTACTCGCGCAGCCGGTAGGAGAGGAAGTGGGGCACGACCGGGATGCAGTCGCCGCCGAGGCCCGGGCCGGGATAGTGGGGCATGAACCCGAACGGCTTGCTGGCCGCGGCGTCGATGACCTCCCACGCCGACACGCCCAGCCGCTGGCACATCAGTGCGAGCTCGTTCGCGAGGGCGATGTTGACCTGCCGGAACGTGTTCTCGTAGAGCTTGGCGAGCTCGGCGATGCGCGGCGAGCCGCAGCGGATGACGGTCTCGCACACCTGCTTGAACAGGAGCTCGGTGCGGCGAGCGCACTCGTCGGTCACGCCGGAGACGAGCTTGGGGGTGGTGTGCAGGTTCCAGCCGGCGGTGTTCGCGGGATCGACGCGCTCGGGGGCGTAGCCGACGAAGAAGTCGCGGCCGACCGTGCCGCCGGACGCGCGCTCGAGCGCCGCGACCAGGATCTCCTCGGTCGTGCCCGGCACCGTCGTCGACTGGAGGACGACCAGCTGCCCCGGCACGAGCCGGGCTGCGACGGCCTCGACCGCGGCGATGACGTAGGACAGGTCTGGGGTCCGCGTCTTCGAGAGCGGCGTCGGCACGCAGATGATGAAGGCAGACGCCTCGTCGACGCGGTCATACGTCGTGTCGGCCGAGACGCGGCCGTCCAGGCGGGCGAGGTCGGCGTCGCTCATGTCGGTCAGGTACGACCGGCCGGCGTTGACCGAGGCGACGCGATCGGGGTCGAGGTCGATCCCGAGCACGTCGAACCCGGTGTCGGCGAAGCCGACCGCCAGGGGCAGCCCGGCGTAGCCCAGGCCGATGATCCCGATCGTCGCCGTCCGTGTCGCGATGGCGGCGTCGAACGCTTCCGACGTGCCTGTGATTGTGGTCTCTCCCCGCATGGTGACCCTCCCTCGGATCTTCCGTTCTGACTGCTTCAGCGAGGCAACCCATCGGCAGCGTCCGGCCCCGGTTGCGTAAGGAGAGTGTTAGGTTCTTGGCTCTGGGAGCCGGATTGGGGTAGTTGGCCTACGCGGCTTTCCGTGTTCTTCGAAATAACACGTCGGGCCGGCGTCGAACGCCCTTCATCCGCCGCACCTGCACGTCGATCACAGGGGCATGCGTCGACATCCAGACCGCGCCGCGCCGGTGGGGACCGCCTGGAAGCGGATCCCGCCGCCGGCGATCGCCGTCGTCGCGCTCGTCGCAGTGCCCACGGTGGTCGTGGCGATCGCTCTCGGTCTGCTCGCCGCCCCGCGCTTCGGCACCGCGTGGGCCGTCTCGGCCGGCGTCGCCTACCTGGTGCTTGCCGCGGCGGTCGCCCCGCTCGTCCTGCGCGTCGACGAGGTGCGCGTGCGCCGAGCGAGCCGTCGCTTCGTGCAGGGCTTCGAGGACGCCGCGATCGGCATGGCGATCCTCGCGCCTGACCTGCGCCTCGTGCGTGTGAACGACGCCCTCTGCGACCTCCTCGGCCGGCCTGCCGAGGATCTGACCGGGCATTCGATTCTCGAGTTCACCCATCCCGACGACCTCATCCCGAGCGTCGCCAAGCAGAAGTCGATCATCAAGGGCGACGGGGCGCCGATCCGCAAGCGCTATGTGCGCCCGGATGGCGCGGTCGTCCACGTCATGCTCACGTCCGCCTTCGTCGACCCGGGCGACGCCGAGCCGTATTTCTTCTCCCAGCTCCAGGACGTGACCGAGCAGCACCGGGCGGAGCGGCAGAAGGCCGCGATCGCCGCGCTCGGGCGCCGGGCGCTCGACGTCGACAGCCGGACGCTCATGAACGAGGCGACGGGCATCGTCTGCGACATCCTCGAGGCGCACTCGTGCCTTGCGTTCCGGCGGCTCGCCGACGGCGAGATGCGGCTGGCGGCCTCGTCCAGCGACGATGGGAGCGGCCCCCTGACTGTCCCAATCGACGCGTCGCAGACCGGCTACACCGTGCTTCGCAACGAGTCCGTCGTGAGCAATGACCTGGTCGCGGAGACCCGGTTCGCCGTCCCCGCGATCGTCTTCGAGCGCGGGCTGCGGCGCGCGCTCAGCGTGCCCGTGCCCGAGCGGGCGGGGCTTCGCCACGCGCTGCTCGTGCACGCGCCCGCGTCCGGACGCGCCTTCGGAGTGGAGGACGTGCGCTTCGTCGAGGCCGTCGCCAACGTGCTGGGCGGCGCGCTCGACCACGCCGCCACCGAGGACGAGCTGCGGCGGCGGGCGCTCGAGGATCCGCTCACCGGACTCGGCAACCGCGCGCTGCTCATGAGCCACCTCGAGCGCGAGCTGCGGCATGGCGCCCGGCTCGGCAGCCGGCTGTCGCTGCTCCTGCTCGATCTCGATCGCTTCAAGGCGGTCAACGACACGCTCGGCCACGCGGCCGGCGATGCCCTCCTGCGCCAGGTCGCCACCCGTCTCTCGGCGTGCGTGCGGGACGAGGACATCGTCGCGCGGCCCGGCGGCGACGAGTTCGTCGTCGTCTCGACGCGCACCGACTCCGACCAGGCGATCGCCCGGATCGCACAGCGGCTGATCGATGCGTTCGCGGAGCCTTTCCAGGTGGAGGGACGCGAGCTTTCGTGCGGCGCGAGCATGGGCATCGCCGTCGCCGTGAGCGGCGAGGAGACCGCGGGGGAGCTCCTGCGCGACGCGGACGTCGCGATGTACCGGGCGAAGGAGATCGGCGGCGGCCGCTTCGAGGTGTTCGACGCAACGCTGCGCGAGCGGCTCGTCGAGCGGCTCACCGTCGAGGACGACCTTCGCCACGCGCTCGAGCGCGACGAGTTCGAGCTCCACTACCAGCCGCTCGTCGCCCTGGAGGGCGAGGACGTCGTCGGCTTCGAGGCGCTCCTGCGCTGGCGGCATCCGCAGCGCGGGCTCGTGCAGCCGCTCGACTTCATCGAGATCGCCGAGGAGACGGGCCTGATTCGCCCGATCGGAAGCTGGGTGCTGCAGACGGCGTGCGCCGAGCTCGCGAACATGCCCGAGCCGATCTATCTGTCGGTCAACCTCTCGGCCCTGCAGGTCTCCCACGACCTGGTCGACGAGGTGGAGGGGCTCCTCAAGCGGTATGAGCTGCGGGCCGACCGGCTCGTGCTCGAGATCACGGAGCGGCTTGTGCTCGAGCCGCGCACCAAGCCGGTGGTCGAGCGCCTGCGTGGGCTGGGCGTGCACGTCGCGCTCGACGACTTCGGCACGGGTTACTCGTCGCTCGGGTCGCTGCAGCGCTTCCCCATCGACGTTGTGAAGCTCGACCGCGTCCTCCTGCGGGCGCTCGCCGACGAGTCCGGGCCCGCGGTGCTGACGGCCGTCGTTGAGCTGGGCCGGGCGCTCGGCCTGCGCGTGATCGCCGAGGGCATCGAGAGCCGCGACCAGCTCGACCGCCTGCGCCACATCGGTTGCGTGCTCGGCCAGGGGTTCCTGTTCGCGCGGCCGCTTCCGCTCGCCGAGGCACGCCGGCTGGTCGACCCTCCCGCCGACGCCGACCGCGACGCCGCGTAGGCATCCCGCGTTTCCGCGCGGCCGCGGGTCGTCCCCAACCGGGTAGAGTCGGGCCATGCCCCCGACCGGCCACCTGCTCGAGTTCGCGCTGACCGCGTTCGTGCTGATCGCGATCCCGGGGCCGAGCGTGCTCTTCGTGGTCAGCCGGGGCGTGGCGCTCGGCCGCCGCGCCGCGCTTGCGACCGTGCTCGGGAACACGGCGGGCGTGTTCGTCCAGGTGCTGCTCGTGTCCGTCGGCCTGGGCGCGATCGTCGAGCGGTCGGACGCGGTCTTCACGGTCGTCAAGCTCGTCGGCGCCGTCTATCTGGTCGTGCTCGGCATCCGCATGATCCGCCGCCGCCGTCCGCTGGCCGAGCTCGGCGACATCACCCACGTGCGCAAGGGCACGCGCGGGATCGTGCGCGAGGGCTTCATGGTCGGCCTGACGAACCCCAAGGCCGTGATCTTCTTCACCGCCGTCCTGCCGCAGTTCACCGACCCGTCGCGCGGGCACGTGCCGCTGCAGCTCGTCACCCTGGGCGCGATCTTCGCCCTCATCGCCATCCTCTCCGACAGCGTGTGGGCGATCGCCGCCGGCACGGCCCGAGCCTGGCTCGGCCGCTCGAGCGGACCGCTCGAGGCGTTCGCCGCCGCCGGCGGCCTGGTGCTGATCGGCCTTGGCGTGCGGCTCGCCGTCAGCGGCCGCAGCGACTAGCGCACGGCGTCGCCCACCGCGATCACGACCTTGCCGGCGACGCGGCCCTGCTCCAGCCGCCGCAGCGCCTCGGCCGCGTCCGCCAGCGGATAGGTCGCCTCGACGACCGGCGCGACGGTTCCCGCCTCGATCAGCCCGGTCAGGACGAGCAGGTCGGCGTGGCTGACCCCGGCGATGAACGTGCCCAGCCGCTGGCCGACGAACGGCGAGAGCACCTGCGCACGGAGCTGCCGGTCGATCCCGCCGGCGACACGGCCGCCGCCCTCGCCGCCGACGATCACGAGCGTCCCGCGGGGCGCGAGCGCCGCCCGCAGGCGCCGCAGCGATGCGTTCCCGGCGATGTCGAGGATCAGGTCGTGACGGCGCCGGGTCTGCGCGAAGTCGTTCTGGGTGTGGTCGACGACCTCGTCGGCGCCGAGGGAGCGGACGAGATCGACCTTGGCCGTGCTGCAGACGCCCGTGACGTGGGCGCCGAATCCCTTCGCGAGCTGCACGGCAAACGTCCCCACACCTCCTCCGGCGCCGATGACGAGCACGGTCTGGCCGGGCTGCACGCGGCCCCGGTCGCGCAGCGCCTGGAGGGCGGCACAGGCCGAGACCGGCACGGCCGCCGCCTGCGCGAAGGTCAGGTTTGCGGGCTTGGGCGCGATCTTCTGCGGCCGCGCCCGGGCGTACCGGGCGAACGCGCCCGCGCAGCTGCCGTACACCTCATCACCCGGCTGGAACCCGGTCACATCCTTGCCGACCGCCTCGACCACGCCGGCCGCATCCATGCCGGGGACGTGCTGTCTGGGCGCGCGCAGCCCGCTTGCGAGCCGCACCAGATAGGGCGTCCCGGTCATGAAGTGCCACACGCCGCGGTCGACGCCGGCCGCCTCGACGCGGATCAGCAGCTCATCGTCTGCGGCGACCGGCGCATCGACGTCGGCGAGCTCGAGCACGTCGGGCGGCCCGTACGTGGTCTGGACGATTGCCTTCACGGGTGCACGCAGGCACCCTACCGTGGCATCAGTGACAGGCGGTGCTGCCCGAGTCGAGCACCGACCCGTTGGTCGAGACGAGCTTCCAGTCGTAGCTCGCCGGGTGCAGCGTCAGCTCGAGGACGCCGAACGTCTTGTCGGTGGCCTGGACGTTCACCGAGCCGTTCAGCGACCCGTGGTCCTCGCCGCCGGTGCCGACGATGAACTCGCGGATGCCGCGGGCGGGGTCGGCGTTGCCGTTCGGGTCCTGCTGGGCGAAGCGGCCGTAGGTGTGGATGTGCCCGTTCAGGACGATGTCGGCGCCGCCGCCGTAGAGCGTGTTCCAGAAGTAGGCGTACTTCGAGCTCGTGCTCCCGGAGCCGTCGTAATAGGGCTCGTGCCAGTAGGCGAGCGTGCACCTGCTGGTGCCGAGGTTGGCCTTGAGGAAGTTGCCCTGGGGGGAGCCGGCGTCGCAGCCGCCGACGTCGCCGCACTCGCCGTTCAGGGCGATCATGTGCCACGCCCCGATGTTCCAGGCGTAGTCGCCCTGGGCGTCGCCCGCTGCGGCGCCGAAGTACTTGAAGTAGCCGGCAGCGTTCGCGGCGCAGTCCGAGCCGCCGTTGGTCTGGTACTCGTGGTTTCCCGGGACGGGGTGGATCTTGGACTTGAACCGGCCCCATGACGGGTCGAACGAGGCCTGGAAGGCGGAGTAGCCGCCGCACCCGTACTGGTCGTCGCCGAGCGCCAGCACGGCGGCGATGGCCGGGTTCTCCTCGATGATGTCCGAGGTCGCCATCTGCTGGCACGACGAGCCCGTGCCCTGGCCGCCGTTGAAGTCCGCCGAGGTGGGGTCGCAGGCGATGTCGCCGGCGGCGGCGATCACCGGGTCGCCGGGGGCGAACGTGGTCGCAGACACCGTCGGCGTGTGCGCCGAGCGGTTGCCGCTGGCATCGACGGCGTCGACGGCGTAGCGGTAGGTGGTGGCGGGCGCAAGCCCCGAGTCGGTGAACGTCGTCCGCGAGCCCGCGACGGTCGCGATCGGAGCCCCTGCGCGATAGATCGTGTATCCGGCGACGCCGACGTTGTCGGTGGCGGCCGTCCACGACAGCGTGACCCTTGTCCCGGATGTCGCCTGGGCGGTCAGTCCCTTCGGCGCGGTGGGCGCGCGCGCGTCGTCACCGGGCGCCGTGAGCGTGAGCGCGTCGACCTGGAAGCTGTCGCCGGCTGCCGCCGCGGACGTCTGCACGACCCGCAGCGAGATCGCATCGCCGCCGCGGTGTGCGGCGTAGCTCACGGCGGGGAAGGCGCGCCAGGCGGCCGTGGCGGCGTGGCAGCCCATCGCCTGACCGGCGACCCGTCCGGCCGGCGTGAGCTCGACGAGCTTCAGGCACACCGTGCGTCCGGGGCGGCCGGAGCGCAGGAAGCCATGGGCGAGGTAGCGGCGCTCGGCCACCGCCGAGACGGGCGCGGCGGCGATCGAGTAGGTGCGCGCGCCCGGCAGCCGCGCGGCGCGGGCGGCGTGGCCGCCGCCGTGGCCGTCAGGCTGGAGCGTCAGGCTGGCGTTCACGCCCTTCCAGCCGGCCAGCGTGCCCGACCCGTTGCCCTCGAATCCGCCGCTCGGGAGCAGGTTCGCGGCGCCCAGCGCGGGGCCCGCCGCCGCAGCGACGACGAGCACGGTCGCCACGACGGCGACGTAAAGAGGACGCGACCTTCCCACCCACCTCCATCATCCGGGCCTGCCCGGAATCGGTCAAGCACCGGGCTCGAGCGGCAGCACGCGGTCGGCCTGCTCCGTCACGAGCGGGTCGTGGGTGGCGCAGATGATGGTTGCGCCGTGCTGCTGGGCGGCGTCGGCGAGCATCCGCCCGACCACGGCGGCGTTGGCCTGGTCGAGCCGCGAGGTGGGCTCGTCGACCAGCAGCAGGTCGGGGGCGCATGCCATCGCGCGGGCGATGGCGACGCGCTGGCGCTCCCCGGCCGAGAGCCGTGCCACCCGGTGCTCGAGCCGGTGCTCGAGCCCGAAGCGGCCGAGCCAGGTGCGGGCCGTCTCGGCCGCCTCTTCACCCTCGCCGCGGCCGCGCACCGACATGGCCAGGGTGACGTTCTCGATCGCCGACAGGTAGTCGACCAGGCCGGCCTCCTGCGCGACGACGCCCACGTGGCTGCGGCGAAACGCCGCCGCCTCGGCCCGGTCGAGGCCGCCGACCGACATACCCAGCACGACGACCTCGCCCGACGTCGGATGCTCCATCCCGGCCAGGAGCCGCAGCACGGTGCTCTTGCCCGACCCCGACCGGCCGGTGAGCGCGGTCATCCGGCCCGTATCGAACGTCGCGTCGAACCCGTCGAGGACGACGCGGGCGCGGCGGCCCTCGCCGTAGCGCATGCCGACCCCGCGCATCACGGCGGCGATCGTCGTCTCGGCGGAAACCGCCGCAGCCCGTGCCTGCGCCGCGGCCGGCTCGGGCTCCGCGCGCGCCGCCGCCGGGCCGGCGGGCGTGATCAGGATGCCGTGCTCGTGGCGCTCCGCCCGCGCCAGCCGGCCGACGCCCGCGTCGGCCAGGAGCTCCTCCGGCACGCGCAGCCAGCCGCCCCGGCCGACCACGATCGACGTCGCGCCGGTGCCCGAAGACTCGTCGCTCAGCCGGCCGTCGCGGATGTGCAGCGTGCGGTCGGCGACCGACGTCGCCGCCGGATCGTGGCTCACGAGCACGACCGTCGCCCCGTCGTCGCGGGCCAGCTCGGCGATCAGGTGGTAGGCCACCGAGACGTTCTGGGCGTCGAGCTCGCCCGCGGGCTCGTCGGCCAGAAGCAGCGCGGGCCGGTGGGCGACGGCCGCGCAGATGGCGATCCGCTGCTGCTCGCCGCCCGAGAGGCGGCCCGGCGTGGACTCTGCCGCATCGGTCAGGCCGACGCGCTCGAGCAGCTCAGCCGCGCGACGGTCGCGATCCGGGCGGGCCACGCCGAGCATCGCGAGCTGCAGGCCGATGATCTCGCGGCAGGGCAGCTCGGGCGGCAGCGAGCGGTGATAGTGCTGGTCGACGATGCCGAGCGAGCGCGCGCGCAGCGCCGCCGCGTGCCGCGGCCTGAGCTCCGCCATGTCGTGGCCGAGCACGCGGGCGCTGCCGGCCGACGGCCGCTCGAGGCCCGCGAGGATCCGCATCAGCGTGCTCTTGCCCGCGCCGCTCGGCCCGAGCACGGCCACGACCTCGCCCGGGTCGACGTGCAGCGTGAGCCCCTGCAGGGCGGCCGCCTCGCCCTCGCTCGAGCGGTGGATCCGGAACAGATCGCGGGCATCGATGATGGCGGTGGGCATCACCCGGCTCCGATCCGGCCGGGGACAGGGGCCCGGAACGCGGTGCGGGCGAACGCCCATACGAGTCCGAGGCCGCACACGGCGAAGGCGAGCAGCCCGGCGCCGACGAGCGCCCAGTCCTGCACGCCACGCAGCGGCGGCGACGCCGTGGCGGTGCCCGCGCCGAGCGAGACGAGGTCGATCACGAGCCGCTCGAGCACCGCGCCCAGCACGAGGCCCCCGACGGCGCCCACGGCGACCAGGACGAGCGCCCGCAGGACGAGGTGGCGGCGCAGCGCGACCGGCCCGACGCCCATCGCCTCGAGGTCGACGAGGTGGTCGCGCTCGTCGCCGAGGTCGGCGGCGCACACGAGCACGAGCCCCGCCACGCCCAGAACGAGCGCGAGGACGGCCGACATCGCGAGCACGTCGAGCAGGCCGCGCGCAAGCGGTTGGGCGGCCAGGCGCGACTGGATCGCCCCACGAGAGGCGACCTGCAGCGCCGAGAACGGCCGCCGCGAGAGCTCGGCCGCGACCCGCGCCTGCGCGGTGGGCGGTACGCCGAGCCACAGCTCGAGCGGCGTGCCGATGCCGGGGTCGTTCGAGTTGAGCGCCGTCGTGATGTCGGCCTCGTCGCCGACGACGAAGCTGCCGCCCGCGGTGGGGAAGCGGTGGGCGACGCCGACGATGCGCACAGTGAGCGACTCGACGCCGAGCAGCGTCATCTGAAGCACGTGGTCGCCGCCCGCGAGCGCCGCGATCCCGGGGCTCGCAATGACCGGCACCGGCTGCCCGTCGGTCGGCTGCCGCGGGCGCAGCAGTCCGTTCGTGCTGCCGTCGAGCGCGTAGCGAAGGCCGGCGGTCGCCGCGCCGGCGGCCTCGGGCCGGGCCGTCCCACGTGTGACCCACGCGCTCCAATCCGTGACCTCGCTCGTGCTCCCCGGGCCGGCCGCGCGCAGCGGCCCGAGCGCGAGGCTGCCGCGGGCGACGATCGTGAGCCCGCCCTCGATACCCTGATGGGCGAGCGCCTGGGCGTCGGCGAAGCGCAGCGTCACGACGAGCCCGACGACGCGCCCGCCCCGGTCTGCGGCGGGCAGCCGCGCGTGGAGCGTCGTCTCGCCGCGGGTCGTGTCGCCGAGCGGGATGTGGTCGAACTGGCCCGACGGCGCCTCGACGGCCAGCACCAGGCTGACCGGACGGCCGTGGGTCGTGACCGGGAGCGAGATCGCCTGCGCCGACGGCGGCAGGGCGGCGCCGCGCAGCGCCGGCGGCTGCGCCGGCCGCAGCGCCGCCGCCAGCCGGTCCTGGGGCACCGAGGCGAACTCGCCGCGCCAGTTGTGGATGCGGGCGAGCGCAGCCGCCGGCACGCCGAGGACGGTCGCCTGGGCCGGCAGGCCGGGGGCAGGAGCCGTCCCCGCCGCCCGGAACACCGGCGCGGCCAGGGCGCCCGGGGCGAGCTGCGAGTAGCGGCGGACGCCGGCGACGGCGAGCGGCAGACGCAGAGCGGGGCCTTCGCTCAGTGTGAAGTCGAGCGGCACCTGGAACGCCGCCTGGTCGCGCTCGCCCTGCGAGAGCGTCGTGCGGTAGGCGACGGCAAAGATGCCGAGGCCGATGCCGGCGACGAGGAACGCCGCGGCGAGCGTCGGCCGGCCGCCCTCGCGCCCGAGCGAGACGAGCGCGAGGCGCACGCTCGCAGGGCCGCGGCGCAGGCCGCGCCCGGCCAGGCGCAGCAGCGGCCCGACGAGCCGGGCGGTGACGATCGCGCCGGCGACCGCGACGAGGCCGGGCAGGAGGGCGAGCAGCGGGTCGGAGCCGCCGGCGAGCGAGGTCGAGCTGGCGCTCCCGCGCGCGGCCGCAAGCGCAACGGCGCCGGCGACGGCGAGCGCCGCCAGGTCGAGGCCGCGCACCGGCCCCAGGCGCAGGTCGGCTCCGGCGGCGCGCTCGCCGGCGAGCAGCACGACCGCCCCCGCCAGCCATGCGATCAGGAGAACGGTGATGCCGGGGACGGAGAGGATGGTGTGGTCGAGCACGGCCCAGGCGCCGACGCCCGCCCGGTCGGCGGCGATCGCCACCCCGGCCGCGCCCACCAGGGCGCCGATCACCGCGCCTGCGAGGGTGATCCAGCCGGCCTCGACGCTCGCGAACGTCCACAGCTGGCCGAGCCGGGCGCCGTGACGCTCGAGCCGGGCCCACTCGATGCCCGCCTCGCGCCGCAGCCCCGCGGCCGCGAGCAGCACGAACCCGAGCAGGAGCGCGGCCGCGCCGCCGCCGACGAGCTGCATCCGCCGCGCGGCGATCGCGTCGGACTCGCGCAGCGCCGTGAGCGTGTTCGTCGGGCCGGTCAGACCGAACGGCGTCCCCAGCCGGCGCAGGCTGCGCTCGGCCGCCGCCCCCCGGTCGAGCAGCGCGCTGATCTGCCAGTCGTGCAGCGAATCGGGCGCGATCGGCGTCGTCCAGCCGTACGAGCGGTAGAGCGCCGAGAACACGGGCAGGGCCGAGAGCTGCGACACGCCACCCGCCAGGAGCACCGGCGGCGGCCCGCCCTTGGCCTGGTGGCTGCTGCGCGTGAGCGGGCTCAGCGCCACGGGCAGCGGCCCGGCGGTGTGCCCGACGACGACGAGGCGCAGGCCCGGCTCCGACACGCTCGTCACGGGCGTCCCGTGCGCCTCGAGCACCTCGCAGCGGGCCGGCACACACGTGCGCGGCAGCCGTCCCGACGCCAGCCGCAGCCACCGGCCGGGATCGTCGACCGCCCCGAGCTCGACCAGCTGTCCGCCGAGGTTCAGCTCGGGGAACGCGATGGTGCGCGCCGGGGCCTGCGGGCCCAGGCGGTGCAGGGCGGAGGTGGCGGCGCGATCGATCTCGGCATATCCGCCCGCGGGCGGCGTGCCGAGCCAGGTGGCGGTGAAGCTCCGCTGTGCGACGGGCAGCTGCTCGAGCCCGGCGCGCAGGCTGCGGTCGGCGGCGATCGTGGCCCCGCCGACGACGCCGGCGAGCGCCGCCGCCGCGACGCCGACCCCGATCGCGACAAGCGCGCCGCGTCCGGGACGGGCACGCGCCCGCGCCGCCGCAACCCGAAGCGGCGCCCAAGCCGCCCGAGTGCGGGCTCCCACGTCGGCGCGATTCTCCAACCAGGGGGATGTTCGCGTGTCAGGCAGACGGCGACAAGCGCGAATCCGTGAGCGGGGTGTTCACGCCGGGCGATCAGTGACGCGAATCAGAAGCGGGGACAGTCCCCATCAGGCCTCGTGGACGGCGCGCAGCCGGCGCTCGGCCGGCGAGCGCCCGGCCAGATCGGCGAACACGCTCACCGATGCGTCGATGAACGCGCGCATCGGCGCGGTCACGTGGCGGTCGCGGTGCCACGCGAGCGCGAGCGTGCGTGGCGGCACGTCACGGCTGAGGTCGAACGCCACGGTGCGCCCGTCGGCGGGGTCGAAGCCCAGGCCGGGCATGACCGCGACGCCGACGCCGGCTGCGACGAGCGCCTGGACGGTCGCGTTCACGTCCGAGCGGAACGCGAAGTGGGGCTCCGAGCCGGCCGCCCTGATCTGATCCTCGACGCGGCGAAGGCCGCGGCACTGGGTGTGCCCGATCAGCTCGAGGCCGCCGATCTCGGTCAGGGTGGGGCAGTGGGGGCGATGGGCGAGCGGCGAGTCGCTGCGCACGATCAGGACGTAGGGGTCGACCAGCAGCGCGAGCGTCTCGTACGGCCCCGGCGGCGCCGGCAGCTCGACGAACGTCAGGTCGAGCTCGGCCTGCTCGACGCCGCCGTAGAGGTCGAGGTCGGTCTCGGACTCGCGCGGCTGGATGCGGACGTCCGGCCACACGAGGCCGAAGCGGCGCACGATGTCGGGCAGCGCGCGGATGCCCACGCTCTGGGTGATGCCGACGCGCAGGGGCGCGGCCCCCTCCTCGGCGAGCGCGGTCATGTCGGCCTGCGCCGCCCGTAGCCGGCCGAGGATGGCCTCGGCGTGGTCGAGCAGGACGCGCCCGGCCTCGGTCAGCTCGATGCCCGCGCCGCGCCGCCGGCTCACGAGCTCGCGGCCGACGGTGCGCTCGAGCGTGCCGACGTGGGCGCTGACGGCCGAGGGCACATAGCCGAGCTCGGCGGCGGCGCCCCGGAACGACCCGGCCCGTGCGACGGCGCGCAGCGTGGCCAGGTGGCGCGGCTCGATCCCGAGCCAGCTCGGCTCGCCGCCGGTCGTCATGCCGGGATCGCGTCCCAGTGCGGCGCGAGCGCCGCGCGCACGGCGGCGATGGCCGCGTCGGCGCGATCGGCCTCGTCGGGCAGATAGGCCAGCGGATCGGCGAGGAGCGGCCCGGTGCCAAGGACGCCCTCGAGGGTGGCGTGCATGCAGAACGCGGAGTAGGTGCGGCCGTAGCCGCCCTCCTGGACGAGAACGAGCCGGCCGTCGCAGTGGCGGTCGGCCAGCGCGCGCGCGGCGGCGCCCAGATCGCGGAACCCCGCCATCGTCACGCCCATGCGCCCGTTGGGGTCGTACTGGCTCGCATCCTGGCCGCACGCGATCACGAGCAGGTCGGGCCCGAAGGCGTCGAGCACCGGATCGACCACCGTCTGCCACGCCCGGCGATAGCCCTCGTCGCCGGTGCCGAGCGGGAGCGCGACGTTCACGTTGCGGCCGAGGCCGGCGCCGGCCCCGAGCTCGTCGGCGGCGCCCGTCTGGGGATGGTGCGGGCCCCATGAGCCGTGATTCATGTGCAGCGAGACCGTGAGCACGTCCGGGCGATCCCAGAAGCACTCCTGCGTGCCGTTTCCGTGGTGGACGTCCCAGTCGACCACGGCGACCCGGTCGGCTCCGTGCCGGCGGGCGAGCTCGGCGCAAAGGGCGGCGTTCGAGAACAGGCAGTAGCCGTCTGCCTGGGCCGGCTGGGCGTGATGGCCAGGCGGCCGCCCGAGCGCATAGGCGATCCGGCACTCGCCGGCGAGCACCGCCTCGGTGGCGGCGAGCGCCGTGCCGGCCGATGCGAGTGCGGCCGGCCACGAGGCCGGCACGATCGGCGTCGACTGCGTGATGATCCCCGACCCGGCGGCGCAGGCCGCCTCGACCGAGCGGATGTACGCCGGGTCGTGCACGAGCTCGAGCTCGGCCACGGTGGCGTGGCGGCCGTCGTGCCACTCCAGGTTCGGCGCGATCGGCCCGTTTCGCAGCGCCGAGCGGATGTTGCGGATCCGCTCTGAGTTCTCGGGGTGCAGCTCGGGCGCTTCGATCAGCGGGGTCGGCGGCTGGTCTAACATCCCCGCCCCCGTGTCGTGGCCAAGGCAGTCCGCATGCCAGTAGACGCGCACGCAGCGATCCTACCGGTCGCCGCTACTGCGGTTTCAGGAGCGAGCTCGACCGGATCATGTGGGCGAGGTCGCGCTTGGCGATCGCCTTGGTCGAGATCGGTGAGATCACGTGGATGCTGGCGACGTATGTATTGCCGTTTGATTGGAAGATCGCGGCGATATGGCCGGTGTGCGACGCGTGATTGTGGTCATACCAATGCACGACCTTGCCGGCGATCGTCGTCGTGTCCGCCTCCTCGCCGCCGAAGCAGAGGACGCCCTCGCACTTGGGCGGGAACGTGCCCGGCGGGTAGCCCTCGAAGATCACGTGGACGAGCTGGCCCTCCTCGAGCCAGGCGTATCCGAGCTGCCACTGGCGCTGCTCCACCTGGGCCGTATTCCACTGCCCGTGGATGATTGCGTCGATCGGATCGGGCATCCAGCCCGGACACCAGACCGGCATCCCGACCTTGTTCGTCCACTTCTGCCACCCGGCCTTCCAGATCTTGTTGCACCCCGTGGCAGGGGCGGCGGCAATGGATCCCGAATGGGACGATCCGGATCCACACGCGGATACCGTGACGGCGACCGCCACGAGGAGTAGCATTGCGCGGCGATGCCAAGGGTTCACGGCAGCGATCGGATACGTGGGCGGCGCGCTTGCTCCCATCCGCTCGTGATGGTAAATACACCGTCTTGCGCCTGCGCCGGTACGGCGTGGGAGAGGGTCTGTCGTCCGCAGTGGGAGGAGTATTCATGAGAAGTTTTTCGGGCCGCGCCCTGATGGTTGCGGTCGTCGGGCTCTCGCTTGCCGTAGCCGCTGGCTGCGGGAGCAGCTCGAGCAACGGCAGCAGCGGGGGCGGGAGTGGCGGGGGTGGCGGCGGCGGTGCGACTCCGGTCAACTCGTCCCAGTGCGCCCCTGCGGTCGGAAGCGGGAAGTACGAGGTCGTCTCCGACTTCCCGATGCAGGGCGCGTCGTCGCACCAGACCAAGCAGATGGTGCAGGCGATCGAGCTCGAGCTCAAGGCGCACAACTACACCATCAACGGCATGACCCTGCAGTACCAGGCATGCGACGACTCGACCGCTCAGGCGGGCACGTGGGACTCGGCGACATGTAGTGCCAACGCCAACGCCTACGCGCAGGATCCCTCGGTCATCGGCGTCATCGGAACATTCAACTCCGGTTGTGCCGAGCTCGAGATCCCGGTGCTGAACCGCGCCGCCGGCGGCCCCGTCGCGATGGTGAGCCCGGCCAACACGTGGCCCGGCCTGACGCAGAAGACGAAGACGCCCGGCGAGCCGGACAAGTACTACCCGACCGGCACGCGCAACTACGCGCGCGTCGTCGCCGCCGACAACTTCCAGGGCCCGGCGCTCGCCGAGGTCGCGAAGGGGCTCGGCGTCAAGAGCGTCTACATCCTGGACGACAAGCAGGCATACGGCCTGGGCGTCGCGACGTACTTCCATGATGCGGCCAAGAAGCTCGGCATCAAGATCGCGGGCTTCGCGGCGTACAACACCAAGACCGGTACGAACTACCAGGCGCTGATGCAGCAGATCGGATCCACCCATCCCGACGCGATCATGGTCGGCGGGCTGGTCTGCGAGAACGGTGGCCAGCTGATCAAGGACAAGGTGTCCGTGCTCGGCCCGAACACCGGCAAGGTCAAGCTGCTCCTGCCGGACGGCTTCACCACGCAGTCGACGATCGACGAGGCCGGTGCGGCGAATGCCAACGGCCTGTATTCATCGGTCGCCGGCGTGCCGCCCAGCCAGCTCAAGGGCGCCGGCGCGTCGTTCGTGTCGACGTTCGACAGCACGTACCACCCCGACGCGCTCGACCCGTACACGCCGTACGCGGCCGCCGCGGCGCAGGTGCTGCTGAACGCCATCGCGGCGTCCGACGGCTCCCGCGCGGACATCGCGAAGCATCTGTTCGGTGTGCAGGTCACGAACAGCGTGCTCGGCAACTTCGCCATCGACCAGAACGGTGATACGAACCAGGGCTCGATGACGATCGATGTCGCAAAGGCCGGCAAGCTTCAGACCTACAAGGTGCTGACGCCGCCGTCCAGCCTCGTGGAGACCTTCCACTAGGCATGAGGAGCACCGGGGAGCGACGCAGGTGACGACGGGCGCGCAAGCCGCGCGGCGTCCGATCCTGGCGTCGCTCCCCCGGTTCTCCAAGCAGGTCAACCGCGTCGCCACGTGGGTGGTGGTGGGGCTGTTCGTGGTGTGGGTGGTGGGGAACTTCATCAACGCCCCCGAGCAGTTCATCAGCGTGCTCCTCCTGGGGATCACGCTGGGCGCGATCTACGCGCTCGTGGCGCTTGGCTACACGCTCGTCTACGGCATCATCGAGCTGATCAACTTCGCCCACGGCGACGTGTTCATGCTGGGCACCATGGTCTCGATCACCGTGGCCAACGGCTGGCTCGGCCTGAACGGGACGCAGGCGTGGTATGTGACGATCCCGCTCGTCGTCGTCGCGCTCGCGGCCGCGATGGCGTTCTGCGGCACCCTGAACGTCACCATCGAGCGGATCGCCTACCGGCCGCTGCGGGGCGCCCCCAAGCTGGCCCCGCTCATCACCGCCATCGGCATGTCGTTCCTGCTCCAGAACATCGGCGCCGCCATCTGGGGCTTCAACGAGCGGCCGCTGACGGCGTCCGGGGCGAGCATCTTCCCCGAGAAGACGCTCTTTTCGGTTGGCGGGTTCCCCTACCGGGAAGACTCGCTGATCGTCGTGCTGATCACGATCCCGGTGCTGCTCGCGCTGGTCTATCTGGTGCGCAGCACCAAGCAGGGCAAGGCGATGCGGGCCGTGGCGCAGGACATGGATGCGAGCCGCATGATGGGCATCGACGTCGATCGCACCATCGCGTTCACCTTCGCCCTTGGCGGTGCGCTGGCCGGTGCCGCCGGCCTCCTGTTCGTCATGTACCAGACCTCGACGCGCTTTGACCTGGGCTTCCAGCTCGGGCTCTTCGCCTTTACGGCCGCCGTGCTCGGCGGCATCGGCAACCTCACGGGCGCGGCGCTCGGCGCGCTCGTGATCGGTCTGATCCAGGCATTCAACGAGGGCCTCTCGTGGCACGCGCCCGGCAGCGACTGGACCGAGTCGATCATCTTCAGCATCCTGATCCTGGTGCTCGTCTTCAGGCCGCAGGGCCTGCTCGGCGAGGCCACTTCGGACCGCGCATGATGGAACGGCTCGGCCTGGCCGAACCCTGGTCCCGGGTCCCCGCCCCGTTGCGGAAGGCGCTGCTGCCGCTCGTCGTCTTCGTGCTGCTGATCCTGTACCCGAGCTACTACTCCGACCTGACGTCGGCGATCGGCACCAACTCGACGGCGGCCCAGCTCGTCCCGCAGGTGCCGACGATGGTGATCATGACCGTGTACGTGGTGATGGCGCTCGGCCTGAACGTCGTCGTCGGCTACGCCGGCCTGCTCGACCTCGGCTACGTCGCGTTTTACGCCGCGGGCGCCTACGTCGCCGGCTGGTTTGCGACCCAGCAGTTCGCGCCGCACAGCGTGCACATCTTCTCGGTGGGCGTGCCCTCGACCATCCCGGGCATCCACGTCAACGTGTGGGCGCTGCTCGTCGCGGGATCGATCTTCGCGGCGCTCTTCGGCATCATCATCGGCCTGCCGACGCTGCGCCTGCGCGGCGACTATCTGGCCATCGTGACGCTCGGATTCGGCGAGATCGTCCCGCAGGCGGTGAACAACGGCGACAACTGGTTCGGGCACAACATCACGAACGGCCCCAACGGCCTCACGCCGATCGACGGGCTCGGGTTCGGCAGCGCGATCCACAACCAGATCCACTTCCTGCCGACCGTGTACTTCACCGTGCTGAACGCGACCAGCTACTACTACTGGACCGGGCTCGGGCTTGTTGTCCTGACGCTCTTCTGCTGCATCCGCCTGCGCGACTCGCGGCTCGGCCGGGCATGGATCGCGATCCGCGAGGACGAGATCGCGGCGGCCGCGATGGGGATCCCGCTCATGCGCACGAAGACGCTGGCCTACGCGATCGGCGCGTTCTTCGGCGGCGGCGCGGGCTGCTTCTACGCGATCTACAAGAACTCGACGTTCCCGGGCGACTTCTCGCTGAACATCTCGATCACCGTGCTATGCATGGTGATCCTCGGCGGCATGGGCAACGTCTGGGGCGTGTGTCTCGGCGGCGCCGTGCTGTCGTACCTGAACTACCAGGGCCTCGAGGCGGTGGGCAACAACTTCAACAACATCGCCGGCACGAACTTCAACGTGCCCCAGTACACCTACGGCATCTTCGGACTGATCATCGTCGTGATGATGCTGCTGCGCCCCCAGGGGTTGATCCCCGGCCAGCGCCGCCAGGCTGAGCTCGAGCTCGGCGTCGACGGCGGGTCGTTGTACGACGCGAGCGCCTGATGGCCGACACCGACAACCTGCTCGTCGCGACGGGGGTGCGCAAGGAGTTCGGCGGCCTCGTGGCCTGCAATGACGTCGACTTCGTCGTCCCGCGCGGATCGATCGTGAGCCTGATCGGCCCCAACGGCGCCGGCAAGACGACGTTCTTCAACATGCTCACGGGGGTCTACACGCCGACAGCGGGAGAGATCCTCTTCGACGGCCGCGATGTCGCCGGGCTGCCGCCGCATGCCGTCACACACCTCGGCGTGGGCCGCACGTTTCAGAACATCCGCCTGTTCCCGACGATGACGAGCCTCGAGAACGTGCTCGTGGGCATGCACTCGCGTATCAAGGGCGGCATCATCCGCTCGGTCCTGCGCACCCCGGGGCTGCGACGCGAGGAGCGCGAGGCCGCTGACAAGGCGCACGAGCTGCTGCGCTACTGCGATCTGCCCACGTCCGCCGACGACTCCTACGCGATGCACCTCTCCTACGGCGACCAGCGCCGGCTCGAGGTCGCGCGCGCGCTCGGCACCGACCCCAAGCTGCTGCTTCTGGACGAGCCGACGGCGGGCATGAACCCGCAGGAGTCCGCCCAGTTCACGGCCTTCGTGAGCAAGGTGCGCGACGAGCGCGGCGTGACGGTGCTCCTGATCGAGCACGACATGAAGGTCGTGATGGGCATCTCCGAGCGGGTGACCGTGCTCGACTACGGCCAGAAGATTGCCGAGGGGCTGCCCGCCGAGATCCAGGCGGACAAGCGGGTGATCGAGGCCTACCTCGGCACCGGCGCGACGTCGGCCGACGATCCGGCCTCCGTCCGCGGCGACGGCGGGGCCGAGAGATGAGCACCGACGGCGCCCAGCTCCTGAAGCTCGAGGACGTCCACACGTATTACGGCACGATCGAGGCGATCAAGGGCATCT
>DASXZF010000045.1:0-4694 GCA_036502065.1 Gaiellales bacterium
GGGCGGGCTTCGTGCTCAACCTGACGTCGACCGGGGTGCTCGCCCGGGCCGGGGGCACCCTGAACGTGCGCGCCGCCATGCGCCACGTCGCGGCCGACGCGCTCTCGCAGGTGGGCGTGATGGTCGCCGCCGCGATCGTGCTTGCCACCGGCTGGCGCGCCGCCGACCCTGTGGCCGGGCTCCTGATCGCGGTGCTCGTGCTGCTCTCGGCCACGGCGATCGTGCGCGAGTCGGTGGACGTGCTGATGGAGGCCGCGCCGCTCGGCATCGACGTCCAGACCGTCGGAACGTCGATGGCGGCGGTCAGCGGCGTCGTCGAGGTGCACGACCTGCATGTGTGGACGGTGACGTCGGGGTTCCCGGCCGTGGCGGCCCACGTGACCGTCCACGGCGAGGCCGAGCCGTCGATGGTGCGCAGGCAGATGTCCGAGATGCTGCGCGACACGTTCGGCATCGAGCACTCGACGCTGCAGGTCGAGCGCACGGGCCAGGAGTCAGACCTGCTCCAGCTCGAGCGCCACCTGCGCCGGCCCCGCTCGCCTGGCTAGCAACGTGAATATCGGTGCCTGGCACCGGGTATTCAGAGGTGGGGCAGGTCGCGCTCCATCGCGTCGCCCCGAGTGGCGTAGCCGCGGCGGCCGTAGAACGCCCGCGCGGCGCGGTTGTCGGACTCAACGGTGATCCGGACGCGCTCGAGGCCACAGCTCACGCCGTAGCCTTCGAGCCAGTCGAGCAGCCGGTGGCCGACGCGCCGCCCGCGATCGGCGGGGGCCACCATCACCCGGTCGACGACGAGCAGTGAGCCCTCGGCGTGGACGGCCGCGTAGCCCGCCGGATGCCCGGCGATCTCGGCGACGAAGACCACGTCGCCGACATCCGGCGCCACGAGCACCTCGGCGGCCAGACGGCGCACGGCCGCGTCGCCTGAACCCCGGCCCCGGCGAACGACGATGTCGCTCACCGGACCGCCCCCGGCCGGCTACGACGCGGTGGCCTGCTCCAGGGCGCGCATCTCTTCGGGCGAGAGCTCGACGTCGCTGAGGCCGTCACGGACCTCCTTGACGTAGATGCGGGCATAGTCGCGCCCCTGGATCGCCGACAGGATCAGGCCCGAGCGGGAGGCATCCATCAGGGCGATCGTCACCGACTGCCTGCCGCCCGCGCCCTCGATCGCATCGTATCGCAGCATCGATCGCCGCTCCAGGCAGCGATCGACCCTGCGGCCGACCGCCGCCGCGGCGGCCTCGAAGGCATCGGCGCGGCCCTCGACCTGCTCGACGCGGGCGAGCAGCGACACGGCGTACTCGACGAGGTCATGGCTGTCCGTCCCGACGACCAGGCGCTGGGCGCGCCGCATCCGCCGCAGCGTCGCCATCAGGTAGACGACGGCGAGCAGGAGCACCCCCGCCGCGACCGCCGCACCGATCGCGATATCGCGTGCCTCGGTGGCCGTGGTCACGACACGTTGAACTCGACGTTGTAGCTGAGGGTGTTGTTCGTGAGGTTGTGCTCGCCGGGCACCTTCTGCGACCTGACCGTGAGCTTGTAGGGCACCGAGTAGGAGGGCGCCGTCTGGGTCGAGGCGAACAGGCCGGGGAAGTGCACCTGGGCGGTGGCGCCCTTGGCGATGCTCGTGATCCGCACGGTCTTTGTGATCGGCTTCGCGCTCGAGCCGGCCCGCTTCAGCGTCAGCACCACATCGACGCCCACCTCGGTGAAGTTGCCGCTGTTCTTGACCGAGACGACGAACGTCAGCTGCTGGTTGCCGTTGACCTGGTTCAGGTTGCCCGACTGCAGGGTCGTTCCCGCCGGCGAGGCCACGACCGCGAGCACCTCGGTGCCGTGGACGCCGTGCACCTTGCCCGGGTGGAGGCGCTGCAGCGCCTGGCCGATGCCGATCGGGGTGACCCAGGCCAGATCGGAGGTCTGCAGGAACTGCGACGTGGGCACGCCCGTGGCGCCGACCTGTTTCAGCGCCGCGTTGGCGCCGTTTGCGAACAGCTCGGAGTACACGTAGTCCGACGTGAGCAGCTGGCCCGTGCAGGTGTAGAGCTGCTGCCCCGATGCGAGCGCGCGCTTCACCGCCCAGGCGGCTTTCAATCGCTCGGACAGGCACTGGAGCCCGTCGATGCGGAACTGGAGCGATTGCAGGAGGCCGGCCTGGTAGGGCGCGAGCTGCTTCGTGGGCTTGAGCGCGAGCGCGTGGGACTTCACCGTGCGCATCTGGGCGAGCTGGAGGTCGATGCGCCGCTGCACCAGGCCGAGCGACGCGCGCGGCAGGTCGATCGTCTTGTGGAACCGGCTCGCGATGGCGTCGGAGGGCTTGAGGACGGTCGTGGTCAGGGTGCCCACGTAGGCCTCGTTCGAGCCCTTGGCGGACGAACCCGAGCAGCTCTTGGCGAGGAAGACCAGAACGACGATGACGAGGAGGATGCCGACGCCGAGCGCGGCCAGGCGCCGGTACTCGAGCGGCGGCAGCGTTGTGGCGCCGCCTCCGCCAGAGACACCCGGGATCTTGGGCATCTTCGGCATCTTCGGCATCTGGGGCCCGCGCCGCTGCGGACGGCGTGGCCGCTGTGGCGGCCTGGGCGTGCGCGGCGCCTGGCCCGGGGGCGGTTCGGGCGCGCTTTCGCGCGGTCGTTCCGCGGGCTCGCCCCCTGGACGCGTGATCGCCGTGTCCTGGGTTCTGCTCGGCTCCTCCCAATCGTCGTCGAAGAAGTCGTCAGGCGGCACGAACGGACCCTACCACCGGGTTCGGATGCGGATTTGCAGGAATCCAGGGGGTTCCCGCCAATCTCAGCCCCGTGGCACAGCCGGCCCCCGAAACCGTCCCCGCCCCGCTCGAAGGGCGCGTCGTCGCGGGGCGCTACCGGCTGGCGGACGTGCTCGGCCGCGGCGGGTTCGGCGCGGTCTACACCGGCCACGACAACGCCTCCGGCGAAGCGGTCGCGGTCAAGGTCTTCAGCCGTGGCGAGGGGCTCGCCCCGCGCGCCGATCGCGAGGCCCGCACGGCGCAGAAGCTCGACCATCCGAATATCCACGAGGTCGTCGGCGTCGCCCACGACGAGGACCACTCCTATCTGATCTCCCAGCTCGTCGTCGGCGAGCGCTTCGACAAGAGCGGCCTCACCGACGAGCAGGCCGTGCGCGCGATCGCGGCCGTCTGCGACGCCCTCGCCCATGCGCACGAGCGCGGCGTGGTGCATCGCGACGTGAAGCCGGCCAACATCCTCGTGTCGATCGACGGCACCGTGCACCTGACCGACTTCGGCATCGCACGCGACGAGGACGCCCGCGAGCCGACCGTCGACGAGCGCCTGCTGGGGACGCTTTCCTACATGGCCCCCGAGCAGGCCCGCGGCCAGCGCGCCACCGGCGCGACCGACGTGTGGTCGGCGAGCCTGACGCTCTACGCCACGCTCACCGGGCGCAACCCCTACCGCGCCCGCAGCCTGGCCGAGCTGCTCGAGAACCTCGGCAGCCGCGCCACGCCGCTTCACCGCCTTCGCCCCGAGCTGCCGCGCGAGCTCTCGCGCGCGCTCGAGTGCGCCATGCATCCCGACCCCGGCCGCCGACCGTCCGCCGCCGGCCTCCGCGATCTCCTTCTCCAGGCGGTCGCGGAGCCGGCTGTGGCGGCCGCCCCCGGCTGGGCGCCCGAGGCGGCCCCGGCTCCCCGCAGGCGGCCCGGCCTGCCCGATGCGGCCGGCGAGCGCATCCGCCCCGCCGCCGGCGCCGCGATTCTGGGCCTGGCGGCGTTCTGGACGCTCACCGCCTTCCCGATGTACCCGCCGTCGTGGACGATCCCGCTCGCCGTGCTCCTGGCCGCGCTCGGCTGGCGGCGGCCGCAGGCGGCGGCAATCGCCGCGGGGGTCATGGCCGTGCCCGCGTTCTGGAACTTCGCCGAGGCCGCGGGGCTCGTGTGGATCGTGCTCGCCGCCGCCTGGGCGTGGACGTCCGGCCACACGGCCGCAGGCCGCGAGCGGCTGCTCGTCCCGCTCGTCGCCGCGCCGCTCGGGCTGATCGGGTTCGGAACGGCGATCGTGATCGTTGCCGCAACGGCGCCCACGCGGGCGCGGCGCGCCGCCGAAGCGGCCGCCGGAGCCCTCGTTGCGGCCGTCGCCGGAGGCTGGGCGACGGCACACGCGACCCACGGCCTCGCCGGCGCCTCGAGCCCCCTCGAATACGTCCGCGTGCTCGACCGCGATCCGGCGCTCGTGGCGACCATCGCCGCGCTCCCCGCCCTGGCCGTGCTGCTCGCGATCGCATGGCACGCCGAGCGCCGTGTGCAGGCGACCGCCCTCTGGGGGATCGGATTCGGGCTCTGCGTTCTGGGCATTCCGCACCTCCTCACCGGCGGCGCGGCAGGTCTGGGTGCCGAGGTGGCGGCGGTGCTCACAGGTATAATCCCCGCCGCCTGGGCAGTCGCCCGGCCCGATCACGCGCGCGGCGACTGACCTCCACTCTCCGTCTCGGCTCCCCACCGTGAGCGTCTTCCGCGACATCGAACGTAGGATCGGGGGCCTTGTCGAAGGCCTCTTCGGACGCACGTTCCGCTCGTCCGTGCAGCCCGTCGAGCTGGCCAGGAAGCTGGCCAAGGAGATGGACGACCACCGCACGATCTCGATCCACCGGGTGTACGTGCCGAATCTCTACACGGTCTACCTGAACCCGGCCGACCGCGAGCAGTTCGCGGC
>DASXZF010000046.1:0-2602 GCA_036502065.1 Gaiellales bacterium
CGGTGGTGGCGCGGCACACCATCGGCGCGCGGGGCGGCGGGGCCGCGGCGGCGTCGTGGTATTCATCGGCCGTGCGGATCCTGATCGTCTGCGACTTCCTCTTCAAGTACGGCTCGCAGCAGGCGCGCTCGCTCGTCGGCGCCGGGCACGACGTCGGCATGCTGTGCCGCGCGCACGCGCTCGAGTTCGGGGGGTCGACGGTCGAGCGCGACGAGCTCGTGAAGACCCTCCAGCGCGAGGGCATCCGGCTCTTCGTCGTGCCCGGTCGCGTCCGATCGGTCTTGGCTGTCCCTGTGATGTTCGCGATCCGTCGTGAGGTTCACCGATGGCGCCCCCAGATCGTTCACGTCCACGAGAACCACGATCCGCGCCTGCTGGCACTGACGAGCGGGTACCGAACCGTCTTCACCGTCCATGATCCGTCCGAGCATCCCGGCGCCCGCGCCTTCACGCGCACGGAGACGTGGATCTTCAAGCAATGGTTCAGACGAGCCCGGCGGCTCGTCGTGCACGGCCAGGCGCTCGCCGACGAGCTCGCCCCGATCGCCGGCCGCACACGGATCGTCGTGATCCCGCACGGAGCGTCGCCACGGTCGGAGCCCCGGCCGCCGCCGGAGTCGCCGAGCGTGCTCCTCTTCGGCCGACTGGAGCAGTACAAGGGTGTCGAGGTGCTCGTCGAGGCCATGCGCCTCGTGTGGAAGCGGCGCCCGGACGTACGGCTCGTGGTCGCGGGATCCGGCCCGGCGGCGCGGCTCGTCCCGGACGACCCTCGTATCTCGCTGCTCTCGGGCTACATCCCCGAGGACGAGGTCGGACCGCTGCTTGCAGCCGCCTCGCTCGTGGTGCTTCCGTACACACAGGCCAGCCAGAGCGGCGTGGGTGTGCTCGCGATCGCCGAGGGCATCCCCGTGGTCGTGAGCGATCTCGGTGCCCTTCCGGAGCTCGCCTACGAGCCGTCGTTCGTCGCCGAGGCGGGCGACCCGCAGGCGCTCGCCGACACGATCGCCCGCCACGTCGACGATGGGGCCGACGTCCGCCGAGCGGTGCTTCGCCACGCCCAGGCCCACTTCTCGTGGGAACGCTCGGCCGAGCTTGCGACCGACCTCTACCGCGACCTCCTCACGCCGAACGGGTCATGACCGCAGCAGCACGACGCCGCTGCGGCCGGCCAGCGTGACCGTCCGCACGCGGCCGAGGCCCGACCCCACGTAGGTGCCGCCCAGGCGGATCGGCCCCTTCGCATGCAGGTGCGGATCGACCAGCACGACGCCATGCTGGAAGTCGCGGCGATAGACGCCGTCGCGCAGAACGCGGTAGCCGCCGAGCGGGCGGCCCAGATCGTTCGCCGCCCTGTCCTCGGGCCACCACACCTCGCGCCGATAGCCCGTCGACGCCGAGTAGAGGTTCTCGCCGTCGGCCGCGAGAAGCATCGTCGCAAGGCCGTAGCGGGCGCCTGCGCGGGTGGCCGTGACCGCGTGATCGAGCGCGATCTTTCCGTGCTTCTCCGACCACACAGCATGGGCGAGCTTCGCGGGCCACTGGCCGTTTGCGGCCGAGTCGCGGCCGGTGCCGCCGTTCGTGAACGACTCCTCCATCGCCCCGTCGATCGGCCCGTTCCACCTCTGCCACAGGCCCGGGGTGATGGTCGAGCCGCCGATGTTCGCGACGACGAGCAGTCCGGCCCGGTGCAGCTGTGGCGCGACGCTCGTGAGGAACGAGTACACCGCCCCCTGCCACGACGCCGTCGTCGGGTAGGTGACCGAGCGAGCCTGACCCCCCGGGATGATCCAGCGAAGCGAAGCGTTCGCGTCGTCGAGGAAGGCGCCGTCGAAGCCGCCCGCCTGGGCGAGACCGATCACCCGGGCCACGCCGGTGTCCTGGTAGGCGGCGTTGCCGACGTCCATTACGAATGACGCCGAGTGTTTGTACGTGAGCGGTTTTCCGCTCGCACCCCTCAGGATCCAGCCGGGATTGACGCGCGCCTGCGTGTAGCCGACCCAGTCGGAGTGGCCGTCGGCATCGCGCGGGTCGGCGCTCATCATGTCGACGTACATGAGCACCTTGAGGCCCGGATCGTTCGCCTTCAGCCGCGGGATCATGGCGGCATCGGCCGCCTGCAGGATCATCACCCGGTAGCGCACACCCTCCTGCGCGGCCGTCAGCCGCGTGCCGCCGTAGCCGTAGACGGCCCGGAAGAACGGGTGCGACACGGGCGCCGCCGGGACGCTGCTCGCGGCGGTTGCGGGGCCGCCGGGCGTGTCCCCCGACGAGGGGCCGGCCAGCCACACCGCCCCGGCCGCCGCGGCGACCAGGAGGACGATGCAAACGACCCCGTACCGGGGCCCGAGTCGGGCGAGATGCGATAGACCCATGTGCCTTTCGAGACGCCTGCCACGGGAGCGCGGCGGGCCCCTCCCGAGCGCCGGACGATAGCAGAGGAGGGTCACCCGTCCCCGTGCGGCGATCACAGTGGCGGGCCTCACTGGGTGCGGCATACTACGGACGTCAGGCCCCTTGGAGGAGGGGCATTGCACGGAAGGGGGCAGGCATGCACGCGACCAAGTTCTTCCGGATCGACGGCGACGCATACGCGGATGTGTTT
>DASXZF010000047.1:0-3744 GCA_036502065.1 Gaiellales bacterium
CGACCGCGAACTGCCACACGACGGGGCCGGCGACGTTGCCGGAACGGTCGGCGGCGGTCACCGAGACGGTGTGCACGCCCGGCGCCATCGTGCCCGGCGCGTAGGTGAAGTGTCCCGAGGCGTAGCTGCCCCAGCTCGTCACGTCGGAGCCGTCGAGGCTGACGTGCAGCGCCGCCGGATCGATGCCCGAGCCGGAGTCGGCGATGTCAACACCGATCGCCGAGGCGCCGGGAACTGTCGCGCCGGCCAGTGGCGTGCGGCCGGAGATGACGGGCGGCGTGTCGTCGATCACGACGAACGACCACGTGAGCGGAGCCGACTCGTTGCCGGCGACGTCGGTCGCCCTGGCGATCACCGTGTGGGTTCCGAGGCCGAGCGACGCGGTCGGCGTGTACGTGAACCGGCCGCCGGAGAACGCTCCCTTGGCGGACACGTCGGTGCCGTCGAGCGTCACGACGATCGATGCCGGATCGACGCCGACGCCGGCATCGGCGATCGCCACCGACACCGCCGGCCGCGCATCGGCCGTGGCGGCGCCGTCGTCCGGGCGCACGTCGGAGAGCACCGGCGGGACGGCGTCGTTGACCGTGAACGTCCAGAAGCCGTCGCGAACATTCCCGGCCCCATCGGTCGCATGCCAGCTGACCGTGTGCGTGCCGTAGGCCAGGTCGGCCGCCGGCGTGTAGGCGGCCGCGGTGCCGGTGATCGTCATCGGCACGCCGTCGACGCTGGCCTCGAACTGGCCGAGGCCGCTCGGGCCCGGATCGACCGTGAACGACACCGGCGCGCGCCGGTCGGTCGTCCCCACCGCCGGCTGCATCGACGTCGCGACGGGGGCATGCGCGTCGACGTGGACGACGACCTGATGGGTCGTCTGCTCGCCGGCGGCGTCCGCCACGGTCACGTCGAGCGTGTGCACGCCGTCGCCGAGTGCGGCCGGCGCAGTGGCGAGATCGTCCGAGTAGGTCGTGCGGCCGGCGTGCATGCCGGACTGCCGTGCCACGGCATCCGAGTCGAGCGTCGCCGCAGCCTCGGACAGGTTGGCGGAGGCGACGCCGGCGCCGGCGTCGGTCGCGGCGACCGTGAGCGGCACGGGCTGACTCTCGTTGCGCCAAGAGCCGTCGGCCAGCGGCCCGGAGACGGAGAAGGCGGGAGCGGTGTCGTCTTCGAGCGTCGCCGAGAGGCTCGCGATCCTGAGGTCGTTGTTCCACTTCTCGGTGTAGTCGCGGGCGACGTCGGTCTTCATGAAGATGCCGACCACCTGGTTGCCGGCGGGGATCGACCACACCGATGAGGCGTTGCCGGTGCTCAGGTGCAGCTGCGGCGAGGACGGGAACGACTCGCTGCGAAGGCGCGCCTTCATGTAGGCGGAGGTGTCCGACGCGGTGGTCTTGTAGGTGACGGAGACCGAGCCGGAGGCGATCGAGGTGGTGGCGGGCGCATCCCACTGCCACCAGGCGTTTCCGAGCTTCGGCGCCTGGCCGAAGGCGAAGATGCGAAGCGGCGTAGGGCTGGCGACGTCACCGTCGGCACAGGGGCCGGCGTGGAACTGGAGCGAGCAGCCGGAGAAGCCGGCATCGTGGGAGAACGTCCAGCCGCCGGTGTCCTTGGCGGTGTCGAGCGTGACCGAGTACGTCCCGGCGTGGGCGACGGCCGGGAGCATGGCGGTCGCGGCCAGCGCGGCGGCAAGGCTGGCGCCGAGCGCGAGTGCACGGAGTTTCACGGGAGAATCCTTTCGGGGGGCGGATATCGGGGGTGCGCTCTCATCGTGTCTCGGGCATGCGTCACGACTCCAGACGGCTGCGGCTGCGAGTCAGCGCCGGAACTGTCACGGGCCATGTGACACCCGACCGGGCCGAGGCGCTACCCTGACCGGCCATGCGGGCCGTGATCCTCTCCGAACGCGTTCTGGCAGACACCGACGTCCTCTTTGCCGCCGCGGTCGCGCACGTCGCCCGCAAGCTCGGGCGGGTGAAACCACTCGACCCCGCGAGCCTGCCGGACGACCGCGCCCAGAAGCTCGCCGCGCTGGACGCGTGGGCCGGATCCGAGCTCGACTGGCGCGGCGAGCTCGTCCGCTACTACGACGACCACATCCCGCTCCACCTGCGACCCAACCCCTCGCTGAACGCCGCGCTGCGCAAGCTCGCGGCCACCGGCGTGCGGATCGCGTGGTGGTCGGCCGGCCCGGAGGAGGCCGCCCGCATCGTCATCTTCCACCTCGGTCTCGGGCGCCGGGTCGAGGCCGTCGGCATCGGCGCATCCGCCGACGTGGCCGAGCGGCTCGCCGTCGAGCTTGGCGCCGTCGCGGAGGAGGCGTTGGTCGTCAGCGGCGACGCCGCCGAGCTGGCCGCCGCCCGCGAGCGCGGCCTGGGCGCCGCCACCCCCGACGAGCTGATCGCGCTCTCGATCGCAACGACGGCGGTGGCGCCGTGATGGACGAGGGCGACCGCCGGCTCGACACGCTGCTCGAGCGGATCGACCTCGTACGCCACGAGCTCGAGGTGATCGGCCGGCGGCTCGACGGGCTCGAGGGCCTGAACCGGATCGCCGACGAGATGCACGAGCTGAACGCATCGCTGCAGACGCTCGCCTACGCCGCGCTCGGCCGGCGCGGGCCGGACGTCCGCCGAAACCCCTGATCAGCGCAGCGCGACGCCGTTCTCGGCCACGGCGAGCGGGAGCGCCCGCGCTCCGAGGCCCTCGAGCGCGGCGGCGACCGTCGCGCCCGCGCCCGGCTCGCACCACGCGAGCACCGAGGGGCCGGCCCCCGAGAGCGTCGCGCCGAAGGCGGGCAGGCCCGCAAGCCGCTCGCGCACGGCGCGCAGCAGCGGCACGAGCGGCGCCCGGTACGGCTCGTGCAGGCGATCGTCGAGCGCGTCGGCGAGCGCGTCTGTGCGCCCGCCTTCCAGGGCGGCGACGAGCAGCGCGGCCCGCGCCGCGGTGTGGACCGCGTCGGCGTGGTCGACCTGCCGGGGCAGGGCGGCCCGCGCCCGCGCGGTCGCAAGCTCGTCGGCCGCGATCACCACCACGAGGTCGAGCGGACACGCGCGCAGGCGAAGCGCACGGACGCCCTCCGCTCCTGTCCATGCGAGGGTGACGCCGCCCAGGAGCGCCGCGGCGACGTTGTCGGGGTGCCCCTCGAGCGCGGCCGCCGCGGGCAGCGGATCGGCTTCCTCACCGCGCCACGCCAGGCCCGCCGCGACGCCGGCGGCGATCGTCGCTGCGCTCGAGCCCAGGCCGCGGGCGAACGGCACGCGGTTTCGCATGCGAAACGCGAGCCCGTCGGGATCCGCCCCCGCTGCCGCGAACGCACGCACGAACAGGTTCGAGGCGTCGGTCGGGACTGCTCCGGCGCCCTCGCCCTCGGCGGTCACCGAGACGCCGGCGCCCGACCCTCTGCGCACCACGACCTCGTTGCGCAGCTCGAGCGCCACCGCCAGGCAGTCGAACCCCGGCCCCAGGTTCGCCGACGACGCCGGCGCCGTGACCAGGAGCTCGTCAGGCAATGACGGCATCGCCGGCGAAGGCGAGCTCCTCGAGCCGGTCGATCTGCGGCGGGCAGCGCAGGATCTCGGCGCCCTCGGCCCCCGCGATATCCGGATCCTTGAGCCCGTGCCCGGTGAGCACGCACACCACCGTCGAGCCCGGCTCCACCAGGCCGTCGGCGACCGCCGCGAGCAGCGCGCCGACCGACGCCGCCGATGCGGGCTCGCAGAACACGCCCTCCTCCTGGGCGAGCAT
>DASXZF010000048.1:0-2507 GCA_036502065.1 Gaiellales bacterium
TCGACCACGGCCGCGTGATCGCCGGCGGGTCGGCGGGCGAGCTGAAGGCGCAGGTCGGCGGCGCACGGCTCGAGGTGCGGCTGAGCGCCCCCGACGCGGCGGCGCCCGCGACCCTCGCCCCGTACGTGGAGGGCGCTGTCCAGGTGACTCACGACGGCCGGTCGCTGCGCGCGCCGGTCCGCAGCGGCCCCGGCCTCGCCACGCAGGTCGTGCGCGCGCTCGACGACGCGGGCATCTCGGTGGACGACGTGCAGGTGCATCCGCCTTCGCTCGACGACGTGTTCTTCGCCCTCACGGGCCACACGGCCGAGCCCGACGCCGTGCAGATCCCCGACGCAGAGATGGAGGTGGCCTGATGTCCCGTCTGCGCGACATCGCCGTGCTCACCGGACGCAACCTCGTCCACATCGCCCGCGAGCCGCTCCAGCTCTCGGACGTGACCGTGCAGCCCGTGCTCTTCACCGCGCTCTTCATCTACGTGTTCGGGGCCGGCGTCACGCTGCCCCACGGCGGCAGCTACACCGATTTCGCCATCGCCGGCCTGCTCGCGCTCAACCTGACGACCTCGTCGATGGGCACCGCCGTCGGCCTCAGCACCGATCTCTCAACCGGTGTGATCGAGCGCTTCCGCACGCTGCCGATGTGGCGCCCTGCCGTGCTCGTCGGGCGGTCGCTGGCCGACCTGATGACCGCGATGCTGTGCGCCGCCATCGTGGCGGTGACGGGGCTCGTCGTCGGCTGGCGCCCCGAGCACGACCTGCTGCACACGCTCGCCGGATTCGGGGTGTTCCTGGTCTTCAGCTACGCGTTGTCGTGGGCCTGCGCGTGCCTCGGCGTCATCAGCAAGGGGCCGGAGTCGGCTCAGGGCATCGGGCTCGTGATCCTGTTCCCGATGGCGTTCGTCTCCAACGCGCTCGTGCCGACCCGGCACATGCCCGCGCTGCTGCGGGTGGTCGCGAACTGGAATCCGGTCAGCGCCGTGACGGCCGCCGCCCGCCAGCTGTTCGGGAACCCCAACCCGTCGGCGACGATCGGGGCCTGGCCGATGCAGCACCCGGTGGCCGCCTCGCTCCTGTGGTCGGCCGCAATCCTGGCCGTGTGCGCGCCGCTCGCCGCCACGCTCTACCGGCGCCGCACGACGGACTGACACGCGGCGCAGGGCCGGTCCGGGTTTGCCGGATCGGCCCACGTGGCAAGATAGGCGCGGTGGGATCCGACCAGTATCACGAGCCGCCGAACGAGCTCCCGGAGCACATCCGGACGTTCGCTCGCCTCTGCACCTCGCTGACCGAGGAGGCCGAGGCGATCGGCTGGTACGAGCAGCGGCTCGCGCTCGAGTCCGACCGCGCCGCCGCCGCGATCATGCGCGACGCGCAGGGCGAGGAGTTCAAGCACTTCTGCATGGATCTCGAGTTCCTGCTGCGGCGCACGCCGCTCTGGCGCGAGATCGCCCAGGGGATCCTCTTCCAGGAGGGAGACATCGTGGAGCACGGCGAGGCGGCGGAGGGAGCGGCGGGCGAGGACGCCGGCGAGCGGGGCGAGCCGGTCGCGGGATCGGAGTCGCTCGGGATCGGCGCGCTGCGGGCGGCGTCATCATGAGCCATCTGCTGCGAGAGCATGCCCCGATCACGGCCGCCGGCTGGGCCGAGATCGACGACGAGGCGCGCGAGCGGCTGACCCCGGCCCTGGCCGCGCGCAAGCTGGTCGACTTCGCCGGGCCGCGCGGCTGGGACCACTCGGCCACGAACCTGGGCCGCACCGACGCCGTCAAGAAGACACCCGTCGACGGCGTCACGGCCGTGCGCCGGCGGGTGCTTCCGCTCGTCGAGCTGCGGGCGTCGTTCATGGTCGCGCGCTCCGAGCTCGCCGATGTCGAGCGCGGCGCCGAGGATATCGACCTCGATGCGCTCGACGCCGCCGCCCGCCAGATCGCGGTGGCCGAGAACACCGCGGTCTTCCACGGCTGGGACGCGGCCGGCATCGTCGGCATCGCGGCCGCCTCCGAGCACGACCCGATCGCGCTCGGCGAGGACTGCGAGCGCTACCCGCGCCACGTTGCCAAGGCGGTCGAGGCGCTGCTCGCGGCCGGGATCGACGGCCCCTACGGGCTCGCGCTCGGCCCCGAGGCCTACACGCGCGTCCTCGAGACGAGCGAGCACGGCGGCTACCCGCTGCTCGGTCACCTGCGCGAGATCGTCTCCGGCCCGCTCGTGTGGGCGCCCGGCGTCGCCGGCGCCGTCGTCGTCAGCCTCCGCGGCGGCGACTTCCTGTTCGAGTCGGGGCAGGACATCTCGATCGGCTACACGGCTCACGACGCCGACTTCGTGCACCTGTATCTGGAGGAGAGCTTCACCTTCCGCGTGGTCACGCCGGAGGCCGCAGTGCCGCTCGACCCGTAGAGGGCTGTTCCCCGGTGCGGGTGCTACGGGTATCCGACTCGACCGGGCCGAGGCAGTCGTTCCCACGAGCATCGTGTGGGCTCGTCCGGCAGTACGTGAACGTGATCG
>DASXZF010000049.1:0-3253 GCA_036502065.1 Gaiellales bacterium
CACCCTTCCGCGCGGATGTCGTCGGTGACGTGATCGAGCGCGCCGCCCGGCTCGACCGCCCCGCCTGGGTGCTCTCAAACCACGACTTCGGCCACATCGGCTCGCGCATCGGCGAGCACCTTTTGCCCGCGGCGGCGACGCTCCTGCTGACGCTCCCGGGAGCGGTGTTCCTGTATCAGGGCGACGAGATCGGCCTCCTCGACGGGCCCGGCGGCGACCCGCCCGACGACCGCTACGGCCGCGACCGCGCCCGCCACCCGATGCAGTGGGACTCCGGCCCGGCGGGCGGCTTTTCGACCGGCACGCCCTGGCTCCCGGCGGTCGACCCGGCCACGCGCAATGTGGCCGACCAGCGGGCCGACCCCGATTCGCTCTATTCGCTTCACCGCCGGCTGATCGCGCTTCGGCGCGGGCTGCGCGGCGGCCTCGACGTCGTCGCCGTCGATCCCGACGGCCTGCTCGCCTACCGGCGCGGCGACGTGCTCGTGGCGCTCAACCTGGGGGTGCGGCCGGTCGCGGTGGCGCCGCATCTCCCAATTGGCCCTTCGAGCGGATGCCAATTGGGCCAGGTGCTGCTCGCCACCCCCGGCGCCGGCGACGGCAGGGTGCTCGCGCCCGGCGCCGCGACGATCGCGCGCATCGCCTGACTACCCTTCGGGCCATGCCCTGGGACACCGGCCTGCACCAGCTCGACGCCGAGACCGACTTCCAGCGCGCCCGCCGCCGGCAGGTGCTCGCGGGCCTCGCCCGGCGCCTGCGCGGCGAGCCCGACGACATCAATCTGATCCTGCCGTTCGACGAGGTCGTGCACGCGCTCGGGCGCACCGGCGAGCGCAACCTCGGCCTGCAGACGATCCCGCTCGAGAGCATCGTCGGCAGCGTCGATCGCACCCGCGACTTCGACCGCCGCTTCCGGCCGACCACGAACCGCCTGCGCGAGCGCTGGCAGGGCATCGACCAAGCGCTTCGGCGTGGACGGGGAATGCCGCCGATCTCGGTCTACCGCATCGGCGACCTGCACTTCGTCCGCGACGGGCATCACCGCGTCTCGGTCGCGCTCGCGCTGCGGCACGCCGTGATCGAGGCGTACGTGACCGAGGTGCAGACGCAGGTGCCGGCGGTCGGCATCTCGCGGCGCGGCGACCTGGTTGTGAAGGACTACGAGCGCCTCTTCCGCCAGCGCGTGCCGCTGCCCTCCGAGATGGCCGCGCGCATCCGCGTGCGCGACCCGTGGGACTACGCCCAGCTGTCGGAGTCCGTCGAGGCGTGGGCGTTTCGGCTGGTCGCGCACGAGCGCGTGTTCCTCGACCGCCGCGAGGCCGCCCGGCGCTGGTTCGAGGAGGAGTACATCCCGGTCGTGGCGATGCTGCGCGAGGCCGACCTCGTCGGCGACGGCACCGACGCCGAGGCCTACATGCGGGTCGCCTGCGACCGCTACCGGCTGATCCGCACGCACGAGTGGAGCGACGAGATCGTCGCCCGCCTGCGCCCGCGCCGGGGCCGCTAGCTCGGCGAGCTCGTCGCCTCGGCCTCCGTGGCCTTCGCCTCGGCGCCCTCGAGGGTGAGGTTCGCGCCGCTCTCGGGGTCGAACACCTGCACCTTGTTCAGGTCGAGCCAGAACTCGAGCTCCTGATCCTCGGCCGCGCCGCTCGCCGCGTCGAGCCGGGCGGTCACCTGCACGCCGCTGCCGTCGCCGCCCAGGTCGTCGGTGCCGGCGTCGGCCGCGAGCTCCTGCAGATGCGCCGCCGCCGCCCGTTCGCTCTCGACGGTGAAGTAGGCGAACTTGTCGGAGCCGAGCGACTCGAGCAGATCGATCTTGGCCTTCACCGTCGTGCCGTGGGCGCGCTTGTCGGCGCCGATCAGGGCCGCGTCCTCGAAGTGCTCGGGGCGGATGCCGATGATGACGTCGCGCTCGCCGCTTCCGAACCCGCGCCGCCGCTCGTCCGGCAGGCGCAGCTCGCCGAGCGAGGACTGCACCACGCCGTCGGTGACCTTCGCGGGCAGGAAGTTCATCGAGGGCGAGCCGATGAAGCCGGCCACGAACAGGTTCGTCGGCCGCTCGTACAGCTCCTCGGGGGTGTCGACCTGCTGGATCTCGCCCGCGCGCATCACCGCGACGCGGTCGCCGAGGGTCATCGCCTCGACCTGGTCGTGGGTCACGTAGACGGTCGTCGTGGCGAGCCGCTTCTGCAGCCGTGACACCTCGGTGCGCATCTGCACGCGCAGCTTCGCGTCGAGGTTCGAGAGCGGCTCGTCCATCAGGAAGGCGTTGGGCGTGCGGACGATCACGCGCCCCATCGCCACCCGCTGGCGCTGGCCGCCGGAGAGCTGCGCCGGCTTGCGGTCGAGGTGCGGGGTCAGGTCGAGGATGTCGGCCGCCCACTCGACCCGCTCCTTGATCTTGGCCGAGTCCTCCTTCGCCAGCTTCAGCGAGAAGGCCATGTTCTCGCGCACGGTCATGTGCGGATAGAGGGCGTAGTTCTGGAACACCATGCCGATGTCGCGGTCGCGCGGCGTCTTCTCGTTCGCGACCTCGCCGCCGATGCGCAGCTGGCCGTCGGAGATGTCCTCGAGTCCCGCGATCATGTTCAGCGTCGTCGACTTGCCGCATCCCGACGGGCCGACCAGGATCACGAACTCGCCGTCGGCGATCGTGAGGTTGACGTCGTTGACGGCCAGGGCGCCGTCGGGGAATCGCTTGGTGACGTGGTCGAGGACGATCTCTGCCATGTGGCCCCTACCCTCCTTCGATTAGCCCTTCACCGCCCCGGCCGTGAGGCCGGCGACGATGCGGCGCTGGAACAGCAGCACGACGACCGCGACGGGGATGGTGATGACCACGGCCGCAGCCGCGATCGACCCGGTCGGCTGCTGGAACTGCGATGCGCCCGTGAAGAAGGCGATCGCCGCCGGCACCGTGCGTGCGTTGTTGGTGGACGTGAGCGAGATGGCGAACACGAAGTCGCTCCAGCAGTACAGGAACACCAGGATCGCCGTCGTGAAGATGCCCGGCGCCGCGAGCGGCACGATGACGCTCCGGAAGGCCTGCAGGGGCGTCGCGCCGTCGAGCGCCGCGGCCCGCTCGAGATCCCACGGGATCTCCCGGAAGAAGGCCGACAGCGTGTAGATCGCGAGCGGCAGCGAGAACGTCATGTACGGGATGATCAGCCCCGGCCAGGTGTCGAACAGGCCGATCTGGCGCCACAGGTTGAACATCGGGTTCACGAGGGCGATCGGCGGGAACATCGCGATC
>DASXZF010000050.1:0-15454 GCA_036502065.1 Gaiellales bacterium
CGTGCGCTTCGGCGAGCGCGGCGCCGCATAGCCGGCGTGGCCGATCGCATGCTGGTCGAGGTCTGGTCGGACCTCGTCTGCCCATGGTGCTACCTGGGCAAGCGCCGGCTCGAGCAGGCGCTCGGGCAGTTCCGCCACGCCGACCGCGTCGACGTCGTGTGGCGCAGCTTCGAGCTCGAGCCCGACGCTCCGGCCGAGGCGCAGAGCCGCGCCAACCTGCTCGTCACCCGCTACGGCATGACCGAGCAGGAGGCCGCCGAGCGCGACGCGCAGATGACCGCCCTCGCCGCCGATGCCGGGCTGGTCTACCGGCCCGATCTGGTCAAGCTCGGCAACACGTTCGACGCGCACCGGGTGCTGCACGCCGCGTCGGCCCGCGGCCTGCAGGCGCCGGTCAAGGAGCGGCTGCTGCGCGCGTACTTCACCGAGGGCCGGGCCCTGACCGATGCCGACACCCTCGTCGAGCTGGCCGCCGACGCCGGCATCGACCCCACCGAGACCCGCACCGTCCTTGCCGACGGCAGCTTCGCCGCCGAGGTGCGGGCCGAGGAGCGCGAGGCGGCCGAGCTCGGGATCACCGGCGTGCCGTTCTTCGTCCTGGGCCGCCGCTACGCCGTCTCCGGCGCCCAGCCCGCGGAGCTGCTCGCGCAGGCGCTCGAGCGAGCGTGGGCCGAGACGGTGGAGGCCCAGCCGGCCGAGGCGTGAGCCCGCACGGTTTGGCGCCCGCGACCGCGGGGTACCTCCTTCACCATGTGGCTCCTCATACTTCTCATCCTGGCCCTGATCGTGTTCGGGGTCGTGGGCGCCATCAAGCTGGCCTTCTGGGTCCTCTTGATCGCACTCGCAGTGGCAGTCGTCGTTGGATTCCTCGGCCGCGGGCTCTTTGGCCGCGGAAGCACGATCTAGCGACCAGCGCACGGTAACTCTCCCGGCGGCGGGGCGTCCTCGTCCCGCCGCCGGGAGGCTGCCTTCAAACGGAAGGACGCGCTCATGCTCGGCATGTTCCGCAGTCTCATCGGCATCATCTATCTCGTCATCGGTGTCGTCGTCGCCTCGACACACCACTACCTGCGCCACCTGCACGCCCTGCGGCCGATCGCCTCGGCGGTGCTCGCCGTCGTGCTCTGGCCCATCGTGCTGCTCGGCGCGAACCTGCACCTTCACTAGCCGATAGGGTTGGCCGGTGCCGCTCTAGTCGCCGGAGACGCACGAGCCGTGCACGCCCCGGCCGTGGGATGCCGGCCAGGCCCGCGCGGCGATCGCCGACATCGTCGCCGACGCAGAGGCGGCGTTCTCGCCCGCGCATCTGTGGCCGCTGCACCCGCTCGACTACGACGAGCCCGCCGATGCCGGCCGCTCGCTGAGCGGCGTCTACCTGGGCGCGGCGGGCGTGATCTGGGCGCTGGCCGAGCTCGGCGGCCATGGCGACCACGCTGCCGTCGCGGCCGGCCTGGACGAGCGCTACCTGGCCGCACCCGACTACGGCGACGCCGCGCCGGGCCTGTGGCTGGGACGCGCGGGCATCCTCGCCGTCGCCGAGCGCCTCGTCCCTGACGCGGGCCGGCGCGACCTGCTCCACGCGGTGCTCGACGAGAACGTCGGCAACCCGGCGGTCGAGCTCATGTGGGGCGCGCCCGGCTCGATGCTCGTCGCATCGGCGCTTCACCGCCGCACGGGCGAGGAACGTTTCGCCGATGCGTGGCGGCGGCTGGGCGACTCGGTCTGGGACGGCTGGGCCGAGGATCCCGAGATCGGCTGCCGCATCTGGACGCAGGCCCTTTACGGCAGCGTCCGCCGCTATGTCGGGCCCGGCCACGGCATGGCGGGCTGCATCGCCGCGCTCGCGCAGCGACCCGATCTGCTGGGTGCCGAGCGGATGCACGAGCTCGAGGCGCGGACGCTGCGGTCGGCCGTCGCCCTCGCCGTCTGCGAGGACGACGAGGCGAACTGGCTGCCCATCGCCGGAACCGCGCTCGCGGTGGCCGACGGCTCGGGGATCCGCATGCAGTGGTGCCACGGCGCGCCCGGGATGGTGGCGACCCTGGCGCAGATCGCGCCCGGCGACGACGACTTCACGACGCTGCTCGTCGCGGGGGGCGAGCTCACCTGGCACGCGGGCCCGCTGCGCAAGGGCTCCACGCTCTGCCACGGCACCGCCGGCAACGGGCTCGCGTTCCTGGCCCTGCACCGGCGGACGGGCGAGGAGCGCTGGCTCGAGCGCGCCCGCAGCTTCGGGATGCACGCGATCACTCAGGTCGAGGATGCCCGGGCGGCACAGGGAACGGGGCGCCACTCGCTGTGGACAGGCGACCTCGGAGTCGCGCTCTACCTGCGTGGCTGCATCGATCCGGACGCCGCCCCCGGCATCGACATCGGCACCTGGTAGCGGGCAACCCGGCGCGGGCCGTACGGGCGCCCCGGTAGCGTGCACGGGTGCACCGCAACGTGTGGAGAGCTCTGGCCGCCGCGGCGCTCGTCGCCGTCGTGATCGCCGCCCGGGGATCGGTGGAGCCGGGGCTGATCGTGGCGAAGCCCGGCAAGCCGCCCGCGCGCACGCCCACCGTCGTGCGCGGAGCCCGCACGACGATCCGCCACATCGTCTTCATCGTCAAGGAGAACCGCTCCTACGACAACCTGTTCGGGCTCTACCCGGCCGGCGACGGCACGAGCACCGGCCGCACCGCCGACGGGCGCACCATCAAGCTGATCCCGGTGCCCAACCTGCAGAACGACCTCCCCCATGACCACCGCGCGGCCCGCGTCGACATCGCGGGCGGCGCGATGGACGGCTTCTCGAAGGAGCCCGACAAGGAGGGCAACCCCACCGTGCTCGCCTACACGACGGCCTTTCCCGGACAGCTGCCGGCGTACTGGGGCTGGGCGAAGCACTTCGAGCTGCTCGACCACACGTTCTCGTCCGGCGACACGTCGAGCTTCCCGAACCACCTCTACACGGTGTCGGCGACCGGCGCCGGGTCGATCGACGGCCCCAGCCTCGGCGTCGAGAACTGGGGCTGCGACGGCCCCGCCAGCCTGCGGGTGCCGGTGATCCGCCACGGCCGGCGGATCCAGGTGCCACCCTGCTTCTCGGTCGACTCGATCGGCGGCCAGCTCGACCGCCACGGGATCCCGTGGAGCGAGTACGGGCCGCCCGAGAACGCCCACGGCTACGGCTGGGTCGCCTACGACGCCGTCAAGCCCATCCGCGAGAGCTCGGACTATGCCCGCCACGTCCTGCCCCTCGGGTGGTTCAAGAGCGACCTGCGCCAGGGCTATCTGGGAGCCGTCACCTGGATCGTGCCGCCGTACAACCGCAGCGACCATCCCGGCGGTGCGTCGCTCTGCGACGGCGAGAACTGGACCGCCAACGTGATCAACGAGATCATGGCCTCGCCCGACTGGCGCCACACCGCGATCGTGCTCACGTGGGACGAATGGGGCGGCTTCTATGACCACGTCGCGCCGCCGCACCCCGACCGGTTCGGGATGGGTCCGCGCGTGCCGATGCTCGTGATCTCGCCCTGGTCGAAGCCGGGCATCGATCACACCGTCTACGACTTCACGTCCGTCCTGCGGTTCATCGACGAGGACTTCGGCCTGCCGCTCCTGTCGGCCCGCGAGCGCGAGGCGAACTCGATCGCAAACGCCTTCCAGTTCGACCATCCGCTGCCGCGCTGGCAGGCGCCGATCAAGGCCTGCCCGTCCGTCTCGCAGGCACAGCTCTCGGCGACCGGAAAAGATGTCGACCCCAGCTGAGCGGCCGGTGCTCGTGACCGGCGCGCACCGGTCGGGGACGACGTGGGCCGGGCGGGTGCTCGCGGCTTCGGCGACGCCGCTCGGCTACATCTGGGAGCCGTTCAACCCCCGCCACCGGCCGGGCACGTTCCCGATCCGGTTCCCGCACTACTTCCACTACGTGTGTGCAGAGAACGCCGCCGAGTGCGAGGCGCCGCTGGCCGAGACACTCACCTTCCAGTACCGCCCCGCCGCCGAGCTGCGCAGCCTCCGCAGCGCGCGCGACGCCGGCCGGATGGGCCGCGACTGGTGGCGGTTCGAACGCAGCCGCAGACGCGGCGCGAGCGCCCTGGTCAAGGATCCGATCGCGCTCTTCTCGTCGGAGTGGCTCGCCGAGACGTTCGACATGCGTGTCCTCGTCATGATCCGCCACCCCGCCGCCTTCGCCGCCAGCCTGCGTCGCCGTGGCTGGCAGCACCGGTTCGGGGACTTCCTCGACCAGCCGCTCCTGATGCGCGACCATCTGGGGCCGTACGAGCGCGAAATCCGCCAGGCCGCCGCCCGGCCGCCTGCGATCATCGACGAGGCGATCCTGCTCTGGAACATCCTCTACGACGCGGTCAACCGCCTGCGGGTGCGCCACCCGGAGTGGGTCTTCGCCCGCCACGAGGACCTCGCCCACGATCCTGTCGGCGGCTTCCGCGACCTCTACGCGCAGCTCGGTCTGGAGTGGACGGACGCGGTCGAGGCGCTGGTGCGCGAGACGTCGGACGCCTCGAACCCCGCGGATGCCGAACGCGTCGACTCGATCCGCCGGAACAGCGCCGCCCACGCCGGGGCGTGGCGCTCGCATCTGACCGCCGCCGACGTCGAGCGCATCCGCCGCGGCACCGAGGCGGTGGCGGAGCGGTTCTACTCGGACGCCGACTGGTAGCCGCGCAGGTGGGCGGCGATCGCAGCGGCGACGACGTTGCGCACGGCCCGCCCGTGCTCGACGCGCGCCCGGCGCAGCGCGGGGACGAACACCCCCCGCAGGGCGTCGTCGCGCCCGTAGAGCTCGAGCGCGGCCACGATCGCACCGTGCATGCGCACGGCGTCGGGTTGGGCGGCGCCGCGCACGATCCGATCGACGAGTGCCGGCCGGTGAAAGTCCGGGTCGACCGGCATCCGTGCATCATCCCGGCGACGCGAGTCCCCGGCAATCCCCGATCCGCGCCAGCCGACCGCCCAGAATCTGGTAATTCCGTCCGGAATGTGGCGTCCGGATGCGGACCGGCCGCGGCGGGTTCGGGCACAATCCCCCCATGCGCACCAGGATCGCGGTCGTCGGTGATCGCAACCCCGGCTATCTGACCCATCGCGAGCTCGATGCCACGCTCGCTCTGATGCCCGACGGCGTCGATGCGCGCTGGGTCGCGACCGACTCCGCCGACGCCGGACGGCCGCAGGCGTTCGACGCGCTGTGGGTCGTGCCGGGAACGCCGTATCGCGACGACGCGGCGGTCTACGCCCTGATCGAGCACGCGCGCCGCGAGGATGTGCCCATCCTCGGCACCTGCGGCGGGTTCCAGTACATGCTCGTCGAGTTCGCCCGAAACGCCGCCGGCATGGCGGGGGCAGCGCACGCCGAGACCGATCCCGACGCCGGCGTGCACGTCGTCTCTGCCCTGGCGTGCAGCCTGGTGGGCGAGGAGCGGACGGTCACCCCCGTGCCGGGGACACGCCTCGCCGAGCTGTGCGGAGAGGCGCCGTTCAGCGGCTTCCACTTCTGCAGCTACGGCCTCGACGCCGCCCACCGAGACGCGCTCACGGTGGCCGGCCTGGTCGTCTCGGCGACGGCGCCAGACGCGGGCGTCGAGGCGGTCGAGCTGCCCTCGCACCCGTTCTATCTGGCGACGCTCTTCCAGCCCCAGGTGGGGAGCTCGGCGACCGGCGTGCTGCACCCGGTCGTGGCGGCGCTCGTCGATGCCGCAACGGCGATGGCCATAGCAGGCTGAGGTTTTGCCCACAGACACTTAACAATTCTCGCTCGCGGCCGATTGTCCGGGGCGATGGGCGACACCCCTGGCATACCGTCCACCGCGGCCGCGAAGGACGAGGAGCTGTACGAGAGCTCGCGCTCGCGCGTCGCCATGCCGCTCGAATCCGATGAGCGCCTGCTCTCGGCCGTCATGGGCGGCGCATTCCTGATCGTGGCCGTCGCGCTCGCGGCGGTCGCCGGAGGCGGTCGCATGCCCGGTCCGCTGCTGCTCGGCGTGCTCGTGCTCTCCTTTGCCGCGCTCGCGAACGTCGAGTTCGAGATCGGCACCGGAGCGGCCATCCCGACGCAGCTCGTGTTCGTGCCGATGCTCTTCCTCCTCCCACTCGGCTGGGTGCCGCTGGCGGTCGCCGCGGCCTCGTGGATCTCGCTGAACGCCGACGTCGTGCGCGGCCGCCGCCACCGCGAACGGGTGCTGGTGCTCCTGTGCTCGTGCTGGTACGTCATCGGCCCGGTGCTCGTGCTGCTCGCGTTCGGCGACGGCCCGCCGGAGTGGAGCCGCTGGCCCGTGTACCTCGCCGCCCTGGCGGCGCAGTTCGGCGCCGACCTTGCCAGCACCGCGCTGCGCGAGTGGCGGGCCGTGGCCAGCTGGCCACGCCGGCTTCTGACCGCCGCCGCGATCGCCTACGGCGTCGACGCGGCGCTCGCGCCGCTGGGATTGCTGGCGGCGTTCGTCTCTCCGTCGCTGCGCTACGCGTTCCTGCTCACGCTGCCGGTCGCGATCGTGCTGACGGTGTTCGCCAGCGAGCGCGGCCGTCGCATCGGCGAGGAGATCAAGCTCTGGCGGACGCTGCGCGGCACCGTGGAGCTGCTCGGCGACATCATCGAGGCCGACGACGCCTACACCGGCACCCACAGCCAGGGCGTCGTCGCGCTGGTGCTTGCGGTCGCCGACGTCCTGCGGCTGACGCCGGAGGAGCGCACGCAGGCCGAGTTCGCAGCCCTGCTCCACGACGTGGGCAAGATCCGCATCCCCAAGACCATCATCCAGAAGCCGGGTCCGCTCACCGCCGAGGAGCGGCTCCTGATCGAGACCCACACCGTCGAAGGCGAGCGGATCCTCGACAAGGTGGGCGGCTCACTGGCCGAGATCGGCGCCATCGTGCGCTCGTGCCACGAGCGCTTCGACGGCACCGGCTATCCCGACCACAAGGCGGGCGAGGAGATCCATCCCGTCGCCCGGATCGTGTGCGCCTGCGACGCCTACAGCGCCATGACCACCGACCGCCCGTACCGCGACGCGCTCACATCCGCAGAGGCCGTGGGCGAGCTGCGCCGCTGCGCCGGCACCCAGTTCGACCCGCGCGTCATCGATGCGCTGATCGAGGTGCTCGCGGTGGACGAGACCGGCCTCGAGCTGCGCGCCGCAGCCTAGATGATTGATTCCACCCTCCCGCGCGCCTGGCCGCACGAGCGGTGATGGAAGAGTTCTGTGCGTTGGCGGCGCTGCGGCCGCCAACCGCCCAGGACATCACGGCGGCGTGGAATCAACCATCTATGCCGTCTCGCGCCGGCCCCAGACCGAGCTCGACGCGACGTAGAACACGGCCAGCGCCGCGTAGATCAGCAGGCTCGCGTCGGAGCTCACGAACGCGACGAGCGTGCCGGCCAGATACAGGAACGGCCCCGGCCGGAAGCTGCGGGTGATGCCCGACACCTCGCGCGGGTCCGATCCCTGCGCGAGCAGCCCGTGCCGTAGCGAGTAGTGCCACATCGCGTTGAACACGAGCGCCATCGTCACCATCACGGCGCCGTAGAAGACGGCGGCGGCGGTCGCGTTCGGCGTGCGGGCGTAGTGCGACACGAGCGCCGTCGGGTAGGGGACGAGCGCGACGGTCATGAGCATGAAGACGTTCAGGAAGAGCAGCCCGCGGTCGCACCGGTCGAGGTGGCGCAGCACATTGTGGTGGTTCACCCAGATGATTCCGATCGTGAGGAAGCTGACCACGTAGCTCACATCGGCGGGCCACTGCCGCCAGAGCGCATGGGCGAGCGACCCGCTGCCGACATCGGGCACGTGCAGGTCGAGCACGAGCAGCGTGATCGCGATCGCGAACACGCCGTCCGAGAAGGCCTCCAGACGGTTCTTGTCCACGGATCGGCACCCTAGATGATCGATACAGTGCGGACGCGATGGGCAGCCTGATCTCACTCCGCGCCGCGGTGAAGTCCTTCGGCGCCCGCACCGTCCTCGACGGCCTCGACCTCGAGGTGGCCGACGACGCCCGCATCGGCGTGGTCGGCCAGAACGGCTCCGGCAAGTCGACGCTGCTGCGCATTCTGGCCGGGCTGGACGATCCCGACTCGGCCGCGCCGGTGCGCCGGCGGGGGATGACGGCCGCCTACCTGCCTCAGCTCGTCGGCCCCGAGGCGCGCACCCCGACCGAGCTCTGCCATGCCGCCCGGCCCGACATCGCCCGGGTGGAGCACGAGCTCGAGACGTGCGCCGCCGCCCTCGCCGATCCCGCCGTCGCCGCCGACATGGGCCGCCTGCAGCGCACGCTCGATCGCCAGCAGCGGCTGCTCGACGAGTTCGACCGCCTGGGCGGACACGTCTTCGAGGGCAGCGTGCGCTCGGTGCTCACAGACCTCGGGGTCACGCCCGCCGAGACCGGCCGCCCGCAGGAGGAGCTCTCCGGCGGCAAGCGCAAGCTCGTCGCCCTCGCGGCCTGCCTCGTCCAGGAGCCCGACCTGCTCCTGCTCGACGAGCCCGAGACGCACCTCGACGCCTACCGCCGCAGCCGCGTCGAGGAGCTCGTGCGCGCGTTCCGGGGCGCCGTCGTCATGGTGTCCCACGACCGCTACCTGCTCGACGAGACCGTGAAGGCGATCGCCGAGGTCGACCGCGGCCGGGTGCGGATGTGGCCCGGCAACTACTCGGCCTACCACGCCGCCCGCGAGCTCGAGCTGCAGGAGCAGCAGACCACGTGGGCTGCGCAGCAGAAGGAGATCCAGCGGCTCCAGGAGGCGATCCGCCGCTACAAGCAGTGGGCGAGCATGGTCGACGACCCGAGACACACCACCCGCGCGCGCAACACCGAGCGCCGGATCGAGCGCATGGACAAGGTCGAGCGGCCGGTGCTCGAGCGGCGCAAGATCGCGCTTCGGCTGCGCAGCCAGGCTCGCGGCGGCAAGCGGGTGGCGGAGTGGCGCGGTGCCTCGATCGCGTTTGGCGCCGAGCCGGTGCTGATCGGGGTCGACCTCACGATCTTCCGCGGCGAACGGGTCGGCGTGATCGGCGCGAACGGCTCCGGCAAGAGCGTGCTCGTGAAGCTGCTCGCCGGCGAGCTCGAGCCGGTCGAGGGCGAGATGTGGGTGGGGCCGTCGATCGAGGTCGGCTTCCTGCCGCAGGAGCACGCGCCCGCGCCGGCCCGGCAGACGCCGGTCGAGGCGCTGCGCGCGCAGAAGCCGTGCACCGAGGAGGAGGCCGTCTCGGCGCTCTTGCGGTTCCTGTTCAGCTACGAGCAGTGCCGCCAGCAGGTCAACGCATTGTCGGGCGGCGAGCGCACCCGGCTCGAGCTCCTGCTGCTCATGCGGGCGGGCGCCAACTGCCTGGTGCTCGACGAGCCGACGAACCATCTCGACATCGATTCGGTCGAGATGCTCGAGGCGGCGATCGAGAGCTTCGACGGCACGGTGATCTTCGTCTCGCACGACCGCTATTTCCTCGACCGCATCGCCGACCGCATCGTCGAGGTGCGCGACGGCACGGCGACGGCGTCGGAGGGCGGGTACAGCACCTGGTACGCCCGCCGCCGCACCGCCGCGTAGCCAGGCTAGAGCGGGCGGTACATGATGTGCAGTCCCACGTCGCCCAGGTCGGGGTGGCGAAAGCCCTCCGGGACGGTTGCGAGCACCTCGAAGCCGAGCGACCGCCACAGCGAGACGGCGCGCTCGTTGCTCGCCGCGACGGCGTTGAACTGGATCGCGCGATAGCCGTCGGCCCGGGCCTGGTCGATCACCCGCTCGCCGAGGCCGCGGCCGGCGCCCTGCCCGGAGTGGCGCGGGTCGACCATGAAGCCCGCGCTTGCGATGTGCGCGCCCGGGCCGCCGCGGTTGGGGCCCATCTCGGCCGTGCCGATGACCGTCCCGGCGTCGTCGACCGCGACGAACGTCCGCGCGGGGAGGCCGCGCATCCAGTACTCGCGCGCCGTCTCCTCGCTCGTGTCGCGATCCCACGAGAACGTCTCGCCGGCCGCCACGATCCCCTGCATGAAGCTCCAGATCGCGGGCCAGTCGGCGGCCGTCGCAGCGCGGATCCGCATGCCGGCAGGCTACATGCGCCCGGCGGCGATGATGCGGGCCAGGAACTGCTGGGTGCGCTCGTGCCGCGGCGACCCGAAGATCTGCTCCGGCGGGCCCTGCTCGAGGATCACGCCGCCGTCGAGGAAGCAGACCCTGCTTGCGATGTCGCGGGCGAAGCTCATCTCGTGGGTGGCGATCACCATCGTCATGCCGTCCGCCGCGAGGCCGCGGATCACCTCGAGCACCTCGGCCACGAGCTCGGGGTCGAGCGCGCTCGTCACCTCGTCGAAGAGCATCAGCCGCGGCTGCATCGCCAGCGCCCGCACGATCGCCACCCGCTGCTGCTGGCCGCCCGAGAGGCGGTCGGGGAACTCGTCCACCTTGTCGGCCAGTCCGAACTGGGCCAGCAGCTCGCGGCCGCGCGCCTCCGCCTCGCCCGGTGACAGGCGAAGCGCTTTGCGCGGCCCGAGCGTGACGTTGCGAAGGACGGTCATGTGCGGGAACAGGTTGAACGCCTGGAAGACGATCCCGATCCCGCGCCGCACCTCGTTCGCGTCCACGCCGCGGGCGGTGATGTCGGCGCCGCCAACCACGATCCGGCCGGAGTCGATCGGCTCGAGCAGGTCGATGCAGCGCAGCAGCGTCGACTTGCCCGAGCCCGAGGCGCCGATGAGGCACACCACCTCGTGCTCGGCCACCTGGCAGTCGATGCCGCGCAGCACGTGGTTCTTGCCGAACGACTTGTGCACGCCCTCGACGACGAGCTGCGCCTGCGCGCTCATGCGAGCCCTCCGGCCTGTCGCCGGCGCCGCTCGCGGTTGGTCAGCCAATCGGTGAAGCGCGCGAGCGGGATCGTGATCAGGACGAAGAAGAACGCGGCCACCAGGTAGGGCGTGTAGTTGAAGTCGGCTGCCGAGTTGATGTTCGCCTGCTGGAGCGCGTCCACCGACCCGAGCACCGAGACGAGCGCCGTGTCCTTCTGCAGGCCGATGAAGTCGTTCAGGAGCGGTGGGATCACCCGCCGCACGGCCTGCGGGACGATCACGTAGCGCAGCGTCTGCCCGCGCGAGAGGCCGAGCGAGCGGGCGGCTGCCTCCTGGCTCGGGTGCACCGACTCGATGCCGGCGCGGTAGACCTCGGCCACATATGCGCTGTAGACCAGCACGAGCGAGACGACGCCCCAGAAGACCGGATCGGTCGGGATTCCGGTCAGCTCGAGGCCGGGCATCCCGAACCCGAGCACGTAGACGACCAGGATCGTCGGCACTCCGCGGAAGAAGTCGGTGTAGATGATCACCATCAGCCTCAGCGGGAAGAACACCGGCCCGGGCAGGCTGCGCACGACGGCGAGGAGCAGCGCAAAGGCCAGGATCAGCACCTCGGCGATCAGGAACATCTTCACGTTCAGCTCGAACGCCCGCGCGACGAGCGGGAAGACGTCGCGCGTCTCGCCCCCGTTGAAGAACGCGGCCTTGACCCGCTCCCACCCCGGTGAGTTGACGATCGAAAGGACGACCACCGCGAACACGACCACCGTGCTGACCACGGCGATCGACACGTTGCGCGCCGGCCCCCCGGCTCCGGCCAGCAGCCGCGATCGCCTGCCGGCGTCGGTCCCGAGCATTACTTCAGGATCGGAGCGTGCGCCTTGTCCGAGAGCCAGGTCGTCTGGATCTGGGCCAGCGTGCCCTTCAACTTGAGCGCGGCAATCGCCTTGTCGACGCAGGGGAGGAGCGGGCTGCCCTTGGCCAGCACGAGCCCGTAGTGGCCGCCACTCGACGACGCGGAGAATTGGCCGAGGATGGTGCTGTCAGGGATCTGCACGGCGGTCATGTAGAAGGCCGTGGGCAGATCGACCACGATGCCGTCGATCTGGTGGTCCTTGAGCGCGTTGATCGCGTCGTTCAGGGCGTGGTAGGCGGTCGGCTGGCTGGCGGGCTTGATCACGTCCTGGATGAAGCTGTAGCTGGTCGAGCCGAGCTGCGTGCCGAGCTTGGCGCCGTGCAGCGCGGCGATGCTCGAGGCGTGGGCGTACCTGTCGCTCTTGAGCGCGACGACGGCCTGGTTCACGTCGTAGTAGGAGCTCGAGAAGTCGACCGTCTTCGCCCGCTTCTTGCTGTAGGAGACCTGCGCCAGATAGAAGTCGAAGCCCTTCGGGCCCGGCGCGTAGGACTGGCCGAAGTGGGTCACCTCCCACTTCACCTGCGCGTTGGTGAAGCCCATCTGCTTCGCGACCGCATATGCGACGGCGTCCTCGAAGCCCTTGCCCGTGTACGGGTCGTTGTTGAACTTGCCCGTCCAGCTGTGGCCGGGGCCGCCCGTGAAGTAGGGCGAGTAGGCCGGGTTGTCCGTCCCGATCGTGAGCGTGCCCGGACTGAGCAGAGCCAGATTCTTCACCGCGCACGGGTTGGAGCCGGGCGCCGACGCAGGCGCAGATGCGCCCTGCTTCGCCGTGCCGCAGGCGGCGGCGACGAGGCAGGCGACGAGGACGGAGAGCGACGGGACGAGCTTACGCATGCGCACCACACCGGGGGTCGAGGACGGGCGTCCTACGATACCGGACCCCGGTGCGGGCGCTTTCGGGAAGCGACTAGCCGCAGCTAGCGCTTGGAGAGATGCGCGCCGATCCGAACCCGCAACTCCTGCGGGCTGAACGGCTTGGTGATGTAGTCGTCGGCGCCGAGCGAGAAGCCGGCATCCACGTCCCGATCCTGGGCACGAGCGGTCAGCATGATCACCTTCATGTGCTTGCACTCGGAGTCGGCCCGCAGCTCGCGCAGCACGTCGAAGCCGCTGCGCTTGGGCATCATCACGTCGAGCACACACAGGTCGGGCTGCTCGCTTCTGGCCAGTTCGAGGGCGGCCTGCCCGTCGGGCGCGGTCACGACCTGGTAGCCCTCACGCTCGAGGCGGAACTTCACGAGGCGCAACAGATGCGGCTCGTCGTCGGCGACGAGTACCTTCACGGGTTCAGTCATGCTGCCCTCTTCGGCGTCCTTCGACCCCGACTTGAGCACCAATTAGACTGCTGCGCCATGCACACCGACCGGAGGGCATTCCTGCGCGTCATGGCCGAGTTCCCCGTCGGCGTCACGCGGCTGGACGCCGACGCGGAGCCGGCGTCGTTCGCGGCGGCGACCGTGAACATCTGCGCCGGCGGCGCGAAGATGATCGCGCCGCTCGCGGTGATCGCCGGAGAGCACCTGCGGCTCGAGGTGCGGTTTGCCCAGCCGCCTTTTCTCGTGTTCAGCGACGCCACGGTGACTCGCGTCGAGGAGGCCGGCGACGAGCGATCGGTGTGCGGGCTGCGCTTCGACGATCTCGACATGTACATCGAGCAGCGGATCGTGCGCTGGGTGTTCTCGGAGCAGCGGCGCGTCGCCGAGCGGCGGGCGGCCGTGCGGGTGCCGGTCGAGGTGCCCGCCTGGTGCGAGCCGGCGGCGGGGGGCGGCCAGTTCCGCGCCCGCACCATCGACCTGGCGGGCGACGGCGCGCGCATCGTCACCGACCGCGCGCTCGTGCCGGGCGACCGCGTGCACATCCAGCTCGACGTCGACCAGCCGGCCTACCGGGTCGCCTGCGTCGCCGAGGTGGTGTGGGCGAACATGGTCGGCGAGGGCAGGTGGGCGTACGGCCTGCGCTTCCACGGCCTCGACCGGCCCACGCAGCGCCAGATCGTCGACCACGCCATCGCCAGCGATGACGTGCGGAGAAGGGCTAACCCGAGCTGAGCGCCGGGGTCAGTCCCAGCTGAACTCGGAGGCGGTCTTCGTCTCCATCCATCCGAGCGGCTCGTCGGTCGTCGTGACCGCCGGCATGCTGAGCGTGTCCGGCGGCGGCTCGGCGGCGACGACGGGGTGCTCCCCCGTCTCCTCCTCCTCGCGGCGCGCGTCGGCCTCGGTCTTGAACAACGGGTGGTTTGCGAAGGGGTCGTCGCCGATGAACTCGTCCAGGGGCAGATCGCCCTCAAGATGCTGGTTGCGTCGCTTGAGCTCGAGATGATGCTCGATCGCAGACGCAAACAGCGAGCCGTCTGTGGCCATGCCTGGTCCCCTCTCCAGATTGGATTCACTCATCCAGCGCTGCCCCCGCGCCGCTTCGAGTGTACCAACTCGCGCGCCTCGGCGTCCGTATTCGGACTCCTGCTCACCAGGCCCCCGAGACGGTGACGTGGTTCTTGCCCTCGCGCTTGGCCTGATAGAGCGCCGCGTCCGCCGAGGCGATCAGGTCGATCTGCGTCTGCTCGTTCACCGGCCCCGCGGCGACGCCGAAGCTGGCGGTGACGCCGGTGATCTCGTCGGTGCCGAAGCGGATCTTGCGCGCGGCGATCTCGGTGCGGAGCCGCTCGGCGAGGTTGGCCGCGCCGTCCGGACCGGTCTGGGGCAGGAGCACGGCGAACTCCTCGCCGCCGTAGCGGGCCGCGAGGTCGATCTCGCGGATCACCTCGGCGAGCGTCGCGGCGACGCTGTGCAGGACGGCGTCTCCGGCCAGGTGCCCGCGGCTGTCGTTGATCTGCTTGAAGTCGTCGATGTCGAGCAGGATCAGCGACACGGGCTGGCCGAAGCGCTGGGCGCGCTCGTACTCGCGGCCGAGCACCTCGTAGAACTGGCGCCGGTTGGCGAGGCCGGTCAGCGCGTCGGTCACGGCCTGGCGCTCGACCACGCGGTGCAGCCGGGCGTTCTCGATCGCGACGCCGGCCTGCACGGCGAGCGCCGAGAGCGCCTCGACGTCGTCGTCGGAGAACGCGCCCTCCTCGGGATCGACCGCGGTCACGAGCCCGAGCAGATGGTGCTCGCGCAGGATCGGCACCGACAGCATCGCGCGCGGCGACTGGGTGACACGGGGCTCGTGCGTCGCGAGCGCCTCGCCCTCGAGGTCGTCGCCGGCCGCGACCACGGAGGGAAGCTCCGAGCGCAGCCCGCGGGCGGTGCCGATGCGGTGCTGCTCGACGGCCTCGCCACGCTCTGCGTCGTACAGCATGAGCCGGCCGCCGCGGGCGCGGGTGGCCTGGACGGCCGTGTCGAGCACGGCCTCGACGAGCGCCTTCAGGTCGTGGGTGGCGGCCAGCGTCTCGCCGTAGCGCTGCAGCGTCTCCTTGAAGCGGCCGCGCTCGGCCTCGAGCTCGCCCATCCGCGTCGTCAGCTCGGTCGAGATCTCGTCGATCGTCGCGCCGAGCTGGCTGAGCTCGTCGCCGCCCGTCTTCCCGCGCGTGAGGCCGGCGGCACGGCCCGCGAGCTCGGTCAGCGCGCGTGAGATGCGATCGGCCGCGAAGATCGCGCCGGCGATCAGGATCAGGCCGAGCAGGAGCAGCGGCACGAGGATCCGCAGCCGCTGGGAGTCGATGGCGTTCGACAGGGTGGACGACGGGTAGGTGGCGACGACGTAGGCAGGTCCTCCGCTCGCGCCGGGGAGAGTGATCGCTGCTGCGCGGACGCT
>DASXZF010000051.1:0-6584 GCA_036502065.1 Gaiellales bacterium
GGTGTCGGGACGTGGGCTGCGGCTGCGTTCTCGCCGCCCAGACCATCACGGCGGCGTGGAGCCGATCATCCCCGAGCCTACGATGCGGGCGTGGACACCGATGTCCTGATCCCGCTCAAGCGGCTCGACGCGGCCAAGTCACGTCTGGGCTCGGCCCTCTCGGGGGCCGAGCGCAGACGGCTGATGGCGGCGATGATCGCCCACGTCGTCCGCGCGGCGCTCGCGGCCGAGACGGGCCGGGTGGTGCTTGCGAGCTCCGACCCGGACGCTCCGGCGCTCGCGGCCGAGCTGGGCGTCGGGTGCGTCTCGGACGGCGGCCTCGCCTGGAACACCGGCCTCGCGCACGCACGCGCCTCGCTGCCCTCGCCGGCGGCGGCGGTGCTCTACCTCGCGGGCGACCTGCCGCTGCTCGAGGCGGACGACCTCGCCGCGGTGCTGGCCGCGGGGGCGACGGCGACCGCCGTCATCGGCCGGGCGCACGACGGCGGCACGAACGCGCTCTGGGTCAGCCCCGCCGATGCCTTCACCCCCGCGTTCGGGGCGCGCGGCAGCGCCGGCGTGCACGCTGCCCTGGCGGGGTCGGCGGGGCTGCGCCCGGTGCTGCTCGACCGCCCCGGCCTCGCCCGCGATGTCGATACGCCCGCCGATCTCGTGCTCGCCCGCAGGCTGCTCGCCCGGCCCTGCATCGCGTAGCGGACGGTCCCGGCCACCACCGACCCCGGGTCTGACCCCAACACTGCTCCACGTCCAGCCGCGATGTGACAGGTCAGCGAAACAGGTCGTCGGACTCGTCGCGGACGAGATCGCGGGCCGACCCGTCGCCGGTCGCGCGGAAGCCGCGGATGAGCGCCGCCGGGACGCGCTCGAGCTTGCCGAGCACGAGGTCTGCGGCCGAGGCGAGCTCGTCGGCGATCGCGACCGCCGTCGTGCGCAGCTCGTATCCGATCGGGTCGACCTCGCCGGCGTAGCTGCGCAGCACCTCGAGGCCGCTCGCGCCGATCGCCGTGCCGACGATCCCGCGCCGCAGCGCCCGGCCCATCGTGTCGGCCACGATCACCGCGAGCCGCACTCCCGCCCGCGCCTCGAGCGCGGCCCGCAGCCGCGCGGCCGACGCGTCGGGGTCGACCGGCAGCAGCACGACCCAGTCCTCCGCCGGCCCGTTGGAGCGGTCGATGCCTGCGCTCGCGCAGACGAAGCCGTGGTGCGTCTCGGCGATCAGGAGGCCGCCACGGCGGCGGACGATGCGCCGGCTCTCGCGCAGCACGAGCTCGGCCATGCGCGGGTCGCCGCCCTCGGCCGAGAGCTCGAGCGCGTGCTCGGACGGCGTCACGGTCGCGAGGTCGACCACACGGCCCTCGCTCTTGGCCACCGCCTTGTGCGCGACACAGACGACGTCGCCGTCTGCGAGCGGCGGCGCGGCGTCGAGGACGAGCGCGGCCAGGTCGCAGCCCGCGGCGATCTCGCCCGGCAGCGCGAGCGGCAGCACCTCGATGCGCTCGGTCACGGAGCGAGCCCGCCGGCGGCGAGCGTCTGCGCCGCGAGGGCGCGGCTGGCGTCGAGGTTCGCCATCACGGTCGCCGTGACCCGGGCGCGCAGCCCGAGCCGCTCGACGCGCTCGGCCGACTGCGCATCCTCGTCGTCGATCACGAGCGTGCTCGCAAGCGAGCGGTACACCTCGGCCACGCCGACGACCGACATCTCGTGTCCGAGCGTCTCGAGCATGCCCGCCGCCGGCCCGCGCAGCGCCTTGCCGGCGACGATCGGGCTGACCGCCACGACCCGGTCGCGGCGCGCGGACACCGCCGCGCGGATCCCGGGCACCGACAGGATCGGGTCGATCGAGATGAAGGGGTTGGAGGGGGCGATGATGACGACCTCGGCGGCGGCGATGGCCGCGAGCACGCCCGGCGCCGGCCGGGCCGCATCGGCGCCGTCGAAGCGCACGCCGAGCACCGGGTCGGCATGGGCACGGCGGACGTAGTAGGTCTGGAAGTCGATCTCGCCGTTGGGCGTGGTGATCATCGTGCGCAGGCGGTCGTCGGTCGCGGGCACGAGCGCTGCGCGCAGGCCCATCGCATCGGCGAGCCGCGCCGTGGCCGCGCTCAGCGGCAGCCCCGCCCGGAGCATCTCGGTGCGGGCCATGTGCAGGCCCAGGTCGAGGTCGCCCAGCCAGAACCAGGCCTCGGCGCCGAGCGCGCGCGCCTGTTCGAGCGCCCGGGGCGTGTCGCCGCGCACGCCCCAGCCCTTCTCGGCGTCGATGCGCCCGGTGAGCGTGTAGAGCACCGTGTCGAGATCGGGCGAGACGTGCAGCCCGAAGGGCTCGAGGTCGTCGCCCACGTTCCCGACGATCGTGACCGTCTCCGGGTCGACGACCTGGAGCAGTCCCTGCAGGAAGCGGGCGCCGCCGACCCCGCCGGCGAGCACCGTTACGCGTCGATCGGCCATGCCTGCGTATCATGGCCGCTCCGATGGGTCGGATGCGACGGATGGGGGGAGAGGGACGCACGTGAACGGCCGCCGTACGATCATGACCGCTCCGCTTGCGAGCGTCGCGCTCGTCGCCGTCGGCGCGGCGCTCTGGGGCACCGACGGCGCGTTCCGCCAGCCGCTCGTCTCGCCCGTCGCCCGCTGGTCGCCCTACACCGTCGTGCTCTACGAGCACGTGCTCCTGACCGCCGTGGTCGCGCCCTTCCTGATCCGGCACCGGCACAGCCTGCGCCGGCTCGATCGCGGCGGCTGGCTCGCCGCCCTCGGCGTTGCCTGGGGCGGATCGGCCCTGGCGACGCTCGCGTTCACGACGGCCTTCGAGTACGGCAACCCGGACGTCGTCGTGCTCCTCCAGAAGACGCAGCCGCTGTGGGCGATCGCCGCCGCCGCCGTCGTCATGCGCGAGCGGCCGCTGCGGACGCTGGGCTGGTTCCTCGTCCCCGCGCTCGCCGGCACCTATCTGCTCTCGTTCGGGACGATGACGCCCGCCGATGCCTTCACCGGCGCCCAGGGCCGCGCGGCGGTGCTCGCCCTGGCCGCGGCCGCGCTTTGGGGCGCGGCGACGGCGTTCGGCCGGCGCACGCTCGTCGCGATCGAGCCGCAGCTCGTGACGGCCGTGCGCTTCACGCTCGCGCTTCCGCTCCTGGCCGTGATCGCGCTCTACGAGGGGGTCGTCTCACCGCCCGCCGCCGCGCACGCCTCGGACTATCCGCGGCTGATCGCGCTCGCGCTCGTGCCGGGGCTGATCGCGCTGCTGCTCTATTACCGCGGGCTCGTGCACGTCCCGGCGTCGGTGGCGACGTTCGCCGAGCTCGCGTTCCCGGCCACCGCCCTGATCGTGAACTACTTCGCCCTGAACGCGTCGGTCGGCGCGACCCAGCTCGTCGGCTTCGGCATCCTGTGGGCGACGATCGCTCTCCTGCACCGGCTTCCGGTCGAGCTCCCCGAGCCTAGGAATGACGGTCTCGCCATTCGACCAGCTTCGGCAGCAGGCTGAGGTCCCACTCGGGGCCGCTGATGCCCATGATGAGGTGCGTGACGCCGACCTCGAGATAGCGGTCGAGGTCGGGCAGCGCAGCGGCGCGGATGCCGCCGACCGACCGCTCGATCGCCGCCGGGTCGCGGCCGGCCTTGCGGCACCACTCGTCGAGCACGGCGCACTTGTGCGCAGCGCGGTCGGGGTCGCCGAACCCGTTCCAGATGTCGGCGTGCTGGGCGACGATGCGCAGGGTGACCTGCTCGCCGCCGCCGCCGATCATGATCGGCATCGGATTCCGCACGGGCGGCGGGGTGAGCTTCGCCATCCGGCTGTGAATCCGCGGCATGGCCGCGTCCAGGTCGCGCAGGCGTGACGCGGCGGTGCCGAACTCGTATCCGAACTCGTCGTAGTCGCGCTCGAACCAGCCCGAGCCGATGCCCAGGATCAGCCGGCCGCCCGAGATCTGGTCGACCGTCCGCGCCATGTCGGTGAGGAGCTCCGGGTTGCGGTAGCTGTTGCAGCTCACGAGCGCGCCGATCTCGACCCGCTCGGTCGCCTCGGCCATCGCCCCGAGCCACGTCCAGCACTCGAAGTGGTTGCCGTCGGGATCGCCGTTCAGCGGATGGAAGTGATCCCACGTGAAGACGGTGTCGGCGCCGAGCTCCTCCGCGCGCAGCCACGTGTCGCGCATCGCCTGCGCCGTCCCGTGCTGCGGCTGCACCTGCACACCGATTCGGATCCTGCGCCCCTCGGCCACGGCGCGGAAGGTTAGCGGCCGTGCCGTGCGGGCCGCGTCATGAAGGTCACGTGTCCCCCGGACGGGGGGCAAGGCAGCACCGGATTCTGGCGATGCTGACCTACGACGGTGCGTCCACTGACGCGTCCGCGCCCTCCCCCCCTCAAGAACTCGTGGCCAGCGCCGATACCCCGCATGTGAACACTGATCGTCGCCCGATGCCCGGGCGGAGGCGCTCCAGCGACGAGATCAAGTGGATTGATCGGTGGCTGGCGGCGTGTGCCGACCTGGATGAGCTGAAGCGCTCGAACCCGATGACCGACGCCGTGATCGACGAGATCGACGGCCGCCGGATCCGTGTCGGGACGCAGTGGCTGGCCGACTTCGCGTCGTGCAACTACCTCGGCTTTGACCTCGACCGCGAGATCAAGGACTCGATTGCGCCCTGCGTCGAGAAGTGGGGAACGCACCCGAGCTGGTCGCGCCTGCTCGGAAGCCCCGTGCTCTTCGGCCAGATCGAGGAGCGGCTGACCGACCTGCTCGGTTGCGAGGACTCGCTGATCCTGCCGACGATCACGCATATCCACATGTCGGTCATCCCGGTGCTCGCCGCCGGCGGCACGATCTTCATGGACAGCCGCGCCCACAAGACGATCTACGACGGCTGCCAGTTCGCCGTCGCTCGCGGCGCGACCCTGAAGCGCTTCCAGTACGAAGATCCCGACGACCTCGAGCGGCTGCTCGCCGAGGACACGTCCGACCGCAAGCTCGTGTGCATGGACGGCGTGAACAGCATCACCGGCAACGCCCCCGATCTGGCGGCCTTCGCCCGCGTGACCCGCCGCCACGGCGCCCTGCTCTACGTCGACGACGCCCACGGCTTCGGCGTGATCGGCGAGCGCTCACCGCGCCAGCTCACCCCCTACGGCAGCCGTGGCAACAGCATCGTGCGGCACATGGGCGAGTCCTACGAGGGCATCGTCCTCGTCGGCGGGTTCTCGAAGGCGTACTCGTCGCTCGCGGCCTTCATCGCTTGCCCGACGGTGCTCAAGGAGCTGCTGAAGACCGCCGCGCCGCCCTACCTGTACTCGGGCCCGCCGCCGGTCGCCTCGCTTGCGACCACGCTCGCCGGCTTCGACGTGAACGAGCGCCGCGGCGACGAGCTGCGCCGGCTGCTCTACGAGCGCACCGGCCGCGTCCTCGCGAGCCTGCACCGGCTGGGCGTGCGCACGCTCAACCACTCGGGCTTCCCGATCATCGAGGTGCCGCTCTCGGATCACCGCGACATCGGCGCGGTCGGCCGGTTCCTGTTCGACAACGGCATCTACGTCACCCTGGCCGCCTACCCGCTCGTGCCCAAGGAGGAGGTCGGGTTCCGCATCCAGGTGACCGCCGCGAACGGCGACGACGAGATCGACGAGCTGATCGACGTCCTCGGCCGGCTCGCCCAGCGCTTCCCCCTCCAGCACGCCGACGACCTGCGGGAGGCCGCATGAGCCGCTTCGTGACGGGCGCGCGCGGCGCGCTCTGGCCGCTGTCTGCACGCACGGTGTGGCTGTGGTACCTGCTCGCCGGGTCGGCGCTGACGTATCTGTACGTCGTCGTGCCGAGCTTCCAGCGCGGCAGCACGCTGCACGGGCCGCTGATCAACACGCTCGGCCTGTCGGGCGCGGTCGCCATCCTCGTCGGCGTGCGCATGCACCGCCCGAAGGCGGTCTTCGCCTGGGGCTTCATGTTCGTCGGGCAGATGCTCTTCGTCGCCGGCGACTTCTACACGTACAGCCTGACCAGCCTGTTCGGCCTGCACGTCGGCTTCCCTTCGCCCGGCGACGGCCTCTACCTGACCGTCTACCCGGCGCTGATGGCAGGGCTCTTCGTGCTCGTGCGCCGCCGCAATCCCCGCACCGACCGGGCCGGCGCGATCGACTCGCTGATCCTGACGCTCGGCATCGCGCTGCTCTCGTGGGTGTTCCTGATCGCCCCGAACATCCAGCTCGGCGGCAACTGGCTGGCCGAGTCCGTCTCGATCGCCTACCCCGTCGGCGACATCCTGCTGCTCGCAGCCGCCATCCGCCTCGCGGTCGACCGCGGCGCCCGCACGCCGGCCTTCTATCTTCTCGCCGGGAGCATCGTCTGCCTGCTCACGACCGACTCGGTCTACAACCGCATGCTCCTCGTCGGCGGCTACCACGGCCAGGTGATCCTGGACGTCGGCTGGATCTACTACTACCTGCTCTGGGGCGCCGCGGCGCTGCACCCGTCGATGCGCAAGCTGGAGCAGCCGGCCGAGGGCCGCACCCGGCTGACACCCGTCCGGCTCGTGTTCCTGAGCGTGGCCTGCCTCATCGCCCCGGGCATCCGCTTCTACCAGGAGTGGGGCAG
>DASXZF010000052.1:0-8806 GCA_036502065.1 Gaiellales bacterium
CACCGGGTCATCCATGTCGGCCAGCAGGCCCACGAGCGCGCGTGTGGCCGGCGTCAGCGCGTGCACCGGCTCGGGGACGAACGGCAGCGGCCCGTCGCCAAGCGCGCGGCGGACGAGCCCGGGGTCGATGTAGAGGATCCGGTAGGCGAATCCCGCGGCGGTGCCCGCCGCGCCGTCGTGCGTCTCGTCGGGATGCAGGACGTGCAGCTGGCCCGGCAGGCACACGTGCCGCCCGCCTCGGTAGCCGAACGTCTGCACGCCCGCCGTCGTGATGCCGATCGCGTAGGTGTCGTGGCGGTGGGGGGAGAAGGCGCACGTCGTGAGCCGCACGGCGGCGCGCTCGATCCCGGCGGCGCCCGTGCCGAACCGGATCGAGTCGCCCATCGGGCCGCACGATCGTTCAAGACGATCCGGCGGGAGGCCGCGTAGCGTCCGGGGCATGCCGGGACCGTACCTGCCCGCCGGCGCGCTCGGGTCGCTGGTCGTGACGGCCGTCGCGGTCATGGGCTCGCCCGGCCCGGCGACGATCAGCCTGACGGCGGCCGGATCGACCTACGGCGCCCGCCGCTGCATCGGCTATCTGGCCGGCATCGTGGCCGGCACGTTCGTGGTGCTGCTCGCGGTCGCAAGCGGCATCACCGCGACGCTGCTCGCGGTGCCGGCGGTGCGCCCGGTCCTGATCGCGCTCGGCGCGGCCTACATCGTCTGGCTCGCCTACCACATCGCGACCGCGCCACCCCTCGCCGCGCAGACGCCCGGCGTCAGCGCGCCGTCGGCGCCGGCGGGCGCCCTCCTCGGCGTGACGAACCCCAAGGCGTGGGTCGCGATCGCCGCGGTGTTCGCGAGCGCGCGACTGAGCGGCGACGCGGCCGCCGACGCCGCTGCCAAGGTGGCGGTGCTGACGGTGATGATCGTCGTCATCAACACGACGTGGCTGCTCGCGGGGGCGTCGCTTGCGCCGCTGCTGCGCGACCCGCGCCGCGCGCGCGTCGTCAATCCCGCCCTCGCGCTCATGCTCCTCGCCGCAGCCGCCGTGACCGTCGTGCGCTGAACACCTGCGGCGCTGTCGGCACCCGTGGCTTAGGATCGGCGCGGATGAGCCTGGATCTCCTCGGAGGGGGTGGCGCGATGCGACGCCGCTGAGTGCGACCCCCGGCGCCCGGTCGGGCGCGACGTGAACATCCGACGTCCTGACAAGGAGAACGCATGCAGACCGTGCCCTTTGCCGCCACCGGCGAGCGCCCGCTGATCGTGGGTGCCGTGGCCTACCACCAGCGGATCGTCCCGATCTGGGAGCGCTTTCGCGACTACTTCACCGACGGCGGCGTGCCGACCGACCACGTGCTCTACTCGAACTACGAGCGGCTCGTCGAGGCCCTCCTCGCGGGCGACGTCGACATCGCCTGGAACACGAACACGGCCTATGTCCAGGCCGAGCACCGGATCGGCGGGGGCGCCCGCCTGCTCGGCATGCGCGACATCGACCGTGACTTCGCGACGGTGTTCGTGACGCCGCGCGACCGCGCCGTCGAGTCGCTGGCCGAGCTGCGCGGGCAGCGGGTGGCGCTCGGAAGCCGCGACTCCGGCCACGCGGCGATCCTCCCGATCCACCAGCTGCGCGGGGCGGGCCTCGATCCCGGCACCGATCCGGCGCTCGTGCGGTTCGACACCGACCTGGGCAAGCACGGCGACACCGGCGACTCCGAGCTGCGCGTGCTCGAGGCGGTCGCGGCGGGTGACGCCGATGCCGGCGCGATCGGCGACGCCACCTGGGCGCTCTTCCGCAGCCAGGGCGTGCCCGCCACCGAGGGCCTCGTCGTGTCGTGGCGCAGCCCGACCTACTACCACTGCAACTTCACCGCGCGCGAGGAGCTCGACGCCGGACGGGCCGACGCGTGGTCGCGGCTGCTGCTCGCGATGAGCTACGACGACCCGACGCTGCGGCCGGCGATGGACCTCGAGGGCGTGAAGCGGTGGCACGCAGCCGACAAGGCGGGCTACCGCGAGCTGACCCAGGCGATGCGCGAGCAGGGGTACCTGGCGTGAGCCGGCGCCGGCTCGACGCCGGCTCGCTCGAGCTCGGGGGTGGTCTGGAGGTGCTCCTCCAGGCCACGCTCGAGACGCTGGCCGCGGGCGACGAGCTCGACGTCGCGCTCGCCTCGCGCCACGCGGCGCTCGAGCTGCCCGGATGGGTGCGGGTGGCCGGCCACGAGACCGTGTCCGAGTCCGACCACGGCCGCGGTGCCGACCGGCGCTTCTCGGTGCGCATCCGCAAGGGCGATGCGCGCCGCTCGCTGGCCGGCGCCGCCGGCGCGCGCGGGCAGCCGATGGGCGGCGACGGCCGGGTCCGGGTGGCCGACCTGCGCGCCGTCGAGGCGGTGCCCGCCCATGCGCCGCCCGGCCGCGGCCTTGCGCCCGTCGGTGCGCTGGAAGAGCCGTCGGCCGGCACGGCGCGATGGCAGCTGAACGATCGCGACCGGCTGTGGTCGACGAAGGTGGGGGAGCTGGCCGAGCGGGCGGCGCTGGCCCAGTGGGACGCCACGACCGACATCCCGTGGGAGGCCGCCGCCGGTCTGTCCGAGACCGTCGAGCGGGCGGTGTCCCAGGTCATGACGTACATCGCCCAAAACGAGTACGCGGCCTTCTACATCCCCGCCCGTCACCTGAGCCGGGTGAACCCGGCCTACCTCGAGATCGTGATGTGGCTCGCGAGCCACGTGCACGACGAGGCCCGCCATGTCGAGGTGTTCACGAAGCGGGCGCTCGCGGGCGGAATCCGCTCGCCGGCGCTCGCATCGACCGAGCTCAGCCTGCAGACGCTGCTCGACGAGCACGACTTCACCGCCGCGGCGCTGCTCCTGAACGTGCTCGGCGAGGGCACCTTCCTCGACCTGCTCGGGTTCATCGCCCGGCACGCGCCCGACCGCGCGACCGCGACCGCGGCGCTGCTCGCCCACCGCGACGAGCGCCGTCACGTCCGCTTCGGCGTCGCCCACATCCGTGCGCGGCTCGCCGCCGACCCGGACGAGCGAGCCGTGCTCGTGGCCGCGGTCGAGCGCCGCGCGGCACGGCTGACGACGCTCGAAGGCCTCAGCCCCGCGGTGCTCGAGTCGCTCCAGGTGATGAGCGCCCGGTCGCTCGCCCCCGCCGACCTCGCCGACGCCGCCGCTGCGGTGCGCGGCCTGATGGCGCGCATGGGCGAGAACCGGCTGCGGCGCCTGCGCGCGGCCGGGTTCGACGCCGCGACGGCCCGCCACCTGTCCGACCTGCACACGCCGAACCTGATGTGACGCCCGGCATTTCCTCGCCGCAGACGCCGTCACCGTCGTGCGCTTCACCCCGGCCGTAGACTCCCGCGATGGCGATCTGCCCGCACTGTGGCCAGGACAACCCGGACGGGTTCCGGTTCTGCGGCCGCTGCGGCGGGGCGCTGGCCGCGGTGCCGGTAAACGAGGAGCGCAAGGTCGTCACCGTCCTCTTCGCCGACATCGTCGGGTTCACGAGCCGCAGCGAGCGGATGGACGTCGAGGACGTCCGCGGCACGCTCGCCCCCTACCACGCGCTTCTGCGCGACCATCTCGAGCACTACGGCGGCACGGTGGAGAAGTTCATCGGCGATGCCGTGATGGCGCTCTTCGGCGCCCCGGTGGCGCACGAGGATGATCCCGAGCGGGCAGTGCGGGCGGCGCTCGCCATCCGGGCGGCCATCGACCGGATGAACGACGACGAGCCCGGGCTCGACCTGCACGTGCGCGTGGGAGTGAACACGGGCGAGGCGCTCGTCGTCCTCGGCGCCGATCCGGCCCGCGGCGAGGGCATGGCGTCGGGCGATGTCGTGAACACCGCCGCCCGCCTGCAGGCGGCCGCGCCCGTCGATGGCATCCTGGTCGGCGAGACGACCTACCGGTCGACCGACCGCGCGGTCAGCTACCGGCCCGCCGAGCCCGTCGTCGCGAAGGGCAAGGCGCAGCCCATCCCGGCGTGGGAGGCGCTGCAGGCGCGGGCGCGGCTCGGGGTGGATGTCGTGCAGCGGCCGACGACCCCGCTCGTGGGCCGCCGAGAGGAGCTCGGCCTCGTCCTCGATTCGCTGCGCCGGTGCCGGTCCGAGCGCGCGGTGCAACTCGTCACGCTGGTGGGTGTGCCCGGGATCGGCACGAGCCGGCGCGTGTGGGAGCTCCTGCAGGCGGTCGACGCCGACGCCGATTTCATCACCTGGCGCCAGGGCCGCTCGCTGCCCTATGGCGACGGCGTCACCTACTGGGCGCTCGGCGAGATGGTCAAGGCGCAGGCCGACATCCTCGACTCGGACACCACCGAACAGGCGCAGGCGAAGCTCCACGCGACCGTCTCGGAGCTGATCGGCGAGGAGTCCGAGGCGGCCTGGGTCGAGGAGCACGTGCGCGCGCTGGCCGGACTCGGCGTCGATCGGATCGGCGGCGACCGCCAGAGCGAGGCGACCTCGGCCTGGCGCCGGTTCTTCGAGGCCCTGGCCGACCGCCACCCGCTCGTGCTCGTGTTCGAGGATCTGCACTGGGCCGACGACGCCTTGCTCGACTTCGTCGACCACCTGGTCGACTGGTCGAGCGGCGTGCCGCTGCTCGTCGTCTGCACCGCACGGCCGGAGCTGCTGGATCGCCGGCGAGGCTGGGGTGGCGGCAAGCGAAACGCGCTCACCGTCGCCCTCTCGCCGCTCGCCGACGACGACATCGCCCGGCTGATCGGGAGACTGCTCGAGCAGGCCGTGCTCCCGGCCACGACCCAGGCGACGCTGCTCGGCAGGGCCGCCGGCAACCCGCTGTATGCCGAGGAGTACGTGCGCATGCTGATCGACCGCGGCCATCTGCACCGCGAGGGCGACCGCTGGCGGCTCACCGTGGACGCCGACCTACCCGTCCCGGAGTCGGTGCAGGGCCTGATCGCCGCGCGCCTCGACGACCTGCCACCGGCCGAGAAGCGGCTCCTGCAGGACGCGGCGGTGCTCGGCAAGGTCGTGTGGCTGGGGGCGCTCGCCGCGATGGGCGAGTCGACCCGCTTCGCCGCCGAGGAGCGTCTGCATGCGCTCGAGCGGCGCGAGATGCTGCGCCGCGAGCGGCGCTCGTCGGTGGGAGGCGAGACCGAGTACGCCTTCCGCCACGTGCTCATGCGCGACGTCGCCTACGGCCAGATCCCGCGCGCCCAGCGCGAGCAGAAGCACCGCCGGGCGGCGGAGTGGATCGAGTCGCTCACGACCGATCGCGGGAATGCACCGGACATGATCGCCCACCACTACGTCCAGGCGCTCAGCTACGCCCGCGACGTGGGCGCGCCGGCGCAGGAGCTCGAGCGGCGGGCGCGCTCCGCGCTGCGCGACGCCGGCGACCGGGCCGTTGCGCTCAACTCGATGACGGCCGCGCTCCACCATTACGAGGCCGCACTCGCGCTCTGGCCGCCTGAAGATGCGGACTGGCCGGCGCTGATCGTCGCGATCGCTGACGTCGGCATGACGGCAGGCGGCGCGGAGATGCCCGTCCTGCTGCGGTCCGCGCGCGACCGCCTGGCCGCGTCAGGCGACCTCGAGACCGCGGCGAAGGCCGAGATGCTGGCCGCGTACCGGTTCTGGAACGAGGCGCGCACTGACGAGGCGACCGAGGCCTTCGCCCATGCGTTCGAGCTCGTGCGCGACGCCCCGCCGACGCCGACGGTGGCCCGCGTCCTCAGCCGGATCGCGGTCAGCTCGATGCTGCGCGCCCGCTATGACGAGACGATGGAGCTCTCCGGGCGCGTGCTCGCGATCACCGATGTGCTCGGCCTCGAGGACCTGCGAGGCCACGCCCTCAACACCCGCGGCGTGTCCCGCGTCGACCATGGCGACCTCGGCGGCCTGGACGATCTCGAGGAGAGCGTCGCGATCGCCGAGCGGCTGAACGCTGCGGAGCTCGTGATCCGCGCCTACAAGAACTTCGCCAGCGTGCTCGCCACGATCGGAGAGCTCGAGCGGGCGGGCGAGTTCGAGCGGCGCGGCCTCGACGCCGCGAACCGTTTCGGCATGCCGTATCAGATCGCCTGGTTCGACACCGAGCTCGCCGTGCACGCGTTCACGACCGGGGACTGGGACGCCGCCGACGCGGGCTTCGCACGCCTGGACGCGTGGGTGGCGCAGACCGGGCCGCATTACATGGAGGCGGCTGCGCACAGCTGCCGCGCGCTCATCCGGGCGGCCCGGGGCGACACGGCCGGTGCGCTCGCCGATGTCGAGGGGGCGATCGCGTTCGGGCGCCGCTCCGGCGAGCCGCAGATGCTCTACCCGACGCTTGCCGAGGCCGCGCTCGTGGCCGCGACGGTCGGCGGACCGGAGGCGTCGCAACGCGTCGCGAGCTACGCCGGCGAGATCGAGCGCGCGGTCGCCGGCAGCGACGCGACGCGGCTCGGCGACTGGGCGATCCGGCTCATGGCAGCGCTCGGGATCACCGGGCAGCTCGATCGGTTCACGATCGCGGCGGCCGGCGACGCGTCGCGATGGGCGCAGGCGGCGCGGCTGATCGCGGCGAGGCGCTTCGATGATGGTGCCGACATGCTCGCGGCTTTCGGCGCGAGGTCGGATGAGGCACTCACCCGGCTCCTGGCGGGGCAGGCCGACATCGCCGCCGGCCGGGGACGGCAGGGAGATGCGCAGCTGCGGCGCGCGATCGCGTTCTTCGAGCAGGTCGGCGCGGTCAGGTGGCTCGAGAAGGCCGAGGCGCTGCTCGCGAAGACCGCCTGAGCCGCCCGGCCCGGCCTCATGTGAGCCGATGGCCGGCCGACTATCCGGAGGGATGACTGCCGCCGCCCGCCGACCGCTCCCGCTGCGGATTCTCGCCAACGAGTACCTCTGGGTGGGCGTGGCGTTCGTGCTCGCGATCCTCACCGCCTACACCGTGCTCCAGTCGGTCACAACCGGCAGCTTCGACGGGCTCGAGCGCCAGAACGTGAGCGGGCAGGCCGACCGGATCCGCACGAGCCTCGGCTACGAGGTCTCGCTCATCAAGAACTTCGTGCTCACGAACGCCCAGTGGGACGATCCGTACAACGCGATCGTCGATCACAATCGTGCCGGCGCCGCCGCCGCGTTTCCGCCCGGGCTCATGCACGCCACGTTCGGCTTCGGCGGCGTCGTCCTGCTCGACCACGCGGGCGCCGTCGTCGGCGGCGGAGTCATCGGCAAAGGTGGATACCACCCCGTGTCGCCCGCGCTCGCCTCGGGACTGGCCCGGCCCGCCGTCGCGCTGCAGAAGTCGCCGTGCGGCATCCTCGCGGCCTCGGGGGCGCATTACCTCTACTGCGCGGCGCCGGTCATCCACAGCGACGGCAGCGGCCCTGCCGCGGGGACGCTCGTCGCCCTGCGGACGCTCGACGCAGCGGGGATGGCCGCCATCGGGCGGCGCGCCGGATTGCCGATGCGGGTCGCTCACGCCGCGCTCGCCGGGTCGGCCACGCGCCTTCCGAGCGGACTCGGGCCGCTGAGCGTGCAGACTCGCACGGTGGACGGCCGCCGGCTCGACCTGGTCGTCTCGGTGCCCGCCGTCGAGGGCGGCGCTCCGCTCGTGCTCCAGGCCGCGTTCAGCCGGCCGGTACACGCGGCGGCCCTGCACAGCGCGACGACGAGCGCCGAGATCATCGGCGTGCTCGGCATCGCGCTGCTTCTCATCAGCATCGTCGCCCAGAAGGCGGGTCACGCCCGCCGCAACCGCGTCTTCATGCGCGCCGTACGCGCTGCGGCGGCGGGCGGCGGGCAGGTGACGCCTCCTGGGCGCGATCTGCGCCTGCTCGCGACGAGCGTGAACGAGCTGCTCGACGTCATGACCGACCGTCAGGCCGAGGCCCAGCGCCGGCACGACGCGCTCGTCGAGGAGCGCGCGGCCGCGGTGACGGCGCGGCTCGAGGACGAGGCCCGAATGGGACGCGAGCGGGCCGAGGCCGAGGCAGAGACCCAGCGCGAGCGCGAGCGCGCCGCCGCCGAGGCCCAGGTGGCGAGCGCCGAGGCCGCCACCCAGGCGCGGCGCACAAGCGCTGCGGCTGCCCGCGAGGCGCTCGACCGCATCGACACGACGCTCGGAGTGCTCACGTCGGCGAGCGACACGATCGGCGGCAGCGCCCACGAGACGCTGGTCGCGGCCGCCGCGGCCAGGGCGCGCGTGGAGGAGGCCGTGAACGGCAGCACGACCCTGCGCGAGACGACCGACGCGGCCGCCGTCGTCACTCGTGAGATCTCCGCCGTCGCCGACCAGACGCGGCTCCTGGCGCTGAACGCCGCGATCGAGGCGGCGCGCGCCGGCGAGCACGGACGTGGATTCGCCGTCGTCGCCCACGAGGTGGGCGAGCTGGCCAACACCGCCGGGGCCGCGGCCGGACGCGTGCTCGAGCACATCCGCACCGTCACCGCCCAGAGCTCGGGCGTCGCCGCATCGATCGAGGCCACGAGCGCCGCCCTCGCCGCCGTCGACGACGCCACCCGGAGGATCGAGGAGACGGTGGCCGCGCAGCGGCGGGCGACCGAGCAGAGCGAGGCGACCCTGACCGCTGCCACCGAGCGGCTCGTGCAGATCGCCGAACGGCGCACGAACTCGCGGGTCGACCTTCAGGCGTCAGTGCGGGCCGTGCTCGTGGCGGCCGGCGGCAGGGCGACCCCGGTCGAGACGACGACGATGAACCTCAGCACCGGCGGCGCGCTGCTCTACGAGGTGCCGGGCCTGGGCGAGGGGCCGTGGGGTCTTGAGCTGCACCTCCCCGGCGATCCCGTGCCCGTGTGCTGCGGCGCGGCGCTGGGGCGCCGCACTCCCCACGGCCACGG
>DASXZF010000053.1:0-4744 GCA_036502065.1 Gaiellales bacterium
CGGGGCGGGTCTGATCGTCGTCGACCACGACGCCGAGCTCGACCGGATCGAGGCGCTCACCGCGGCCGCCGGCCGCATCCAGGCGGTGCTCGTGCGCGTGACGCCCGGCATCCAGGCCGACACCCATCACAAGATTGCAACGGGGCATTCGGCCTCGAAGTTCGGGCTGCCGCCGGCGGCGGCAGCCGCGGCCCTGCGCCGCGCCGGCGCGCTCGAGCACGTGCGCCCGGCGGGCCTGCATGTGCACCTGGGCTCGCAGATCGCGGCGGTCGAGACGTACCTCGAGGCGGCGGGCTGGCTGGCGCGTTTCATCGCCGAGTACGATCTCGGCGACCTGCCGGTGCTCGACCTGGGCGGCGGCCTCGCGATCGCCTACACCGACGCCGACGCCGCCCCCGACGTGCGGGCAGCCGTCGCGGCGACTGCGTCCGGCCTGGCCGGGCTCCTGGCCGCGCGTGGGCTGCCGCTGCCCGAGCTCATCCTCGAGCCGGGCCGCTCGATCGCCGGGCCTGCCGGCGTCACGCTCTACACCGTCGGCGCGATCAAGCACACAGACGCCGGCATCACCTACGCGGCCGTCGACGGCGGGATGGCCGACAACCCGCGCCCGGCGCTCTACGGCGCGGTCTATCAGGCCTTTCTGCCTGACCGCCCCGAGGAGCCCGCGACGCACACCTACGCCGTTGCCGGCAAGCACTGCGAGTCGGGAGACGTGCTGATCGAGGCCGCCCGCCTGCCGGAGCTGCGGCCGGGCGACGTGCTCGCGCTCGCGGCCACCGGCGCCTACACCGCGACGATGGCGTCGACCTACAACGGGCTGCCGCGGCCGGCCGCCGTGATGGTGGCGGACGGGGCGGAGCGGCTGATCGTCGCCCGCGAGACGATCGCCGACCTGCTGGCGCGCGAGCGCTAGGAGTACTTGACGAGGCCGACGTGCTCGGCCTTGGCGATCGCCCTGGCGTCGTCGAAGCGGTAGACGAGCAGGTAGCCCGTCTCCTTCACCGGCACCGGGTAGACGAGCGTCCCGGTCACCGATCCGCCCGCCGGGATCGGCGTCGACAGCAGGTTCTTGGGCACGTTCGAGGTGGCCGAGGCAAGGAACGGCGCCCCGGCCGCGTTGCGCAGCCAGATCTGGGTCGGCCCGACGGTCTGCTTCGTCTTGGTCAGGTTGGTGATCGTGAGGGTGACGACGCCGTAGGTCGTCGTCCCGGGCGGCTTGAAGCCGACCTTGACCGACTTGCGCCACTCGACGCCCTGCACCTGGACGTCGATGTCGTCGAGCCGCAGCACGTGTCCGAGCGGCGCGACGGTGTAGATGCGTCCGTCGCCCGTGTACTTGACGGTGCCGGACGTCGGCAGGGTCGAGGCCTGGGGCGGCCCTTTGGGAGCCGCGCTCGACCCGCCCCCGCCCGACGCGCACCCGGCCAGGCAGGCCACGACTGCGACGACGGCCAGGAGCCTGCTCACGCGCGGCCCGCTTCCGGCTCGGCGTCCACCGGGGTTTGCAACTCGGCCACCGACAGTCCCTCCATCGACAGGAACACGAATCCGACCCCCACCCCGAGCAGGGCCTCGATCAGCTGCAGCCCGATCGAGAACGTCAGCGCCAGGTTGGCGGGGACACCATAGAGCAGCGTCAGGCTGGTCGCGGTCGCCCCCTGGAACACGCCCAGATTGCCGGGCGTGATCGGGAAGAGCTGCACCAGGTTCGAGGCCAGGAACACGACGGCGGTGACGCCCAGGCCTTTGTGGATGCCGTACGCCGCGAGGGTGAAGTAGATGCCCGCCATCTGCGCGATCCACGTGGCCGTCGAGGCCGTGATGCCGAACGCGAGCAGGCGCGGCCGCTGGAAGATCGCCTGGCCGCGGCGCAGCGCGGCGACCGTCGACGTGAAGCTGATGCCGAGCAGGTGCCACCAGCGCTCGACGTAGTCGTCGGGGGGCCGCTGGCGGCGGCGCACGCGGCCCCAGATCTCGATCGTGATCGCGACGGCGGCGATGAAGATCACGACGCCCGAGAGCACCGCGAGCAGGTTCACGGCCGCCCGCGGCACCGGCACGTAGATCACGACGGCGATCAGCACGGCCACGAGCGTCGCGCCCGAGAGCAGCTGCTCGGTGACGACGGTGCCGACGACGGTCGGCGTCGGCAGCGAGTGGCCGCGTGCGGCCAGCTTGCGCCGCACCACCGAGACGCGCGCCACCTCGCCGAGGCGGGCGAACAGCACCGTGTTCAGCAGGAAGCCGATGAAGATCGCCGGCACCACGTCGCGCAGGGTCACGTCGATCGGCTCGTCGCCCTCCTCGACCGGGATCGCGTCGAAGGCGGCGCGCCACGTGAGCGCCTTTGCCGCCACGGACGCCAGGTTGGCGACCAGCGCCGCGAGCACGTAGAGCGGGTTCGCGCGGGTGAAGACGTCGAGCACGACCTGCAGGTCGAACTTGCGCGAGAGCGCGAACACGATCGCGACGACGATCGCTCCGAACGCGGCCGCCTTCGGCACCAGCCGCCGGTTGGGGCGCATGTCCTCGGCCAGCTCCGACACCGTCACCGGCTCGAGTCCGCGGTCGCGGGCGACGGCGAGCACGCGCGGCAGCGCCTCGACCGTCTGCGAGCGGTCGCCGCCCTCGCCGGAGCCGTCGCCATCGTGCAGCAGCACGATCGCGCCCGGCGAGAGCACGTGCGCGCAGCGGTCGACGATCGCGTCGACGCCGGGCCGGGCGGTATCGAAGATCGCGCCGGTCCAGCCCACGACGCGGTAGCCGAGCCGGCGCGCGACGGGCGCCAGGAACGGCCCGCGGTAGCCGTGGGGGGTGCGGAAGAGGTGTGTGACCGACGTGCCGATCGCGTCGGTGACGGCTTCCTCGGCGGCCCGGAACTGGTGTGTGATCGCCCGCGGGCCGGCGAACGTCAGCAACGAATGATCGTCGCCATGGCTCGCGAGCTCGTGTCCTTCGGCCACGATCCTGCGCGCCAGGTCGGGGTGCGCGCGCACGTTTCGGCCGAGGACGAAGAACGTCGCCCGCGCTCCGGCGGTGCGCAGCACCTCGAGCACCGCCGGGGTGTACTCGGGCGTCGGCCCGTCGTCGAACGTGATCGCGACCTTGCCGCTGGGCGATGTGCCGCTGCCGATCACGCGCCCGAACAGGCGCGCGTTCGGCGTGAACGACGACCAGGCGACGAACAGCAGGAGCAGGACGCCGACGCCCTCGGACGCATCCCCGGCCACTCCTCCCACGACCTTCGCCACCACCGCGACGATCGCGAGCCAGACGGCTCCGAGGATTACGAAGCGAGTGATGACTTCGCGCTTGCCCATACCGGTTGCTCGCCGGCCAGGAGGTCGGCGTAGTAGGCCTCGAGCTTCGCCGCGACCCGCGGCCAGGCGTAGATCTCGAGTGCGGTCTGGCGTCCTTCGGCACCCATGCGCTCGCGCAGGGCGGGATCGTCGAGCAGGCGTGCGAGCGCTCCGGCGTGGCGTTCGGCCGAGTCGCCGGGGTGGACGAGGAAGCCCTGGCGGCCGTCCTCCATCACGAGCTGGAAGCCGCTGATGCGGCTGGCGACCACCGGGCGCCCGCAGCTCATGGCTTCGAGCAGCACCATCCCGAACGATGCCCGGTTGCACGGCGTGCAGAACACGGATCCCGAGGTGAGGTAGTTCGGCCGGCTGCGGTTGAGGCGTCCGGCGAAGTGCACGTAGGGGGCGAGCTCCTCACCCACCTGACGCTGGTAGAGCTTGCGCAGCGGGCCGTCGCCGACGACCACGAGCCGCACGGCCGGGCCGCGCTCGCGGTGCAGGAGCCGGAACGCCTCGATCATGGTGTCGAGCCCGTTGCGGGGATCGAACCGGCCGCAGAACACGATGTTCTGGTGGTCGCCCATGAGCTCGGAGACGGGCTCGGCGGCGGGCGAGAAGTGGTCGGTGTCGATGCCGTTCGGGATCACGTCGTAGGCATAGGGGTAGTACGGCGCGAGCGACCCGATGCACGCCTCGCTCACGCAGATGCGCCCGTCGAGCCGCTCGATCCACGGCCGCGTCCACTCGGCCAGGATGTCCATGCCGATCGTCTGCGGGAAGACGCTGTGGAAGGTCGCGACGCAGATGGTCTCGTCGGGGCACTGGTCGATCGCCCAGGCCGGGAACGGCGGGTTGTAGGGGGCGTGCACGTGCACGACGTCGAAGCCGCGCTCGCGGTAGAGCGCCCGCAGCTGCCGGCCCAGGCGCGGCCCGTACGTGTGCAGGGTCTGGGCGTTGTTGCCCCAGTGGGGGACGTACGCGGGGATCGAGATGCCCATCCGCACGATCTCGAAGTTGGGTTCGGGGACCTGCAGCGCGTCGTCGGTGATCGGCGGCGTGCGCACCAGATGGCCCGTGATCACGGTCACGTCGTGGCCGCGCCGCTGGAGCTCGCGCGCCTGCCCGTCGACGTGCTCGGTGATGCCGCCGAGCGACGGGTAGTAGAAGTCGGTCACGATCGCGATCCGCAAGCCGCGCAGGATACCGAACGGGCCCTCGCTGGCACTCTCGCCCCCAGTGTGCCAACGCGAGCGGTTTTCGCACCCGTCGCGCGCGGTATACTCGGTTTGCATGCCGATCTACGAGTACCGCTGTACGAACGGGCACCGGTTCGAGGTGCTGCAGAAGATGGCCGACGAGCCGATCGAGGTGTGCGAGGTGTGCGGCGCACCGGCCGTCCGCGTGCTGCACCCGGTGGCGATCCACTTCAAGGGCTCGGGCTTCTA
>DASXZF010000054.1:0-2693 GCA_036502065.1 Gaiellales bacterium
TCGACCTGGTGGCGCTCGCGACCATCGCCGACGTGGTCCCGCTCGTCGACGAGAACCGCGGGCTCGTGCGCGCGGGGCTTCGCCGGCTGGCCCGCACCACCCGGCCGGGGCTGCGCGCGCTCATGGCCACGGCCCGCGTCGACCGCGCCCGCATCGCCGCCTCCGACGTCGGGTTCCGGCTCGCGCCGCGCATCAACGCCGCCGGCCGGCTGTGCCATCCGGGCGAGGCGCTCGAGCTGCTGCTGACCGGCAACGAGGTGCGCGCGCGTGAGCTCGCAAACCGGCTCGAGTCGCTCAACCGCGAGCGGCAGATGGTCGAAGACCGCATCCTCCAGGACGCGCTCGAGCAGCTCGAGGCGCGCGGCGAGGAGTGGCGGCGCCGGCGCGCGTACGTGCTTTCGTCGCCCGACTGGCACGAGGGCGTGGTCGGCATCGTCGCGTCGCGCCTGGTCGAGCGCTTCGGGCGGGCGGTCGTCCTGATCGCCGAGCGCGAGGACGAGGCGAAGGGCTCGGGCCGCAGCATCCCCGCCTACGACCTGCACGCCGGGCTCACCGCCTGTCGCGAGCACCTGCAGCGCTTCGGCGGCCACCGCGTGGCGGCGGGGCTGACGATGGCGACCGGCGACGTCGAGGCCCTGGCCGATGCCCTGGCGGCGCACGCCGAGGCCGAGCTCCGCGACCGCGACCTGCAGCCGCGCCAGCGCATCGACGCGGTGCTCGCGCCTGCCGAGGCGTCGCTCGAGCTGGCCGACGAGCTGGCGCAGCTCGAGCCGTTCGGGCTGGGCAATCCCGGCGTGACCCTGCTCGCCCCGGCCGCGTCGCTGCACGCGGTCGAGCGGATGGGCGACGGCCGCCACCTGCGCATGGCCGTCGAGCTCGGCGGCTTCCGCTGCCGCGCGGTGTGGTTCGGGCACGGCGCCGCGGCCGAGAGCCTGCGCGCCGGCGGCCGCCACGACGTCGCCTACCGCCTGTCGCGCAACGAGTGGAACGGCGCCGCCTCGATGCAGATGCTCGTGCGCGCCGTCGGCGCGGTGCCCGAGGGTGTGCTCACCCTCGCCGCCGAGCCCGCGGCCGTCCCGGCCGACGGCACGCCGAACGGCGCCTCCGTCCAGGACCAGCGCGGCGGCGGCGTCCAGGTCGCGACCATCGCCCGGCTGATCGCCGCGGGCGAGCGTGTGCTCGTCCTGTGCGCCGACGCGCGCCGCCGGCGCGGGATGCTCACGGGCCCGCTCGAGCCGACCCGGCTCGGCTGCGGCAGCGTGGGGCTGGCCGACTACGACGAGGCCGCGGCGATCTCCGACCCCGAGCGCCGCTTCGGCGCCGTCGTCGCGCTCGACCCTCCCGCCGACCGGGCGGGCGGCGAGCTCCTGGCCGAGCTCGGCTCGCGCATGCCCGTGCACCTCGTCTGGGGCGAGGCCGAAATCGCGTTCGCGCGGCAGGTGCTCGAGGCGCGCGAGCCGCTGCGGCCGGCGCTCGTCGTGGTGTGGCAGGCGCTGCGGGCGGGGGAGCAGCGCATCCCGCTCGCGGCCGACACCGTCGCCCGCTGCCGCACGGTGCTGGCCGAGGTCGGGCTCGACCCGGCCGACCGCGAGGGCGGCACCCGGATCGACCTGAACGCGTCACCGACCTATCGCGCGGCCGTCGAGCGAGTCGAGGACTCGCTGCGGTTCCTGCAGTCGCAGGCCGGGTGAGGGCGGCCCCAGGCCGCTGAACTACCATACGGGTATGGCTACGGTGCCCCGAAGCGCCGAGGCCGAACGGCACGACCACCTGCTGGTGGAGCTGCTTGGCCAGATCGCGGCGTACAACCCCAATCTCGACGCGGACCAGATCCGGGCCGCGTTCGACTATGCCTGCGACCACCACGCCGGCCAGGTGCGCAAGAGCGGCGAGCCGTTCATCCTGCACCCGTTCGCGGTCGCCGAGATCTGCGCCGAGCTGAAGCTCGACTCGGCCACGATCACCGCCGCACTCCTGCACGACACGGTCGAGGACACCGAGGCCGAGATCGAGGATGTGCGCGCGCGCTTCGGCGACGACGTCGCGCTGCTCGTCGACGGCGTCACGAAGCTCACCCGGATCAGCTTCGCGAGCCGCGAGCAGGCCCAGGTCGAGAACTACCGCAAGATGATCGTGGCGATGGCGCACGACCTGCGCGTCGTCCTGATCAAGCTCTGCGACCGGCTGCACAACATGCGCACGATCTCGGCGCTCGGCAAGCAGAAGCAGGTGCAGACCGCGCGCGAGACGCTCGAGATCTACGCGCCGCTCGCGCACCGGCTCGGGATCCACTCGATCAAGTGGGAGCTCGAGGACCTCGCCTTCGCGTGCCTGCACCCGCGCCGCTACGCCGAGATCGGGTCGATGGTCAGCCAGACCCGCACCGAGCGGGAGCGGTTCGCCGGCGAGGCGGGCACGATCCTGCAGCGCGAGCTCGAGGAGGCGGGCATCACCGCCGACATCGCCGGCCGCGCCAAGCACCTGTACTCGATCTTCCACAAGATGGCCCAGGGCGGCAAGGAGTTCAACGAGATCTACGACCTGACCGCCATCCGCGTGCTGGTCGACTCGGTGAAGGACTGCTATGGCGCCATCGGCATCATCCATTCGCTGTGGAAGCCGATGCCGGGGCGGTTCAAGGACTACGTCGCGATGCCCAAGTTCAACATGTACCAGTCGCTGCACACGACCGT
>DASXZF010000055.1:0-3526 GCA_036502065.1 Gaiellales bacterium
CTACGAACGGCTCGAAACGACAGCCGCAGCGCTCGAAGACGCGCTGCGGCGGCCCGGTGTCACGGTGAACCGCGTGGGGGCGATGCTGACCGGCTTCTTCCATCCCGGGCCGGTGCGCTCGTTCGCGGACGCGGCTCGATCCGACACCGACCGCTTCGCCCGCTTCCACGCCCACATGCTCGCCCGCGGCGTCTACATCGCGCCGTCGCAGTTCGAGGCGCTCATGCCGTCGCTCGCCCACACGCCCGAGCAGGTCGCCCAGACCGCCGCCGCGGCGGCGGAGTTCGGCGGATGAGCGTCCTTTCCGACGTCGCCGAGCGGGCCGCAGCAGACAGCCCGCTCTGGGCCGGCGCGCTCTTGCCCGATGCTCGCGAGGGCAGCGCGCACTTCGCCGGCCGCTGCCCCGAGCGCCATCTGCTCGGCGTCGAGATGATCTACGAGGGCTATCTGCTGCACTACGGCCGCTCGCGCCTGTTCTCGCAGGCTGACCCCGACCTCGCGCTCCTGACAGGCGACTACCTGTATGCCGCCGGGCTGCGCGAGATCTGCGCCACCGGCGACCTCGCGGCCGTCGACGCGCTGGCCGCGCTCATCTCGGGCTGCGCCCGAAACCAGGGCGACGGCCGCGGCCATGACGATGGGGCCCTGTGGGACGAGACCGTCGCCCGTCTTGCCTGACCGAAACCATGGGGCCTGGCCCCTCGGGGCCAGGCCCCGCTTCTCAGGTTACGGCGTCCAGCGGTCGCCGACCGGCGTGACCACCAGCTCGTGCGTCCAGGCGCTTCGGCCCTGCTCGTGCAGGTACTGCACGGCCTTGGCCAGCTCGACCGGGTCGATCTTGTCGCCGCCGGCGTCGTCGCCGGGCGTGCCGAACTGTCCGTCGCAGACGAGCAGCGCCGCGTGGACGCCCTGCGGCTTCAGCTCGTTGGCCGCCGCCTGGCTGAGCGCGCGCACACCGGCGGCGCCCGCAGCCCAGGGCGCGCGTCCGGGCAGCGCCCGCCGGGCCGAGCCGCCCGTGACCTGCACGAGCGTGCCGCCGCCGCGCTGCACGAGCGCCGCCCCGCAGGTGCGGTAGAAGGCGAACACCTCGGGCAGCACCTGCTCGAGGTACGGGGCCATCGCGTCGTCGTCGGTCGTCGTCAGGTCGCCGCCGCCGAAGCGCCCCTTGGGCGAGACGGCGTTCACCGCCAGGTCGAAGGGCGCCGCGTCGGCCACGACGGCGCGCATGCCGTTGACGTCGGTCAGGTCGGCGACGACGCCGGTGCCGGGGAACGCGTCGGCGGTGTCTTGCGATCGCGCGACGCCGATCGCCTCCCAGCCCTGGGGCATCAGGTGCTCGGCCACGACACGGCCGAGACCACGGGCGCCGAAGACGAGCAGACGAGGCATGAGCGCGAGTCTACCGGCTCACGTGCTGCGGGCCAGGCGGCGGACGAGCACCATCGCCGCCGCTGCCGCCGCAAGACCGGCCGCGGCCAGCGTCACGCTGCGCGATCCAGCGTTGGATGCGAGCAGCAGCAGCCAGCCGACGCCTGCGCCCGAGGCCGCCACGGCGAGGATCGTCGCCGCCCGGCGTGACGTGATCCCGGCCTCGACAGCCGCGGGCCGTGCCAGCTCGACCGCCCACTGGCCCAGCTCGGCCGCGCCCACCAGGGCCGCGGCGACCGCAGGCGCCCACGCGTCGACGCGGCCGCCACGAAGCTCGAGCGCGACGACGTAGACGCCCGCCTGCAGTGCGATCGCCCACACCACGGCGCCCTCCGAGCGGGCGAGGATCGCGGCGGCCAGGAGCAGCGCGGCGCACGCCGCGGCCACGGCGACCGCCGCGCGGCCATTGCCGCCGGACACGGTGGCGGTGCGCACGGCCACCGCGGCCGCGGCGAGCACCGCCGCCAGGAGCGCCGCTAGATGCGCACGGTTCGGGCGTATCGCCGCACCTCCCGTAGCTGCGCGAGCACCTCGTCGGCCGGCCGGCCGTGCATCCACTCGATCACCGGCACGCCCAGCGCCCGGTAGCGCGAGCCGAGCTGCTCGCGCTGGAGCCGCCAGACCCGATAGGCCAGGTCGCCCAGGTCGCCACCCGGCGGCTTCACGAAGGGGAGCGGCGAGACGTCGATCACTGCCAGGTCGATCCCGCGGGCGCGCAGGTCGACGAGCGCCGCGAGCATGCGCTGGTCGGCCAGCGGCGTGAGCGCCAGCACGAGCGCGTGCGGCGGCAGCGTCCGCGCCGGGATGACGGCGACGTCGCGCCACGCATAGCTGGCGACGACCTGCGTGTCGATGAGCGAGTCGAGGATCCGGTAGGACTGGGTGTTGCCCGTGCCCGGCAGCACCCAGCGCAGCACCCCGCCGAACCCGACGATGCCGACGCGGTCGCGGGTGCGCAGGTAGGCGGCCGCGAGGGCCGAGGCCGCCCGCACCGTCATGTCGATCGTGCCGCCGGCCTCGTCGCTCGTGTCGCTGAACGCGTCCAGGAAGAGGACGACGTCGGCGTTTCGCTCGGGGTGGTACTCGTTCACGTGCAGCCGGCCGCGGCGGGCGCTCACCCGCCAGTTGACCTGGCGCAGACGATCGCCCGGGGCGTGCGGGCGCAGGTCGGCGAACTCGAGCCCCTCGCCGCGCACGCGCGTGACGTAGTTGCCGGCACCGACGTGCGTCGCGGCCGGGCGCGGGAGGGCCTGGACGGCCTCGGTCAGCGGGTAGACGCGGATGCGCACCGCCGGGGCGACGCTCTGCTCGTAGCGGACGAGCCCGAGCGGCCCCACCGCCCGGACCGACATCCCGCCGGCCAGATATCCACCCCAGCGCTCGCAGCGAAGGTCGAAGCTGAGCTCGGCGGGTGCCCCCTCCTCGAGGCGCAGCACCCGCGCCGGCACGGATGCGGAGAGGCCCGGGGGCGTGTGCAGCGAGACGGCGACCGGGCCGCTCGACCGCCCGGCGATCGAGAGCTCGGCGTGCACCGTGACGGTGTCGCCCTCGACCGCGCGCAGCTCGTCCTCGGCCGTGTGTACCGACAGCTCCGGCGGAGCCGTGGCCGCGAGCCCGACCGCGAGCAGGAGCGCAAACGGCGCGGCGAGCGCGATCAGCTCGGGCCGGTGAAGCGCGATGGCGGTCCACACGAGCGCCGCGGCGAGCGCGGCGTAGCCGCGCAGCTTGGCGGCGGCGACGCCGGTCACGGAGCGGGCGCCGACGAGGGCCGCGCGGCGGGCGTCGGCACCGCCTCGAGCACCTCGCGGACGATGTCGTCGCCGTTGATCCTGCGCACCCAGAGCTCGGGGCGCAGCGTCAGCCGGTGCCCGAGGGCGGGGACGGCGATCGCCTTGACGTCGTCGGGCGAGACGAAGTCGCGGCCGTCGAGCACCGCCCGGCAGCGCGAGAGCTTGAGCAGCGCCAGCGTGCCGCGCGGGCTCGCGCCCACCTGCACCTGGCCGTGGCCGCGGGTGGCGGTGACGAGGTCGACCATGTAGAGGCCGACGCTGCGGTCGACGTGCACGCTCTCGACCGTCCGCTGCATCCCGATCAGCTC
>DASXZF010000056.1:0-4457 GCA_036502065.1 Gaiellales bacterium
GCATGACCTTTGCGCGCATCACGCCGACGTCGCTTGACTGGGAGTGGGCCCGCAGCAGCGCCGGTGGGGCCTACGAGCCGATGTGGGCCATCCACTACGAGCGCGCCCAGGGCTGACCGCGTGCCCCGATCCCGGCTCGGCGTATAACACCCGTCGACCGGCCACTCGAAGAAGGATCAGGCGCATGAGCCCTCTGCAACCCATCGTCTCGGACAGCGCATCGGGCGGAACCGGCGGATATACGCCGGCGCTGCGCGCGGGCGACTTCGTCTACGTCTCGGGCCAGGGGCCGCTCGACCCCCAGACGCTCGCGGTGCTCGGCGAGACCGTCGGCGAACAGACGACGCACACGCTGCGAAACGTGCTCGCGCTCGTCGAGGCCGCCGGCGGCGACGCCGCGGCGATCGTCCGCTGCAACTGCTACCTCGCCTCGATCGACCTCTTCGACGAGTTCACCGCCGCCTACGAGCAGTTCTTCTCGCACCGCCCGCGGCCGACGCGCACGACGATCGGCTGCGAGCTTGCGGGCATCCTGGTCGAGATCGACTGCGTCGCCTACATCCCGCAGCGAGCGGATGGCTGACGTCAGGCCGAGCTCACCGGAGGCGTGGCTCGACGCCCACGCCGGCGATCTGGTCGAGCTCACCCGCACGCTCGTCGCCCACCGCAGCGAGAACCGGCCGCCGCACGGCGAGGAGGGGCCGTGCCAGGCCTTCGTCGCCGACCACCTGCGCGGGCTGGGTCTCGAGCCCGACGTGTTCCGGCCCGACGAGGTGCCCGGCGCGACCGGCCATCCCGGCTGGTGGCCGGGGCGCGACTACGCCGGGCGGCCGAACGTGGTCGCCCGCCTGCCCGGCGCCGGGGCCGGCCGATCGTTGCTGTTCTCGGGCCACGTCGATGTCGTCCCCGCCCACGGCGAGGGCGCGCATCCGTACTGGGACGCCGAGCTCGCCGACGGCCGGCTGTACGGCCGCGGGACGCTCGACATGAAGGGCGGAGTCGCGTGCTATCTTCACGCGCTCCGGTGCCTGATCGAATGCCGCGAAGCCCTGGCCGGCGATGTCATCGTCGAGACGACCGTCGATGAGGAGTTCGGCGGCGCGAACGGCACCCTCGCCTCGCGGCTGCGCGGCTACAACGCCGACGGCGCGGTGCTCGCCGAGCCGACCGGCCTGGCCGTCTGCCACGCCACCCGCGGCGGAATCCAGTACCGGCTGCACGCGCGCGGCGGCAAGGGCGGCATGGACTTCGGCGGCGGCTCCGAGCCGAGCGCCCTGGTGACGGTCGCGTCCGCGGCCGGCGCGCTGGCCGACGCCGCCCGCACCCGCGGCGCCCCGATCTACCAGTTCCTGATCCAGTCGGGTGAGGAGCTGCCGTGGGGCACGGCCGAGGGCACGCCCGTCGAGGGCATGCTGGAGTTCTGGGCCGAGACCCTCCCGGGCACGACGCGCGCGGCGCTCGACGCGGAGCTGCGCGAGACCGTCGAGCGGGCGACGGCCGGCGGCACGCCGCTCGAGTGGGAGCAGCGCACCCGGTTCCTGGGAGCGCTCGACGGCGACCCCGATGCGCCCATCGTGCAGGCGATGCGCGACGCGCTGCCGGCGCGGCCGGCGCCCGCGGTCGCCCCCTTCGCCTGCGACGCGTTCATCTTCGCCGAGCACTCGCCGACGCCCGTGGTCGTCTGCGGCCCGGGCGGCGACAACCCACACGCGCCGGACGAGTACGTGAACGTCGCTGACCTGCACGTGCTCGCCGCCGCCTACGTGCGCCTGGCCTGCGCCTGGTGCGGGCCGGCGGAGGGCGCGCGATGAGCGGCGAGCGGTTCCTCGTCACCGGCGCCCACGGCTGCATCGGCACGTGGGTGGTGCGCGGCCTCGTCGGCGAAGGCGTCGCCGTGACCGCCCTGGACATCGGCGCCGAGCCGCACCGGTGGCCGCTCGTGATGTCCGCCGAGGAGATCGCGCAGGTGCGGCGGGCGCCGGCCGACATCACCGATCTCGAGCAGGTCGACGCCGTGATCGCCGCCCACGACATCACCCACGTCATCCACCTCGCCGCCCTGCAGGTGCCGTTCTGCCGCGCCGACCCGCCGCTCGGCGCCCGGGTGAACGTGGTCGGCACCGTGAACGTGTTCGAGGCGGTCAAGCGCCGTGGCGGCGGCGTCGAGGCGGTCGTGTACGCGTCCTCGATCGCCGCCTACGACGCGATCGAGGGCGGCGGCGGCACGGCCGACATGGCCGCGATGCCCGGCACGCTCTACGGCGTGTACAAGCGCGCCAACGAGGGCACCGCCCACGTCTACTGGGCCGATCACGGCGTCGCGAGCGTCGGCCTCCGGCCGCACACCGTGTTCGGTCCCGCGCGCGACCAGGGGCTCACGTCGTCGCCCACCACGGCCATGCTGGCGGCGGCCGCCGGCCGGCCCTACCGGATCCCGTTCGGCGGCCGCAGCCAGTTCCAGTACGCGCCCGACGCCGCGACCGCGTTCATCGCCGCCGCCCGGGCGGGCGCGAGCGGCGCCACCGTGCACAATCTCGCCGGGACGAGCGTCGACATGAGCGAGGTCGTCGCGGCGATCACGGCCGCGGCGCCGGAATCGGCCGGCCGGATCGAATACGACGAGCTGCTGCTGCCGTTTCCCGGCCAGGTCGACGCGCGCTCGTTCGAGCAGCTCGTCGGCGCGATCCCCGAGACGCCGTTCCCCGCGGCCGTCGCCGACAGCGTCGCCCGCTTCCGCGATCTGATCGACCGCGGCCTCGTCGACGTGTCCCGCGCGCTCGGATAGGGTGTGCGCCCCCGTCGACGGAGGTGACCGTGGTCAAGCCAGTCGAGCTCGCCGAGTACTTCGCGCCCACGCCGGTCGCGTTCTGGACGATCCTGCAGCAGGTCGGCGTGACGAAGGTCATCTCGGAGCTCGACCGCTCGCCCGACGGGATGCACGACGACACCGGCGACCGGCCGTGGGACCTGACGCCGCTCGCGCGGATGCAGCAGCTCTACGCCGACGCGGGCCTCGAGCTGGTCGGGGTCGAGGACTACCCGCCGCTTGACCGCGCGCGCACCGGCGCGCCGGGGGCCGACGAGGAGACGGAGTGGTTCTGCACGCTGATCCGAAACCTGGGCCGGCTGGGCGTGCCGATGCTCTGCTACAACTGGATGCCCGGCGCGAACTGGGTGCGCACGAGCACCATCGCCCGAGGCCGCGGCGGAGCGCTCGTGACCGCGTTTCGGTCGGATGCGCTACCCACCGACCAGCCGATGAAGGTCGGCACGCCGGATTCCGAGCAGCTGTGGAAGGCGTACGAGCGCTTCGTGGGCAAGGTCGTGCCGGTGGCCGAGGCCGCCGGCGTGCGGCTCGCGCTTCACCCCGACGACCCGCCGATCACGTTCTATCGCGGCGCGGCCCGGATCATGAACTCGGTCGAGGCGTTTGACCGGGTGCTCGCGATGGCCGACTCCGACGCGCACGCGCTCTGCTTCTGCCAGGGGAACATGACCCTCGTCACCGACGACGTGCCCGCCGCGATCCGGCACTTCGGCAATGCGGGCCGGATCGCCTTCGGCCACTTCCGCGACGTCCGCGGCACGCCCGAGAGCTTCGAGGAGACCTTCCACGACGAGGGCCAGACCGACATGCGCGCGTGCATGGATGCGTGGCACGAGATCGGCTTCGACGGCGTGCTGCGCCCGGATCACGTTCCCACCCTGCTCGGCGAGGCGATGGACTCGCCGAGCTACGCGCTGCTCGGCAGGCTGCACGCGATCGGCTACATGCAGGGGCTGCGCGAGGCGAGCGTGCACCACCTCACCCGGGCCGCGGAGGCGCCCCCGGCCTGAGCCGGCCCGCGGTACGATCCCGTCTCGGCGGCGGCGCCTCGCTCGCCGCGGACGGAGAGGTTGTGCGCTCGCTCCTGGATCTCAATCTTCCGCCGCTCGTCGACGCCGAACGGCAGCTCGCCGATCTCTCCGATCAGCGCACCCAGCGGCTGGCCGCCGCGGCCGTGCTCGCCGTGCTCGCCGTCGCCGCGTTCTTCGTGCTCGGCCAGCTCTGGATCGTGCTTGCGATCGGCGCGCTCGCGGCGCTTGCGACCGCGACGTTCACGATCGGCCGGCGCAACACCCTGCTCTCGACGCTCACGCAGGTTCGCGAGGCCTATCGGGTCGAGGCGGTCAGCAGGGCCGGGGCGCGCTTCGCGACGCGCGCGCGGCGCGACCGGCTCGCGATCGGGCTGCGCGGGATGGTGGACGGAGCCGAGCGCACGGGCGGGCGCCCGGCCTACACGGCGGCGGCGCTCGAGGATCGCGTCATCCCGCGCCGCGAGCGGCTGCTGGCTGTGGCGACGGCGCTCGAAGGCGACGACGATGCGCTTCACCCCGCGGGCGTCGCCATCGCGCATCGCCTGCTCACGCGGCCGTCGGTGTCGCCGATCTTCAACCCGGCGCTGCCCGAGCACGTG
>DASXZF010000057.1:0-3584 GCA_036502065.1 Gaiellales bacterium
CGGGTTCGTATTCGGGTGGACCTCGGTGGGCGCGGGCGCGTTCTTCGGCATGGCGCTCGTGACGATCTTCCCGCTCTCGGCCCGGCGGGTGGTCGGCACCGACCTGTTCCACGGCGCCCTGGTCACCTGCGCCGCGGCCGCCGCGTCCTACTTCCTGCTGCCGTCGATGCGGTTCTCGAGCATCGGCCTCTTGATGGTCGGGTCGATCCCGGGCATCCTGATCGGATCCCAGCTCACCGTGGCGCTGCCCGAGAAGGCGTTGCGCGGCTCACTCGCAAGCGTGCTCGCGCTCTCGAGCCTGAAGATGCTCGGCGCGTTCTGATCTCCGCGCGGATCAGGAGTTTTCCCCACCCGGCTTGCATTCTCCACTAGCTCAGTTATATTAGTAGGGTTTGTGGGCATAAGACCGGAGAGGGGAAGGGTGAGATGAATCCTGGACTGATATTGGCGGGCCTTGCGGTCGGACTCCTGGTGGGTCTGACGGGCATGGGGGCCGGCTCGCTGATGACACCGATCCTGATCAGCGTGTTCGGGATCCCGGCCGGGACGGCCGTGGGCACGGACCTCGTCTACGCGGCCGTGACGAAGTGCTTCGGCGCCGCGCGTCACGCCCAGCTTCGCAACGTCAATCCTCAGCTTGCCCTGTGGATGGCCACGGGCAGCGTTCCCGCCGCCTTCCTCGGCACCTTCACGCTTTACAACCTGCTCGGCTCGAACATCGACTCGTGGCTCCCCGACGTCATCGGCTACGTGCTGATCCTCGTTGGCATCGCGGTCGCGATCCGGACGTTCGTCAGCATCCGCGGGCTGTGGGACGTCTCGAAGCTGCCCGTCGACGGCGAGCTCACCCGCAACCACAAGGTGCTCGCGCTCACGATCGGCGCCGTGTTCGGCTTCATCCTGGGCGTCACCTCGGTCGGCTCGGGCGTGTTCTTCGGGATGGCGCTCGTGACCCTGTTCCCGCTCTCGGCCCGGCGGGTCGTCGGCACCGATCTGTTCCACGCGATGATGGTGACCATCGCAGCCGCCGCCGGCACGATCATCTGGGGCACGCCCGATTTCGGCAACGTCGGCAACATCCTGATCGGCTCGATCCCCGGCATCCTGATCGGCTCGCACTTCACCGCACGGCTGCCCGAGCGGGCGCTGCGCGGGAGCATCGCGAGCGTCCTGGCGCTCTCCGGCCTCAAGCTGCTCGGCGCCTTCTAGACCGACGCGTTCCACCGGGGACAGTCCGCACGCGGGACTGTCCCCGGTCCGCGTGCCGGGGCTCCCAATCGCGCGCCCCTACAATCCGCCGTCGTGTCACGGCAGCGGACAGGGATCCTCGTCATCGGCGCGCTGCTCGCGGCGTCGGGAGTCGCGTTCCTGCGCGCCGAGCAGCTGAAGCTCCAGCACTCGCCCATCGGGGCGACCCGGGTGCAGAAGTACTTCTCGACGGTGTGCCCGATCCGCCCGGGCACGCGCTGCCGATCGCACTCGGCCCGGATCAGCTTCCGGCTGCGCAGCGCCGGCACCGTGGCCCTCGCGATCGCAAGCTCGTCGGGGACGATCGTCGATCAGCTCACCCCGGCGGCCGGCACGCACATGCACCATGGCCGCGTGACGGTGCGCTGGGATGGCCACACGGCCTCAGGAGCGACCGCCGCCGACGGCACCTACCACCTGCGGGTCGACCTGATCAGCCTGCACCGCGTCATCACCGTGACCGACCCGATCGAGCTCGACGACACCCCGCCCACGGTCACGCTCACGAGCCGAGCCGGCGCACTTCCGATCCGGTACAGCACGAGCGAGCCGGCCATCGTCTTCGTGCACGCGACCGCGACGGGCGCGCACGCGGGCGGCGCGCTCTACCGCGGCCACGACGGTCGGGTGCACTTCCGCCGCACCCGGCTCTCGGGTCAGCAGGTGCGGATCACGCTCGTCGCGGTCGACCCGGCCGGGAACGCCTCGGCGCCGCTCTCGGCGGGCAGCGTCCGCCTGCCCGGCTGAGTAGAGTCTCGCGGATGGCCGACCGCAGAGGTGCACCGTGATCGCCGCCGGCCGCTCGGTGCTGGTGCTCGCGCCGCACACCGACGATGGCGAGTTCGGCTGCGGCGGCACCATCGCCCGGATGATCGACGCGGGCGCCGAGGTGCGCTACATCGCGTTCTCGACGGCCTCGCGCTCGCTCCCGGCCGGATTCCCGGCCGACACCCTCCTGCACGAGGTGCGGGCCGCCACCGGCACCCTGGGCATCCCCGAGTCGCACCTCACGGTGCACGACTTCGAGGTGCGCACCTTCCCGAGCGTGCGCCAGGAGATCCTCGAGATCCTGGTCGCGCTGAACGCCGACCTGCAGCCCGACGTCGTGCTCACCCCGTCGCTCGGCGACATCCACCAGGATCACGAGACGATCGCCCGCGAGAGCATGCGGGCGTTCAAGCGCACGACGCTGCTCGGATACGAGATCCCCTGGAACTGCTTCAACTTCCGCCAGCAGGCCTACGTCGAGCTCGAGCCGGGCCAGCTCGACCGCAAGGTGGCGGCGCTGCAGTGCTATCGCAGCCAGGCGCACCGCAACTATGCGAACGAGGAGTACGTGCGCAACGTCGCCCGCACCCGCGGCATCGAGGGCGGCCGCACCCTCGCCGAGGTCTTCGAGGTCTACCGCTGGTTCATGTGAGCCCGCGGGGATGGGGCCTGGCCCCACCGGGGCCAGGCCCCGCTTCTCGTGCGCGACGCCTCCGCGGTCCCGGCCACCACGGAATCGGCGTCGCGACGTGGCCGTCCGCAACCCGGACGCCTTCGGCCCGGAGCCGCTCGGCGTGCTGCGCCTCGTGGCCCGGGACGAGCCGCCCGGCGGCGGTGACGACCCGGTGCCAGGGGACGCCGTCGCTGCTTCTGGCCATGGCGCGGCCGACGGCGCGCGGGGCCTCGGGCCGGCCGACCCACTCCGCCACCCGGCCGTAGCTCGCCACCGTCCCGGCCGGAATCCGGTGCACCATCGCCTCGACGCGGCGCTCGAACGGCGTCGGCGGCGTGACCACCCGGAACCCGACGGGCACGCCGTCGCCCCACCCCTCAGACATCGCCGTCCAATCCGCCGCACATACGGCGATCGTATCGGCGCCGTGTGCGTCCCGGAGCGGCGCGCGCGCTCACTACACTGAGCCTCCGTGCGCCTGCTCCTGATCGCGTTCTACTTCCCCCCGGCGGGCGGTGGCGGCGTCCAGCGCACGCTCAAGTTCTGCCGCCACCTGCCCGACTTCGGCGTCCAGGTCGACGTGCTGGCGCCGAGCGACCCCAAGTGGTTCGCGCTCGACGAGCCCCTGCTGCGCGAGGTGCCTGCCGAGACGACGGTGCACCGCACACCGTTCCTCGGCCCGCGGTCGTCGTTTCGCGGCGATGCCCTGCGCGGCGCGCGCGGCCTGCGCCGCGCCGCGGTGCACGCCCGCTACGCCTACGAGCGCTCGCTCGTGCCCGACAAGGCGGCGCCGTGGGCGGTGACGGCGATCCCGGCGGCCGTGCGCATCGTCCGCTCGCGCGGCATCGACGTGATCATGACCACCTCGCCGCCACCGTCGGTGCACGTGATCGGC
>DASXZF010000058.1:0-5260 GCA_036502065.1 Gaiellales bacterium
GAACGACGGCGAGTTGAAGTCGCCCGTGAGGAACACCGGGATGCCGCCCGCGTGCAGCGCGCGGGCCGCGGCCAGGTCGGGCTCGATCGCCGGCAGGCGCACGCGCTTCTCCATCGCGATCACCTGGGCGGCCGTCTTTCCGTGCTTCACCCACACCGGGCCGTACGGCGCCGACGGCAGGTGGACGTTCTCCATCGCGGCGATCCGGCCCGGCGACACCTCGATGTAGGTGTAGAGGCCGTGGCCGTTCGGCGGATCGACCAGGGGCAGCCGCGAGACGATCTGCATGCGGATGTCGTAGTAGCGCCAGTGAAGCGCGCGGGCGATCTGGGGGATCTCACCGCCGCCCTCCTCGATCCCGACGACATCGGCGCCGCTCGCGCGGATCGCGCGGGCGACGAGCGTCGCCTTGATCTGCGGGAACTCGTCGGAGATGTCGCAGTTGAACTGCGCCACCTTGATCGTCGCGACGTGCGCCGCGCTCGCCGGCGCCGCCGCGTGCACGGTGCCGCCGCCGAGCAGCACTGTTGCGGCCGCCACGGCCGCGACGAACTGGGCGCGCCCCCTGCGCATGGGAGCGACCCTACCACCGCTGACGGCGACGGGCGCGGACGCTCGGCCGGTGAGTCGATCCCGTAGAATCGCGCGATGGGGGCTCGTGACGATGGTGGCGAGCCGGCAGCCGGCGCGCATGTGCGAAAGACGGTCACGATCGTGTTCGCCGATCTGGCGAGCTCGACCGCGCTCGGCGAGCGGCTCGACCCGGAGACGTTCCACGTCGTGATCGGCCGCTACGGCGACGAGATGCGCCGGGTGGTCGAGTTGCACGGCGGCCGGGTCGAGAAGTTCATCGGCGATGCCGTGATGGCGGTGTTCGGGGTGCCGGTGCTGCACGAGGACGACGCGCTGCGCGGCGTGCGCGCGGCGCTCGAGATGCGCTCTGCGCTCGAGACCCTGAACCGCGCGCTCGAGCCCGAGTTCGGGGTCGAGTTGGCCGTGCGCATCGGCGTCCACACCGGCGAGGTGATCGCCTCGGCCGGCGCGACCGACCAGGGCCTCGTCGCCGGCGACGCGGTGAACGCCGCGGCGCGGCTGCAGGCGGCGGCCCCGACCGGCACGATCCTGATCGGGCCCGAGACCCAGCGGCTCGTCGCCGATGCGGTGCGGCTGCGCCGCCACGGCGATCTCGAGTTGCGCGGCAAGACGGGGCGGATGCGCACGTGGCGCGTCGAGGGCCTGGCCCCGGGCCGGGCGTCGCTTCGCATCGCCGCCGACGGCGGCATGGTCGGCCGCCGCCGCGAGCTCACGCGCCTGCACCGCCGGTTCGAGCAGTCGGTCACGACCGGCCGGTGCGTCGTCACCACCGTCGTCGGCCCCGCGGGCATCGGCAAGTCGCGGCTCGCGCGGCAGTTCGTCTCGGAGGTCGGTGACCGCGCGCGGCTCGTGGTGGGCCGCTCGCTGCCCTACGGCGAGGGCATCACCTACTGGCCGTTGCGCGAGATCGTCGACGATCTCGGCGGCGTGGCCGCGCTCGACCGGCTGATGGCGGGCGACGAGCAGGACGAGCTGGCAGCGGCGATGGTGGCGGGTGCGATCGGCCGCTCGCCGTCGGCGGCCTCGGCGCAGGACGTGCAGTGGGCGGTGCGCCGGTTCCTCGAGCGGCTGGCGCGGCCGCTGCCGCTCGTGGTCGCCTTCGACGACATCCAGTGGGCCGAGCCGCCGCTGCTCGACCTGATCCAGTACCTGGCCGAGTACGTCACGAGCGCCCGCGTCGCCGTCGTGTGCCTCGCGCGCGACGACCTGTTCGATCGCCGTCCGGGCTGGGACACGGCGTTCGGGCGTGGAGCGACGGTGCGGCTGCGGCCGCTGTCGGACACCGATTCGGCCCGGCTCCTGCGCGGCCTGGCCCGGCGCCGCGGCGCGGCCGTGCGCCGCTACGAGATCCTGGCGGCGGCCGAGGGCAACCCGCTCTTCCTCGAGCACCTGGTGGCGATGCGCGCGGCCGATCCGGCCGGGGCGACGCCGCCGACGATCCAGGCGCTGCTTGCGGCGCGGGTCGACGGCCTGCCGCCGGCGCCGAGGCGGGTGATCGAGGCGGCCGCGGTCGAGGGCCGCGGTTTCCACCGCGCCGTGCTCGCGGCGCAGCTCGCCGATCAGCCCGACGTCGACGTCGACGCGGCGCTTGCAGAGCTCGAGCGGCTCGAGCTCGTGGGCCCGGCCGACGGCGCGTTCGCGGGCGACCGCGGCTACCGGTTCACCCACCTGCTCGTCCGCGACGCCGCCTACGAGCTGATCCCGAAGCGCCGGCGGGCGCAGCTGCACGTCGGCTTCGCCGAGTGGCTGCGGGCCGCGGCCGCCGGCCGGCCGGAGCTCGACGAGATCGTCGGCTACCACCTCGAGCAGGCCTACGGCTACCGGCGCCAGCTCGGCCGGGTCGACGCCTCGCCGCATCAGGCGCTCGCGCTCGATGCGTCGCAGCGGCTGAGCGCCGCCGGCCGGCGCGTGCTCGCGGCCGGCGATCACGCCGCCGCGGCCAACCTGCTGCGCCGGGCGGCGGCGCTTCGGCCCCTCGAGGATCCCGGCCGCACGGCGCTCATGATCGATCTCGGCGGGGTGCTGCGCGACGAGGGCCGCTTCGACGAGGCGCACGCCGCGCTCGGCGAGGCGATGCGCCTGGCCGACGGCCGCGCCGACACGCCGCTGCGCGCCCGTGCGCAGGTCGAGCGGCTGCTGGCGCAGCTGCAGGTCGACCCCGAGGGCACCGCCCGCCAGGCGGCCCGCCACGGCGGGCGGCTCTCACGCGCGCTCGACGATGTCGGCGACCACGCCGGCTTGGCTCGGCTCTGGCACCTGCGGGGGATGCTCGCCTGGGTGCAGGCGCAGGCGGGCGACGCGGCCGAGTGCTGGCGCAGGGCCGCCGTCGACGCCGCGATCGCGGGCGACGAGCGCGCCCTCGCAGACGTGCTCGGCTGGGAGGCCTCGGCGCTGACGCACGGCCCGACGCCCGTCCCGGAGGCGTCCGCGCGCTGCGGCGAGATCATCGCGCGGCTGCACGCAAACCCGTGGGCCGCGGCGCTTGCCCAGCGCGATGCCGCCGCGCTGCACGCGATGGCCGGCGACACCGAGCGCGCGGCCGTGCTGCTCGACGAGGCAAACGCGGTGCTGGCCGGGTTCTCGCCGACGGTCGATGCCGCCGTCTCGGCTCCCGAGATCCTGATCGCGACGCTCGCGTCGGATCCCGCCCGGGCCGAGCGGCATCTGCGGGCCGGCCGCCGGCAGCTCGATGCGATGGGCGAGCGGGCGGTGCTGGCCTGGGTCGAGGCCAAGCTCGGCCTGGTGGTGCTCGCCCAGGGACGCAGCGCCGAGGCCGATCGCCTCGCCCGGCGCGCGGCGCGGCTCACGACCGAGGACGACACGTCGACACATGTGCACTGGCGGCGCGTGCGCGCGGTGGTGCTGGCCGAGCGCGGCCGCGCGCAGGCGGCCGAGCGGATGGCGCGCGAGGCGGTGGCGCTGGCCGAGCGCACCGACTACCTGAACGACCACGCCGCCGCGCTGGAGGATCTCGCCCACGTGCTCGACCTGGCCTGCGACGCGCCGGCTGCGCGGCTCGCTCGGGTTGCCGCCCTCGATGTGTACCGACGGAAGGGAAACGTCGTCAGCGCCGTCCGGTTAGAGCGGATGGTCACGAACGCGGCACCCGCGTGAGACACTCGGCACCCCCACGAGGAGGAGCGAGCATGCCCCCGATCCCCAAGATTCCCGCCATGGCACCGCGCATCGACACGGTCCAGAAGCTCGGTCCCCACGGCCGCACCGTCTTCATCACCGGCCCGATCGGCGGCTGGAACCCCGGCGTGCTGGCCGCCGTGTTCACGGTCGTCGTCTCGCAGATCGAGCCCAACGGTGCGAGCGCGGTCGTGGCGATCGGCGAGTCGCGTCACACCTACGAGTACGACGACCCGGGGACGGAGTGGCAGGCGACCGCGAGGGTTATCAGCGAGGGTGCCAGAGGCTTCAGCGTGGGTGACGCCACCGTCACGGCGTGGGCGACCTACGCCGACTCCGACGGCGGCGGTTGGCCCTACCAGTGGACGCTGCCGGTGCGACTGGAGAACAGCTGAGCTCGCTCAGCCGCGCTGGCGCAGCAGGAAGTCGAGCGTGGTGCGGTTGAACGTCTCGGCGTCCTCGTGCAGCCCGGCGTGCGACAGGTGGTCGAACACGGCCACCTCGCTCCCCGCGATCCCGTCGTGCAGCGGCGCGGCGAAGCGGGTCGAGGTGCAGATGTCGTGCGCGCCGAACGTGATCTGGGTCGGCGCCGTGATGCGGGCGAGGGCGTCGCGCGCGTCGTGGGCGAGCACGGCGTCTGACTGGGCCAGGAACGCCTCGAGCGGCTGCGCGGGGCGGCTGCGGACGAAGTCGACGAGGCCCTGCACGAACTCGGGCTGGTCGTTGTACATCCCGTCGGTGAAGCAGAACGGGAAGACGCCCTGGATGACGGCGTCTGCCACGGTCGGCAGCCCGCGAGCGAGCGAGCGCCACATCTCGACGACGGCGCGCAGGAACGGGTCGGTGCGGTCCCAGGCGCTGTGCAGCGAGAGCGAGATCACCCGCCCGGGGTGACGTGCCGCGAGGTGCATCGCAACCGTCGCGCCGAGCGACACGCCGGCGACGTGCGCGCGCTCGATCCCGGCCGCGGCCATGAACTCGGCCACCTGGTCGGCGTAGGTCTCGGTCGAGTAGGGTCCGGCGGGCTTTGCACTCTCCCCCGACCCCGGCAGGTCGACCGCGACGCAGCTGAAGTGCTCGGTCCAGGCCGGAAGCTGGAAGGCGTAGCAGGCGTGGTCGGCGCCGAGGTAGGGGATCAGGAGCAGCGGCTCCCCTTCGCCCTGCACGTCGTAGTTGATCTGGAGTCCGGCTGCTTCGACCTGCGGCATGGTGGCCCTCCTCGGTCACGCGACGATGGTGAGGCAGAATCTAGTCGCGGATGACCCAGAAGAGGGCGGCCGGGCGCTGGGCGATGTTGCGCCAGCCCTTGATGCTCGAGCGGTCGGCGAGCAGGGCCTCGCCCTGGCGCAGCACCGGTCGCCCGCTCGTCAACTGCACCTGGACGAGGCCGGCGACGACGGCGACGAGCTCGCTGCCCTTGTGGGCCACGTTCGGGGTGGCGGTCGCGCCGGGCGCCAGGCGTACCAGGTAGGCGCGTAGGCCGGCCTCGGGGTCGTCGAGTAACGGCACGGGGTTGCCGGTCGGCGTCGCG
>DASXZF010000059.1:0-20307 GCA_036502065.1 Gaiellales bacterium
CGAGCACCACCACGAACGGGTGCTCGGGCGCGTCGAGCAAGCGGTGGAAGGCGTTCAGCTCGGCCTCGAGCAGGAGCCCCGCCGCGGCGGGGAGCAGGTGGGCGACGGCCTCGGTGGACGCGTGGGCGCGGTGTGCCGAACCGAACGCGTCGTTCACGTACAGGTCGGCCATGGCCGCCAGCTCCGCCGCCATCGCGGGATCGTTCTTGGTCTCGCGTGGGTCGAAGCGCAGGTTCTCGAGCAGCCGCAGCGGCCCCTGCTCCTGGTCGAAGGCGACCGGCTCGCCGAGCAGCTCGGCCATGCGGTCGGCCACGGGCCGCAGCGAGAGCGCGGGCACCACCTCGCCCTTCGGCCGGCCCAGGTGCGAGCAGACCACGACCTCGGCGCCGTGCTCGCGCAGGTAGCGGAGCGTCGGCAGCGCGGCCCGGATCCGGGAGTCGTCGGTGATCCGGGTGCCGTCGAGCGGCACGTTCAGGTCGGCGCGGACGAGCACGCGCTTGCCCTCGACGGGCAGGTCGCGGACGCTCTTCACACGACCTTCTGGATCACGTCGGCCACGCGGCACGAGTAGCCCCACTCGTTGTCGTACCACGAGACGACCTTGACCAGGTTGCCGTTCACCATCGTGAGGCCGGAGTCGAAGATCGAGCTGAAGGAGTCGCCGACGATGTCGCTCGAGACGAGCGGGTCCTCGCTGTACTTGAGGATGCCGGTGAGCGACCCGGTGTCGGCCGCGGCCTTGAACACCGCGTTCACCTCGTCACGGGTGGTGTCGCGACCGACCTGGACGACCAGATCGGTGACCGATCCATCGGTGACCGGGACGCGCATCGAGATCCCGTCGAGCCTGCCCTTCATCTCGGGGATGACGAGCCCGATCGCCTTGGCCGCGCCCGTCGACGTCGGGATCACGTTGACCGCTGCGGCACGCGCGCGGCGGTAGTCCTTGTGCACTGCGTCCAAGATCTGCTGGTCCTGGGTGTAGGCGTGCGTCGTCGTCATGAACCCGCGCTCGATGCCGAACGTGTCGATGAGCACCTTCGCGAGCGGCGCGAGGCAGTTGGTCGTACACGACGCGTTGGAGATGATGTGGTGCGTGCCGGCGTCGTACTGATCGTCGTTCACGCCGATGCACAGCGTGATGTCGGGATCGGTGGCGGGGGCGCTGATGATGACCTTGCGCGCGCCGGCCTCGAGGTGCTTCGAGGCGCCCTCGCGCTTGGTGAAGAGACCGGTCGACTCGACGACCACCTCGACTCCCATGTCCTTCCACGGCAGGTCGCCCGGGTTGCGCTCGGACAGCACCCGCACCTCGTGCCCGTCGACGACCAGCGCGCCCTCGCGCGCCTCGACCTCACCGCGGAAGCGGCCGTGAACGGTGTCGTAGCGCAGCAGGTGCGCGGCGATCGGCGGGTCCATCAGATCGTTGATCGCCACGATCTCGTAGCCGGAGCCGCGCTCGCGGGCCGCCCGGAACACGTTTCGGCCGATGCGCCCGAATCCGTTGATGGCCACACGTACGCTCATCGCTCTCCCCCGTCGGTCGCAGTCCGGCCAATACTAGCCGCCGATCTGCACGGTTTCGGCTCGGCGCGCGGGCGCCGGGCCGGGGGGAGTCATCGCGGGTGACCGGCAGAATCGGGCAGCGTCAGATGGGGTCTGGATCCGTCGCGCGGGGGATGCCGGTCACCCGCGAACACCTTCATCATGATCGGACATGGCCCGAATTCGAGCGACCCCCGAACGGGTGAATTCATTATGAAACTGTTAGCGAATCCTGATGGGGTCCTCGGCGTGAGCGCTTCCCGCCGGTGGTAGGCTCCGGCGCCGTCCATGCCCCAACGCCGTTTCAGGCATCCCAACGAGAGCGCCAAGAACCGGCTCGTCTACCGGACGTTCGAGGCTGCCCTGCGCGACGCCGGCTCCCGTTACGCCCGTGGCCGGATGATCGACATCGGCGGCGGCCGCAAGCCGTGGCAGCCGATCTTCGCGCCGTACGTCACCGAGCACCTGTGCGTCGACCACGTCGAGAAGGACGACGCCCGCGGCGCGACGGTCGACGTCATCGCCACGGCCTATGACGTCCCGCTGCCCGACGGCGACGCCCAGACGCTGCTCCTGACCGAGGTGCTCGAGCATCTCGAGCGCCCGGCCGACGCCCTCGCCGAATGCTTCCGCCTGCTCGCGCCCGGCGGCCACATCATCGCCACCACCCCGCTCTTCTGGCACATCCACGACACGCGCGACTTCTTCCGCTACACCCCGCAGGGGCTGCGATACCTGTTCACCGAAGCCGGCTTCGAGGTCGTCGAGCTGCGGCCCCTGGGCGGCCTGTGGTCGACGGTTTCGATCGAGGTCAGCTACGGCCTCGAGAAGTACCGGCGGCCGTGGTCGGCGGCCGTCGTCGACGCGACGTGCACCTCCATGCAGTGGCTGGCCACGCGCTGGGAGCGCGTCGACCGCCAGCCCAAGTTCAGCTGGAACCACCTGATCGTCGCCCGGAAGGCGACGTAGCCAGCATCAGCCGCCGCATCCGGCCAGCGACGGCGGCCTTGGAGAGCGGCGGGCGGGCCGCCCGCCCGAGCTCGGCGAGCGACAGATCCGGGTGGCCGAGCCGCAGCTCGGCGACGCGCCGAAGCTCCGGCTCGAGGGCGTCGATGTCGAGCGTCGCGATCGTGCTCGCCTGGGCGCGGGCGGCGCGGCCCTGGCGGGCGAGGTTCGCCTCGTCGCAGTTGGTGGCACGGTTCACGCGCTCGCGGGTGCGGCTGATGACCTCGGCCTCGTCCAGGCTCAGCACGGCGTCGTGGGCGCCCATGTGCGCCAGAAGCTCGCGGATCGTCGGCTTGCCCTTGGCATAGGCGACCGCGTGGCCGCGGCGGTCGCTCACCTGGAGCTCGATGCCGTCGGCGCGGGCGACCCTGCGCACGAGGGCCGCCCCCTCGGGCTCGGGCGCGCGGATCTCGAGATGCCCCGGCGCCCGCGGCGCCGACACCGAGCCGGCGGCGATGAACGCCCCGCGCAGGTAGGCGGCCCGGCAGCAGCGGCGCTGGAGCACGCGCCCTGGCGGCTCGGGCAGCGGCGCCAGGGCCGTCGAGAGCACCCCGACCTCGTGCAGCAGCTGCAGGCTGCGGTCGCCGTGCAGCCGCACGAGCACGCGTGTCGACCGGCCGAAGCGCGGCTCGCGGAAGCTCACGAGCTGGACGTCGCCGCCCAGGTCGCGCACCAGCGTGAACGCCAGCCGCGCGGCGGCCGGATCGCCGAGCTCGGCCCGCACGGCCACGCCGTCGCCGCTCAGCTCGAGCGTCCCGGCGTGGCGGAAGATGCCGCAGAGGAGCGCAGCTCGGCAGCAGTGCCGCTGCGGCGGCCGCTCGGTCAGCTCGCGCCGCGCCAGCTCACCGAACGCCGACCTTGGCCTCACGCCGGCACCCGTCCGCGCCGGGCGAGCCGCACCAGCAGGCGCGCGAGCCGGTCGGGGTCGTGCTGCCACTCCCCGGCGAGCCGGCCGCCGACGACGTTCACCCCCAACCGGCGCAGGCCGCCGCGGTCGACCGGCACCGGCGTGCCGAACTCGGCCCGGTTGCGGCTGACGACGACCGTGTCGACCAGATCCGCGCCGACGTGGTCGAAGATCCGGCTCACGTGGTCGGATGCGCGATATCCATCAGTCTCGCCCGGCTGCTGCAGCAGGTTGCAGACGTAGATGCGAGGCACGTTCGCGGCGCGCACCGCCTCGGCGATGCCCGGCACGAGCAGCGGCGGGAGCGTGCTCGTGAACAGGCTGCCCGGGCCCATCACGATCGCCTCGGCCCGCGCGATCGCCTGCAACGCGCGGGGATGCGCCGCGGGGCCGGGTGGGTCGAGCCGCACGTGCTCGCACTGCGCTCCGTCGGCGGCGAGCGCGGTCTCGCCGTGCACCTCGCGGCCGTCGGCGAACCGGGCGACGAGCTCGACCATGTCGACCGTGCTTGGCACGACCCGTCCGGCCACGGCGAGCACCCGGGCCGACTCGGACACCGCCTGGTCGAAGCTCCCGAGCAGCTCGGTGAGCCCGGCCAGGAACAGGTTGCCGAAGCTGTGCCCGGCCAGCTCGCCGGTCGTGAAGCGGTGCTGGAAGAGCTGGCCGACGAGCGACTCGTCCTCGGCCAGGGCCACCAGGCAGCTGCGCACGTCGCCGGGCGCCGGCATGGTGAAGTCGCGCCGGATCCGGCCGCTCGAGCCGCCGTCGTCGGTCGTCGTCACGACGGCGGTCACGTCGGCCATGCGCTTGAGACCGCGCAGGATCATGCTGAGGCCGGTGCCGCCACCGAGGCAGACGACCCGAACGCCGCCTCGGCGCCGGCTGTGCAGGACGGGCGAGTCGTCCGCCGGCTCGGGCAACAGGGACATCCGGTGAGGTTAGCCCGCGTCAGTCGGTGCGATGCAGCGCCGCGTACACGCCGCGGCCGACCTTCGCGGGCATCCCGGGCACCGACTCCAGGTCGTCGCGGGTCGCATTCACGAGCTCGTCGGCCGTCCTGAAGCGCTGCATCAAGAGCCGCCGCCGGGCCGGGCCGACCCCGGGCAGGCTGTCGAAGATCGAGTCGACGCTCGCCTTGGCGCGGCGCTGGCGGTGGAACCCGACCGCGAAGCGGTGGGCCTCGTCGCGCACGCGCTGCAGCAGCTGGAGCCCGGCGGAGTTGCGGTCGAGCACGATCGATGCCGAACGGCCGGGGACGAACACCTCTTCCGCCCGCTTCGCCAGCGAGATCACCGCCACCCGCGGCAGCTCGAACCCGGCCATCGCCTCGACGGCCGCCCCCAGCTGGCCCTTGCCGCCGTCGATCACGACGAGGTTCGGCACGGTGGCGAAGCTGCGGTCGTAGTCGTCGGCCTCGACCGACGTCATGCGCGCGAATCGCCGTCCGACGGCCTCGGCGATCATCGCGAAGTCGTCCTGGCCGGCGCTGTGACGGATCGCGAACTTGCGGTAGTCGGACTTCTTGGCGACGGCGTCCTCGAACACCGACATCGAGGCGACCGGGCTGGACTCGCCCAGGTTGGAGATGTCGAAGCACTCGATCCGCAGCGGGAGCACCTCGAGGTTCAGCGCCTCGCGCAGCTCCTCGAGCGCCTCGATCCGGCGCGCCCGGGTGCGCTCGCGCATCAGCGAGTCGTGCTCGAGCGCGAGCTCGGCGTTGCGCGTGGCGAGGTCGGCCAGGCGGCGCTTCTCGCCGCGGCGGGCGGTGCGCACCTCGACGGTCGCGCCCCGGCGCTCGCCCAGGAACGTCTCCAGCAGGTCGGCGTCCTCGAACGACTGCGGCACGACGACCTGGCCCGGGATCGCCACCTGGCCCCCGTAGTACTCGAGCGCGAACCCCCAGAGCACGTCCGACGGCGTCGTCTCGGCGACGTTCTCGAGGTAGAAGCCGTGGCGGTCGGACAGCCGGCCGTCGCGCAGGTGGAAGAGCTGCACGTTGGCCGTGTCGTCGCTGCATGCGATGCCGAGCACGTCCGCCGACCCCATGCTGCGCCGGTCGGCCACCTGGCGCTCCGACAGGTGCCGCACCGCCATCAGCCGGTTGCGATAGCGGGCGGCGTCCTCGAACTCATGCTCCTTGGCGGCGCGCTTCATCTCACCCTCGAGCCGCTTCTCGAGCGGGCGCACGCGGCCCGAGAGGAACTCGACGACGCTGTCGATCACGGTGGCGTAGTCGTCGCGGCTGATGTAGCCGACGCAGGGCGCCGCGCAGCGGCCGATGTGGTAGTCGAGGCAGGGCACGCCCGACCGCCTCCCGGGCTGCGGCCCCTCGCAGGGCCGGTACGGAAACACCCGGTTCAGAACGTCGAGCGTCTCGCGCACCTTCTTCGCGCTCGCGTAGGGGCCGAAGTAGAGCACCCCCTTGCGATGCCGCTCGCGGGTGAACATGACCCGCGGGTACTCGTCGCCGACCGTGACCGCGATGTAGGGGTAGGACTTGTCGTCGCGCAGCCGGATGTTGAAGGCGGGCCGGTGCCGCTTGATCAGGTTCTGCTCGAGCAGCAGCGCCTCGGTCTCGGAGTCGGCCGCGACGAACTCGATCTCCTCGATCCGCTCGACGAGCCCCGCGGTCTTCACGGTCGCGTGCAGGTCGCGGCGGAAGTACGAGCTCACCCGCTTGCGCAGCGACTTGGCCTTGCCGACGTACAGCACCTCGCCCTCTCCGCCCCGGAACAGGTACACCCCCGGCTGGTCAGGAAGCGCGCGCAACTGCGCATCGAGTCGGCGGCTGCGCTCGCTCTGGGCGACGACGGACATGCCATCCATCGTAGCCCTGGGCCCCGTGACGCCTGCGCCCAGGTTTGGATCCAAACGCTGCTACGATCGTGACCACTCGACCAAGGGGGATCCCGTGTCAGAACTCGACGGAATGCTCGCGGCGAACCGCGACTTCCAGAGCGACTTCAAGGCCGGAGAAACGCCGATGCCGCCGGCGCGCAAGGTGGCGATCGTGACATGCATGGACGCCCGTATCCACCCCGAGCAGGCGCTCGGTCTTGCGATCGGCGACGCCCACATGATCCGCAACGCCGGCGGGCGCGTGTCCGACGACGCGCTGCGCTCGCTCGTGATCTCGTCGCGCCTCCTGGGGACGAACGAGTTCGCGGTCATCCACCACACCGACTGCGGCATGCTCACGTTCACGAACAACGATCTGCGCTCGAAGCTGCGCGACGAGACGGGCGAGGACACGTCGCACATCGACTTCCTGCCGTTCCCCGATCTGGAGCAGAGCGTCCGGGACGACGTCGCCGCCATCCTGGCGTCGCCGCTCATCGACGACAGCATCCCGGTGTCGGGCTACATCTACAGCGTCCGCACCGGCGGCCTCGACCAGGTCGTCGCGCCGACGACGGCTGCCGCCGAAGCCAGGGCCTAGCGAGATCTAGAACGGGTTCAGGGCCTGAATCACCGAGCGGCCGGCGTCGACTGCGGCGCCGGCCGCGCCGCTGACCTTGTTGCGCACCCAGCCCGTTCCCGTCCGGAGGCCGCCCGCGAGCCAGTCGCGTTCGCGGTAGATGCACCCGCCGACGAGGAACGCCGCCCCGATGACGATCAGGGCGACACCGACCGGCGGCACCTCGGCGCTGCCCGCGCCGATCGCGATCAGGTCGGCGCCGGCTGTCATGGCGCCGATCGAGGTCATGGCGGTGCTCGCGGCCTGCAGCCCGTACCAGATCTGATCGTCGCGCCTGCGGGCGGTGTAGGCCTGCCAGGCGTAGAGCCCCGCGAACCCGAGGCCCACCGGGATCGCCAGGCGTGCGACCCACAGGGACGGGCCGTCCAGGACAAGGCCGCCCCCGACCGCGTGGAGAAGGGCCTCGGCGCCGTCCCAGACCGCCCCGAAGAACGTGGAGGCATCCTGCAGGTGCCGGTTCGGGGCAAACGTCGCGAGCCCCGCGATCCCGAACCGCCCCACGTTGCGGAACCCGGCCGCGGCCTGGACGGGCACCCGGCCCCCGACGTGATCGAGCTGCTCGGCCGCGCGCTCGAGACCCTTGCCGGCCGCGGCGACGATTCCGGCCACGTCCACCCCGCCTCCGGAGCCTCGCCCGGTGCCGCCGCCGGCTGCCGGCGCCGCGGCGGGCGCCGCCGGGAGCGGCAGCAGCCGGACGGACGAAGAGAACCCGGTCAGGCCGCTCCCGGATGCAGAGCGCAGCACGAGCGCGCCCGCCGATGGGTCGCCGACGGCGTCGCTGAGGGCCGCGGCCAGGTCGCCGGGGTGGCGCCGCATCGCCCGTGCGAGGGCAGCCGCCGCGGTCTCCGGGTCGCGGGCGAGACCCAGCCGCAGCTCGGCCGCGAGCGCGTCCGGCGGCACCTGGTGGGCGCGGGCCGCGGCCTCGACGGCCGGATCGTCCGCCGGCTCCGCCGCCGCGTCGGGCATCAGCCTGGCAAAGCCGTCCCAGCCGCCGGCGCTCAGCGGCTCGAACCGCACCTGGGCGCCGGTGTGCGGCGCGACCACGACGGTTCCGTCGCCCACGTACATGCCCACGTGGTCGGGCGCGCCCGAGCGCGCCCCCACGAAGACGAGGTCGGACGGCTCCAGCGCTGCCGCCGGCTCGGGCCGGGCCATCCGCCACAGCTCGGCCGCGGTCGGCCGGCCCGGCAGCGGCGTCCCGGCGGCCGCGTAGGCGTAGTCGATCAGGCCCGAGCAGTCGAAGCCGCCCTCTGCCCTGCTCTCGCCGCCCCACACGTACGGCCACCCCACCTGCGCCTCGGCGGCCGTGACGGCCGCGAGCGGACCGCGGCCTCCGCGCAGGTCGACCGGCCGAAAGCTCCCGGCGGCGAGCGTCGCCGCAAACTGCACCCCGGCGCGCGCACGCGCCTGCACCATCCGGTGCTGGACGCCGGCGCCCGGTGCCGCCCCGTCGACGGCGACGGCCACGGTCACATCGACTGCCCGCGGCACCGCGCCCGTGCGGATCACGCGCACCGAGACGATCCGCGCACCGTTCGCGCCCGCCGACCCGGCGGCGGTGCGCCGGAGCGCGGCCGCCGGCGCACCTGGATCGGCGCCGAGCCGTTTCGCGGCGGCGATCGCCGCCAGGTCGGCCGCGCGCTGCGCGTGGCCGCCGCCGACGGCGACCTGGCTCAGATAGCCCAGCAGCACGCCGCCGAGCATCACCAGGGTCACGGCGGCGACGAGCGCCACCGAGATCTGCCCGCGCTCGCTCACGGCAGAGCCGCCCGCGCGACGGCATCGGCGCTTCCCGGCACCCCTGCGAGCGACACGTGCACCGTCACGGCGAGCGTCCGTCCGTGCCTGCGGATGTCCGCGTCGTGGCGCAGCCGCGCCGGGATCGGGCGCCCCTCGGCCACCATCACCGCCGCCTGATCGGCGATGCCCTGGGCGCGGCTCTGCGCCGCCCACAGCACGAGCAGCGCGTGCACGCTCAGGGCGACGATGGCGACGAGCCCTGCGAGCGCAACGAGCTCGATCGTCGCCTGACCGCGCTCGCCCCTCACTGCCGCCCCGCAACGGCGGATGCCGAGACGTCGGCCGCGAAGCCTGGCAGCACGGCCGGGATGTGCACACGCACCGTCACATCGCCCGACGTGAGCCGGACGACGGCGCCCGAGCGCATGCCGGCGGGCAGGGCGGCGAGCGCCGCCGGCCCCGGTGCCGCGCCGGCCAGTGCTGCCCGAGCCCCCGCGCGGGCGGCACTCTCTGCGGACACGAGCGCCCATCCGGCCACGGCCGCCTGCCACGCTGCAGCGATCAGGATGAGCAGCGCGGGGACGAGCACGACCATCTCGATGCTCGCCTGGCCCCGCGCGGTTTGTGCCCGTGAACTCACGCGACCAAGGCTCGCCCCTCGACCGTCACGGAACAACGGCCGTCACGTTGCAAGAGTGTCAGGAAACCCCTGCTACGATCGATGCAGATGAGCGAGAACGGCGCCCAACCCAACAACTCCGCAGGCGAGGATCGCCAGTTCGTGCACTTCTCGTTCTACAAGCTCGACCCCGCCTGGCGGCGCCTTCCCGAGGCCGAGCAGGAGGCGTCGCGCGCCGAGCTGGCCGCCACCGTCGAGTCGTTCGGCGAGCGGTTCGCGCTGCGCTCCTACACCGTCGCCGGCCTGCGCCCCGATGCCGACTTCATGCTCTGGAAGGTGTCGGAGCGGCTCGAGGACTTCCAGGAGCTCGGCACCGCCATCACGTCGACGGCAATGGGCGGCTACCTCGACACGCCGTACGCCTACCTGTCGATGACCCGCCGCTCCCAGTACGTCAAGGGCGAGGGCCGCTCGATGCACAAGCGCGGCCGGATCATGTGGAACCCGGACTCGAAGTACCTGCTGATCTACCCCATGGTGAAGACCCGCGCCTGGTACCAGCTGTCCAAGCCGGCGCGGCAGGGGATCATGAACGAGCACATCGCCGCCGGCCACAAGTTCCCGACGGTGAAGATCAACACCACCTACTCGTTCGGGATCGACGACCAGGAGTTCGTCGTCGCCTTCGAGACCGACTTCGTCGGCGACTTCCTCGACCTGATGATGACCCTGCGCGAGACCGAGGCGAGCCGCTACACCGAGCGCGACACGCCCATCTTCACGTGCATCTCGTGCTCGGTGCCCGACGCGCTGCGCTCGCTCGGCGGCACGTCGGCCGTGCTGCTCGCCGGCGACTGAGCGCCACCCCCTCGGGGGATTGAGGCCTACCGCAATCTGCGTAACCGTTGGTTGTAGGAGCCCCTCTTCCAAGGATGGATGAATGAGACGTGTCGTTCTGCTGCCGCTGGTCGCTGCCCTGGTGGGCGCCGCCGCCCTCCCGACCGCCGCGCAGGCCCAGAGCCGCCCGGCGTGCGCCAACCCCGCGCCCGGGATGATGCGCTGCTTCGCCCAGATCGAGACCGGCACCGTGCAGCCGCTCGTCGCCGTCTCGCCGTTCGTCCTGCCGTCCGGCTACGGGCCGGCGCAGTTCCACGGCGCCTACGCGCTGCCGAAGGACACGCCGCTCGCGGCCGGCTCGAAGACCACGCGCAAGAAGCAGACGATCGCAATCGTCGACGCCTTCAGCTCGCCGACGGCGTTCGCCGACCTGACGACGTTCGACACCATGTACGGCCTGCCCAGGTTCCCGCGCTGCACCACGAAGGTGACGACGGCCTGCTTCCAGGCGATGAACCAGACGGGCGGAACGACGCTGCCCACGTCGGGCGTGCCGTCGGGCTGGGATGTGGAGATCTCGCTCGACGTGCAGGCATCCCATGAGATCTGCGAGAACTGCAAGATCCTGCTGGTCGAGGCCAACTCGTCGTCGATCTCCGACCTCGGCACCGCGGTCGATACCGCCGTCGCCAAGGGCGCGAACGTCGTCTCGAACAGCTACGGCTCCTACACGACACAGTCGGCCGCGTTCGGCGTGGGCGGCTACTCCCACCCGGACCACGCGATCGTGGTCTCGGCCGGGGACAGCGGCTTCGGTCCCGCCTATCCCGCCGACCTGAACACGGTCGTCGCGGTCGGCGGCACGAACCTCCAGCTCGGCGCCGGGAACACCTACGGCGGCGAGACGGTCTGGAACAACGGCCCCGGAGAAGACGCCACCGGCAGCGGCTGCGACAACGCCTCGGCGGCGCGGGCCTGGCAGACGGCCCTGTCGAACTGGGCCAGCACCGGCTGCGGCAGCTTCCGGGCCATGAACGACGTCTCCGCCGACGCCGACCCGAACACGGGTGCGGCCGTCTTCGACTCGGCCCACGGCTGGATGCAGGTCGGCGGCACGAGCCTCGCCGCCCCGATCATCGCCGGCGTCTACGGCCTGGCCGCCAACGCCGGCACGGCCGGCTTCCCGGCCTCGATCCCCTACGCGCACACGGCGTCGCTGCACGACGTGACGAGCGGCAACGACCTGCCGGGGAACGCGGCCCTGACCTGCTCCGCCGCGCTGCAGTGCAACGCCGGCGTCGGCTACGACCTGCCGACGGGCCTCGGCACGCCGAAGGGGATCGCCGGCTTCTAGCTCACGCCGCCCGCGCCCATTCGGCGAAGGCCTCGATGCCGGCTACGACGTGCCCGAAGCGCAGCGAGCGGTAGAGGTCGAAGGTGTGCTGCCCTCCGGGCAGCTCGGCATAGACGACGGGATTCGACGAGACCGCCCCCAGCGTGCGCACGAATTCCCGGGCGTCCGCTGCCGGCACCAGCATGTCCCGATCGCCGTGGGCGACGAAGAACGGCGGCGCGTCCGCATGGACGTACGCGAGTGGCGATGAGGCCTGGCCGGGGTCGCCGCCGTGGTAGCTGCCGTAATACGTGTAGAGGCAGACGGCGGCGGTGACCGAGGTGTCGGCGTCCTCGAACCCCGCCTGGAAGCGGGGGTCGTTCGGCGTGAGGGCAGCGGTGGCGGCCAGGTTCCCGCCGGCCGAGCTGCCCGCCACGACGAGCGTGGATGCATCGGCGCCGTAGCGCGGTCCGTGCTCGCGCATCCACGCGATCACCTTCTTGGCGTCGACCAGATGGTCGGGAAACCGCGCGGCCGGGCTCAGCCGGTAGTTCGCGCTCACGCACACCCACCCGCGGCTCGCCAGCCGGTAGAGCAGCAGCCGTGCCTCGCGGCTCTTGCGTCCACTGCGAAACCCGCCGCCGTGCAGGTACACGAGCGTCGGGCAGCCCGACGGGCGTGAGCGGCGGCGGTACACGTCGAGCGTGTTCAACCTGCCCGCGTCGCCGTAGGCGATGTCCGCCAGCCGCTCGACGTCGCGCCGGCGCACGGCAAACGGCGCGAGCAGGCTCGAGACGACCGGCGGTCTGCCGACCGGCGAGACGGGCGCGCCAGGAAGGCTCTCGGCCAGGGCGCGCTGCACCACAGCGCCCGCTTGCGCCCCCCGCCGGGCCGCGAGCGCGAGCCCGGCCGACGTCACCACGGCCACGGCGAGCGCAACCAGGCCGACCGGCGAGCCGAGGTCGCCCTCGCTCCATGCGAGCAGCGTCGAGGCGAGCAGCCATACGAACAGGATCCCCGGCAGCTCGTTGGTCATGAACCCGAGCCAGTTGCGCAGGGTCGACCGCCGCGCCCGCGTCGTCCGTGGGGCGAGCACCGCGAAGAACGTGAGCAACCCCGCGAGGGTCGTCGTGATCAGATAGCCGATGGGCACAGGCGCCTCGCGGCCCTCCTACCCGATCGCCGCGGCGCTCACGCGTGCCTACGGAACGTCGCCGACGCTGGACGAGGATTACCCGGTGTCATCTCCGGCGCGGACGTGCCGGGCTTGCGCCAGCGCCTCGGCGATGAACTCGTCCTTGGCGTTGGTGTAGCCGACACGGTCCTTCTCGTAGCTGTCTGCGAGCGCCCGCTTGAGCAGCGCGTATTCGTGGGCAAGATCCGGCCGTCTGCGGAGGAGATCTCGAAACCGGATGTGGTCGGCGTGGGGCGTGCTCCCGGACACGACGACGTACAGGTGGTGCCGCGGCGCCCCCGGTGGCCACAAGAACGCCTCTCGGCCCGGAATGCCCTTGTCGCCCTGGTAGACGTAGCCAAGCGCGCGTAGTCTCTCGATCGCGACGGCGACATCGTCTGCCTCGCGCACCACCACATCAACGTCGATCACCGGTTTGGCAGCCAGTCCCGGAACCGATGTGCTGCCGATGTGCTCGACCGTGGCCGGTAGATCGGCAACCGCTGGGCGGACGGACGACGCGATTCTCTCGAACAGCGCCGGCCAGTCGGGGTCGGGGTCCGAGATGACGATGCGGTCGCGCTCGGACGCCGTGTGGGCCAGGATCTGATCGACCGTTTCCTCGGGCGAGATGTCTGAGGAATCCAGCCAGAGGCCGACCCGAGGCGTGGTGTTCAAGAAGCCTGCGTAGGACTCGCCAATCGGCCACTCGGCGTCCGCCCCATCCCCGCGCTCGGCGTTGCGAGCCGCAATGGCGTCGAGCGATGGAGCGAGGACGACCACGTGGCACGGCCGGTGTCGGATCATCGTCCGGTACTCGCCCAGGAGCGGCCCCGCGGCGACATCTTCGAGCGCGACCGTGAACCCCGCCTCGGCGTACATATCCGCAGCCGCCGCGGCTATGCGGTGGCGCAGGCGCAGTTGCTCGACGGCCTCCGGCGACGGACTCGGAGTCATCTCAGAACGTCCGCGCGCGATGCTGCGGCGAAAGAGGTCGCCGTCCAGGTGCACCCCTCGCTCGAACCGGCGCGCCAAGAGGCAGCCAACGGTCGATTTGCCTGCCGCCATCGGACCGGTGATGAGAAAGATGACCGGGTCAACCGGCCTCATCGGCCCCGTCACAGGTGGTAGCGCTTCGACTCCTCCCACGCCCACAGCATGGCGAAACCGCCGGCGAGGGCGAGGATCACCAGTGGCAGCGTGAACCCGCCCAGGGCCACGAAGCCGAAGCGGGAGAGCGAGTAGGCGCCCGCGGCGACGGTGACGGCGCCCATGCCGGCGTAGAGGGCCTGGCGCTGGCGGTCGGGCATCAGCGAGATCGTCATCCGGTTCGAGCGGTACCAGGCATAGCCGAAGTACCACATGAGGACGATGAAGATGAGCGCGATCGTCCCCAGCAGGATGCCGAAGATCCGCGTCGACACGCTGGAGAAGACCGTGGCGATGATCGCCAGGCCGATCACGATCAGGAAGCCCCGCAGCGACTCGCGGCTCATCAGTGCGGCCCGGTCATGAACGCGCGCACGCCCAGCGCCGCGACAAGTCCCGACCCGATGGTGAACAGCAGCAGATTGCGGCGCCCGTCCTCACCCCGCAAAGCATAGGGGTAGGCGACGCAGAGCAGCGGTAGGAGCCCGTACACGAAGTGCAGCTGATCGGCCGGGCGGTACCCCTCCGAGATCAGGACGAGCCCGAGCGTCGCCTGTGCGATCACGAGCGTCTGCGCCAGCGCGAGCGCCTGCCGGAACAGGTCGCCGGGCGGCGCGTTGCGCCGGTAGGCGATCGTGCCCCAGACCGCGACGAGCGCGTTGACGACGATCAGGCACGATCCGACGATCGCGTGCACCACCGGCATGGGCGGGGACGCTACCAGCCGGGGTGGTTGCTGCACGCCCGATCGACGCCGCGGGCTAGCCTACGGACATGGTCACGGTCGGACAGCCGGCGCCTGACTTCGCCCTCCGCTCGGACGAGGGCGAGACGGTTCGCCTGAGCGACCTGCGCGGACAGCCGGTCGTCGTCTACTTCTACCCCAAGGACGACACGTCGGGGTGCACGATCCAGGCGTGCGACATCCGCGACAGCTGGGGCGAGTTCACAAAGGCCGGCGCGACGGTGCTCGGCATCAGCCCCGACGGGACCGACTCGCACGTGCAGTTCAAGGAGAAGTTCACGCTGCCGTTCCCGCTGCTCTCCGACGAGGACCACTCCGTCGCCGAGGCCTACGGGGCCTGGGGTGAGAAGACGCGCTACGGCAAGACCTCGGTCGGCCTGATCCGCTCGGGCTTCGTCATCGACCGCGAAGGCAACGTCGCGGCCGCCAAGGTGAACGTCAAGGCCGACAAGCACCGCCAGTGGGCCCTGGACCAGCTCGCCAAGCTCCCCGGCTGAGCCGGGCCCGTGCTCTAACATCGCGGCCGTGCCCGACCCGCCCCTCGCAGACGTGCGGGTGCTCGACCTGACTCAGATCCTGGCCGGGCCCTACTGCACCATGATGCTCGCCGACCTGGGCGCCGACGTGATCAAGGTCGAACGGCCCGGCGGCGGCGACGGCAGCCGCCAGTGGGGACCGCCCTTCGTCGCGGGCGAGAGCGCCTACTTCCTGCAGGTGAACCGCAACAAGCGCTCGATCGCGATCGACCTGAAGCAGCCCGAGGGCGCCGCCGTGGCGCAGCGGCTGGCGGCGAGCGCCGACGTCGTGATCGAGAACTTCCTGCCCCACGCCGGCGGGCGCTTCGGCCTGGACGCCGCATCGGTGCGCAGCGCGCACCCGGCCGTCGTGCACTGCGCCATCCGCGGCTATCCCACCGGCCACCCCGAGGCGGACCGGCCGGGCTACGACTTCGTGATGCAGGGCATCGGCGGGATCATGAGCATGCAGGGCGAGCCCGACGGCGAGCCGATCAAGGTCGCGGTGGCGATCTCGGACATCGTCGCGGGGCAGTTCGCGAGCTCGGCGATCCTGGCGGCGCTCCTGCGGCGCGGGCGCACCGGCGAGGGGGCGACGCTCGAGGTGTCGCTGCTCGACGCCCAGGTCGCCTGGCTCGCCAACCGCGGCGGCGACTGGCTGCTCGGCGGCCTCGAGCCGACGCGCCTGGGAAACGCGCACCCGTCGATCGTCCCGTACGAGACGTTCCGGGCCGCGGACGGCTACGTCAACCTGGCCGTCGGCACCGACGAGCAGTTCGCCCGCTTCTGCCGCGAGGCCGGGCTCGCCGCGACGGGTGCCGACCCGGAGTTCACGACGAACCGGCTGCGCGTCGTGCATCGCGACCGGCTCGTCGAGGAGCTGCGGCGCACGTTCGCCGAGCGGCCCGTCGCACACTGGCTGGGCGTGCTCGACCGCGCGGGCGTCCCCGGCGGCCCGGTGCTGTCGGTCCCCGCCGCGCTGGCCGGACCGGCGGCGCACACCGTCGAGACCGTCGAGCACCCGAGCGCGGGCCCCCTGCGGATGATCGGCTCACCGATGCAGATCGACGGCGAGCGCCTGCCCGCCTACCGGCCGCCGCCGCGCCTCGGCGAGCACACGGCCGAGGTGCTGGCCGACGCCGGCTACCCGGCGGAGGAGATCGCACAGCTCCTCACCGGCGCGTGCGCGCCTGGGTAAACTCTTGTCTCTCGCGGATGTGGCGGAATTGGTAGACGCGCACGGTTCAGGGCCGTGTGACCGCAAGGTCGTGGAGGTTCAAGTCCTCTCATCCGCATGACCGGGCGCGACGACGTGCATACAGGTGCCTGGCACCGGTTATTCACGTAGAGTCCCGCGCCGTGCCCCGCCCCATGCGCATCGGAGTCCAGCTGCCCGAGGTCGAGCGCGAGGTGCGCTGGCCCGAGTACGTGGCGATCGCGCAGGCAGCCGAGGAGGTCGGGTTCGACTCGATCTGGGTCGGTGACCACCTCCTCTACCGCGGCGAAGGCCAGGAGGAGCGCGGCCCGTGGGATGCCTGGGCAGTGCTCGCCGCGCTGGCCGCGGCGACGACGCGCGTGCACCTCGGGCCGCTCGTCGCGTGCACCGGATTTCACCCGCCGGGCCTGATCGCGCGCATGACCGCCGCGATCGATGAGATCAGCGGCGGCCGCTTCGTGCTCGGGCTCGGCTGCGGCTGGAACGAGCCCGAGTTCCGCGCATTCGGCATCCCGTACGACCACCGGGTCGCCCGTTTCGAAGAGGCGTTCGCGATCATCCGCGGCCTGGTGGCGGGCGAGCACGTCACGCTCGACGGCCGCTACTGGCAGGCGCAGGACGCGGCGCTGCTGCCGCCGCCCGCGCGGCGCCCGCCGCTCGTGATCGGGTCGAACGGGCCGCGCATGCTCTCGATCGCGCTCCCCCACGTCGACGCGTGGAACACCTGGTGGGACGGCTACGGCAACACGGTCGCCGGATTCGCCGAGCTGAACGCGCAGATCGACGCGGCGGTGCGCAAGGCGGGCCGGGCCGAGTCGGACATCGAGCGCAGCGCGTGCGTCCTGGTCGCGGTCGGCGACGGCACCCGCGAGCGCGCGCCGCTCCCGAAGATCGCACCGGTGCCCGGCGACGCCGAGACGCTCGGCCGCCACCTGCAGGGCCTGGCCGAGGCGGGAGCGGACGAGGCGATCCTCGTGCTCGACCCGATAACCGAGACGGCCGTGCGCGCGCTCGAGCCCGTTTTGCGCCTGCTCGACGCCTGACCGGCAGCCCGCGCGCGTTCTTGACCCCCCACAGGGACATTTCGCATCCCCGGGTATGAAAATTCACCCCAAAGGGCGATCTGGTCGGGGGTGGGAAACGCCGATCCGTAAAGGAGCAACCGGTATCCCATCGATCCCGCCTGGGGAGGTGAGTCCCATCAACGAGTTTTTCACCACGCTTTCCACCGACGTGCGTGACGAGGCCGGCCAGACCATGGCCGAGTATGCCGTCGTCCTCGGCGTGATCACCATCGCCGTCGTCGTCACCCTTGGTCTGCTGAGCACCGCGATCAAGAACACGCTGAACAACGTCATCTCCTCGCTCTAGGACCGCATTGCTTCGGGCCCGGATGGATCGCTCCGTCCGGGCCCGTTCTGTTTCCCGGGGACTTCCGGGGCCAGCGGGACGCGGAGGGCATCAGGGCTACAGTGGGGCTGCAGCGGGTACCTCCGCAGCACCCCCACTGGACGAGGAGCCTCCCCATGAACGACCAGGCGATGTGGCGTGAGCTGGGTCAGCAGCTACGGGTCGATTCGATCCGCGCGGCTGCCGCCGCCGGCTCCGGCCACCCCACCTCATCGATGTCTGCAGCCGACCTGATGGCCGTGCTGCTCGCCAAGTACCTCCGCTACGACTTCGACGCCCCCGAGAACCCGATGAACGACCATCTGGTGTTCTCGAAGGGGCATGCTTCCCCGCTCCTGTACTCGATCTACCGCGCGGCCGGCGCCGTCTCGGACGAGGAGCTCCTGAGCTTCCGCAAGATGGGCTCGCGGCTGCAGGGCCACCCGACGCCGCTGCTCCCGTGGGTCGACGTCGCCACGGGCTCGCTCGGCCAGGGCCTGCCGATCGCGGTCGGCATCGCGCTTGCGGGCAAGCGGCTCGACCAGCTGCCGTTCCGCGTGTGGACGCTGTGCGGCGACAGCGAGATGGCGGAGGGCTCGATGTGGGAGGCGTTCGCGGCGGCCAGCCACGAGGGGCTCGACAACCTCATCGCGATCATCGACGTGAACCGGCTCGGCCAGCGGGGCGAGACGATGCTCGGCTGGCGCACCGAGGTGTACGCGAAGCGGGCCGAGGCGTTCGGCTGGCGCGCGATCGAGATCGACGGCCACGACGTGACCGAGATCGACGCCGCCTTCGAGCAGGCCACGGCGGCCGACGGCCAGCCGGTCGTGATCATTGCCCGCACGCTCAAGGGCAAGGGCGTGGCCGCGGTCGAGAACAAGAACGGCTGGCACGGCAAGCCGCTCGACGACCCCGAGGGCGCGATCGCAGAGCTCGGCGGCAAGCGCGACCTGCAGGTCCGCCCGCAGGCGCCGGCCGCGAACGGGCGCCCGAACCGTTTCGCGACGACCGCGGCCGAGCCGGCCGCGTGGGAGGTGGGCGAGAAGGTGGCCACGCGCCGCGCCTACGGCGATGCCCTGGTCGCGCTCGGGGCGCATGACGGCCGCGTCGTCGCACTCGACGGCGAGGTCGGCAACTCCACGTACTCGGAGCTCTTCTCGAAGGCCCATCCCGACCGCTACTTCGAGATGTACATCGCCGAGCAGCAGCTCGTCGCCGCGGCCATCGGCATGCAGGTGCGCGGCTGGGTGCCGTTCGCATCGACGTTTGCCGCGTTCCTGGCCCGGGCCTACGACTTCACCCGGATGGCGGCCGTGAGCCAGGCGAACATCTGCCTGGCGGGCTCCCACGCGGGCGTGTCGATCGGCGAGGACGGGCCATCGCAGATGGCGCTCGAGGATCTGGCGTCGTTCCGGGCGGTGCACGGCTCGACCGTGCTCTACCCGAGCTGCGCGAACCAGACGGCGAAGCTGGTCGAGCAGATGGCCGACCGCAAGGGGATCGTGTACCTGCGAACGACCCGCGAGAGCACGCCGGTGCTCTACCCGGCCGACGAGCCGTTCCCGATCGGCGGCTCCCGGCTCACGCGCTCGTCGGACTCCGACGACGTCACGATCGTCGGCGCCGGGATCACGCTGCACCAGGCGATTGCAGCCGCCGACACGCTGGCGGACGAGGGCATCTCGGCCCGGGTGCTCGACCTCTATTCGGTCAAGCCGATCGACGCCGCCACGCTGATCGAGGCGGCCGAGGCCACCGGCGCCATCGTCGTCGTCGAGGACCATTGGCCCGAGGGCGGCCTGCACGAGGCGGTGCTCGAGGCGCTGCAGGGCTCGGGCGCAGATGTGACCGTGACCGGGCTCTCCCCCACCGGCATGCCGACGTCGGGCACTCCCGCCCAGCTGCTCGACCAGGCGGGCATCGACCACGCGCACATCGCCGAGGCGGCGCGGGCGCTGGTCGGCGCCAAGCGGTAGCGCTCAGGGCGAACATCGGGGCCTGGCCCCCTCAGCGGGGCCAGGCCCCACCTCACGCCGGTCCACTATTCTGGCCGCCCTATGGCGAGGCTGACTGTCTGGGTGCGGGGCGCGTCGACCGCGACGCTGGTCGCGATCGGCGCGGCGGTCGCGGTCGTGTTCGTCGCGGCGAACGTCGTTGCGAGCCTCGACACCGGCGGTGCGAAGCCGCCCCCGGCCGCCACGCTCTCGGAGCTCACCCTGCGCGAGCTCGGGAGCACCGGGCCGGTCGGCGTCAGCGCCAACTTCCGCTACGTCGACTCGCTCGTGCCCACGACGTCGCTCGTCCCGCAGGCGAGCGCGGGCGGCAGCCCGCTGCCGCTCGTCACGGGCGCGAACGGCCGGCTCTGGTACCAGGACGGCCACCTGCGGCTCGAGTTCCAGACCGACCAGGGCGACACCCAGCTCGTCGTCCACGGCACGCACGCGCTCATGTACGACGCCTCCGACGGCACGGCCTTTGCCGCCTCGCTGCCCTCGTTCTTCACGATCGGGCACCTGCGCACGGGGTTGGCAGGCGCGTCGCAGCTGCTCGGGCGGGTGCGCTCGGCCCTCTCCATCTCCCGGCCCGCTCCGGGAGTGACGGCGGGGCGGGCGTCCTACGCGGTGCGGATGGCGCCGCTTGCGCGCAGCGGCC
>DASXZF010000060.1:0-4851 GCA_036502065.1 Gaiellales bacterium
AGAAGTCGAGCATTGTCTCGCGCACGGGGCTGCCTCCGTCGAGGGCCAGCCGGGCTGTGGCCGAGCGGCTCATCGCACCTCGAACGTGACGGCGTCGACGGCCGCGGCCGCCCGCCGCAGGGCCTGGGCGCGGTCGGGGCCGGTCGCGAGCACGTAGCCGGCCCGGTCGGTGGCCACGCGCAGCGGCCCGTACACGTGGCCGGGGTGGTCGTAGAAGCACACCTCGGGCGGGCCGGTGGCCGCGACCAGCTCGCCGGGCGGGGCGGCCAGGAACTCGATCACCGCCGCGCCGTTCGGATGGGGGCGCAGCGCCTCGGGGTCGATCGGCTCGGCGAGCGCCGCCCTGACGGCCGCGGTGGCGAGGTCGACGCCCACCGCCGTGCGGCAGATCTCGGAGTCGTGCCCGCCGCCGAGCCGCGCCGCGACCTCGACCACGCGCGGGCCGTCGTCGGCCAGGATCAGCTGCACGTAGCTCGGTCCCGACCGGATGCCCACGGCCGCGACCGCCGCCTCGGCCACCGCCATCGCGGCCTGCGCGCCGTCGGCTGCGGCGGGATAGATGTGCCGGCGGGCGACGCCCGTGACGCCCTCGAAGTGGACGCGGTCGGTGACGGCCACCGGCATGAACCGGCCGCCGATCGAGAACGCGTTCACCGTCACCTCGGGCCCGGGGACGAACTCCTCGTAGATCGCCCGCCCGCTGCGCGACCCGCTGCGCGCCCGCTGCGCCGCCTCCGGCAGGCCCGCCTCGTCGCGGACGATCGTCATCGCCCGCTGGCCCTGGCGGTCGGCGGCCTTGACCACGCACGGGTAGGCCGGGGGCGCGTCGGCCGACCACCGCGGCTGGGGCACGCCGGCGGCGGAGAGCCGCGCGCGCTGGGCGAGCTTGTCGGTGCACGTGATCGCCACGGCGGCGGACACGGGGTGGGGGATGTGCAGCTCCTCGGCGGCCGTCGCGGCGATCCGCACCGGCCAGTCGGTGCCGGGTGCGATCAGGCCGTCGGCGGCGCGGGCCGTCTCGCGCACGCCGTCGGCGTCCTCGCTCGACACGGGCACGTCGCCGAGGCGCGGGTCGGCGTCACACACGATCGTGCGCACGCCGAGCGCACGGGCGGCGTCGATCGCGTGCCGCTGCGCCGGCCCGCCGCCGAGCACCACCAGTGTGCGGGGACGCGTCAGACGACCTGTGCCGTCTGCTCCGAGGCCAGGACGGCCTGCCACCATTCGGGATTCTCGCTGTACCAGCGGATGGTTCGCTCGAGCCCCTCGGCGAAGGGGATCCGTGACCTCCACCCCAGCAGCCGCTCGGCCCTGTCGGTCGACCCGATGTGGCGGTCGACCTGTCCCTGACGGTCGACGACATGCCGCTTGAGCGACGCGGGCTTGCCCAGGATCTCGAGGATCATGTCGGCGATCTGCTCGACCGTCTCGTCGACGCCGGTGGCGACGTTGATCGTCTCGCCCACGATCTGCTCGAGGGGCACCTCGCACGCGGCGGTGATCGCCTCGGCCGTGTCGAACACGTGCAGCCAGTCGCGGCTGGCGTGGCCGTCGCCGTGGATCGTCAGCGGCCGGTCGCAGAGCGCCTGGATGATGAAGCGCGGGATGACCTTCTCGGCGTGCTGGTAGGGGCCGTAGTTGTTGAACGGGCGGATGATCGTGATCGGCAGGTCGTACGTGCAGTAGTACGAGTACGCCAGCCGGTCGCCGCCCGCCTTCGTGCCGGCGTACGGCGAGCGCGGGTTGAGCGCGTGGTCCTCGGTCATCGGCTCGCTCTCGGCGGTGCCGTACACCTCGGACGAGGAGATCAGGATGAAGCGCTCGATGCGGTGGTTACGCATCGCATCGAGCAGCACCTGGGTGCCGACGACGTTTGTCGTCACGAACTCGGCGGCGCCTTCGGCGATCGACTTGGACACGTGCGACTCGGCGGCGGCGTTCACGATCACATCGACGCCCTCGAGCGCGGCCGTCACGTCGGCCAGGTCGCGGATGTCGCCGTGAATGAACTTCAGCCGCTCGTGATCCGTCACGTCGGCCAGGTTGGCCATGTTGCCCGCATAGGTGAGCGCGTCCATCGTCACCACGTCATGGGCCGTCTCGTGCAGGAGGTAGCGGATCATGTTCGACGAGATGAACCCGGCCCCGCCGGTCACAAGTATCCGTTTCACCGCAGTTCCCTTCCGTCCTTCACCGGGCTAGCCCAGCTCGCGATCGATGTAGTAGAGCGGTCGTCCCTCGACGTCGCGCTGTATGCGCTGCAGGTTCTCCCCCAGCACGGCCATGAGAAACCCCTGCAGGCCGAGCACGAACAGGACGAGCCCCCCCAGGAGCAGCGGACCCGGAAAATTGTCGTGTCGTATCCAGTAGACGATCCCCCAGACTCCCACTCCCAGAGATGTAAGGATACCGATCACGCCCAGGACGGCCCCCAGCCACTGCACGAGCTGCGCCCAGAAGCCGGTCAGGACATGCAGCGCGAGCTTCACCAGGCTGACCATGCCGTAGCGGCTGCGGTCGGCGCGGGCGCGGTGGTCGAGGTCGACCTCGACGACGCTCGCGCCGGTCGAGCACACGAGCGCCTTGGTGAACTTCTGGCGGCCGATCCGGTGCATGACCGGCTCCAGGGCGTCGCGGCGATAGGCGTTGAAGGCGCAGCCGAAGTCGCTCAGGTGGGCGCCGGTCAGCCGGCCGAGCATGCGGTTGATCACGAACGACGGCAGTCGCCGCGGCAGCATGGCGTCGCGCCGGATCGCGCGCCGGCCGCTGGCGACGTCGGCCCCCGCCTCGATCGCCGCGACGAGCCGGGGGATGTCGCTCGGCTGGTTCTGGAGGTCGCCGTCCATCGTCACGACGATCCGGCCGCGCGCCCGGGCGATGCCGGCGTGCATGGCCGGGTGCTGGCCGAAGTTGCGCTTGAACGAGACCACCCGCACCCGCGGATCGGCGGCGTGCAGGCGCTCGAGGATCGCAAACGTGTCGTCGGTCGAGCCGTCGTCGACGAAGATCACCTCGGCCGGGATCCCCGCCGCCTGCAGCGTCGTCACGATGCCGTCGTAGAGCGGCTCGACGGTCGCCTGCTCGTTCAGGACCGGCACGACCACGGTCACGTCGGGCGCGGCGGTGTCGGCGGCGTCCGCGGGGCCGGCCAGCGCGGGGTCGGATGCCATGGGGGAAGGGTATCCGCTGGCGCGCGCGCCACATGCAGGTGACCGTCGCCACGAGCGTGACCGCATCCCCGGCGGCCGCGGCGGCCGGTGGCGGATAATCCCCCGCCGATGCTGACTCGCGACGGTGCCCGCCGTGTCCTCCGTGCTCGCTGGCCGCCGCTTGCGGCGCTCATCGCCACGTTGGGCTACGCCGTCCTCGTGATCGGGTTCGGGCTCGACTTCCGCCCGCTCCACAACGACGAGGGGGTGACGCTCGGCGTCGCTTCCCGCGCGTCGGCGCTCGACGTGCTGCGCGTCGCCGTCGACCACCGGCACGGGCCGCCGCTGCACTACCTGCTCGTGCACGCCTCGCTCTGGTGGCGGCACGACATCCTCGGGCTGCGCCTGCCCTCGACCATCCTCGGCATCGCCGCGGTGGCGATCAGCTACGGCTTCGGCCGCGAGCTGGTTGGCCGGGCCGGCGGCGCGGTGATCGCGGTCGTAACCGCGTCCTCGCCGATCACCATCCACCTGGGCCAGTTCGCGCGCGGCTACACGGCGATGATCGCGGCGGCGTACGCGAGCGCGTGGCTCATGCTCGTCCTCGTGCGGACTGGGCGCGCCCGCCACGTCGCCCCCTACGCGCTGACCGCGCTGATGCTCGTCTCGGCGCACCCGTTCGGCCTCTTCGCGCTCTTCTCGGAGCTTGTCCTGATGGCGGGCCTGCTGGCGCTGCGGCTGCGGCACGGGCTGCGCGCGCAACGCCGCCTCGCCGCGGCCGTCGGCGCGGCGATCCTGCTCGGCGGCGTCGCCCTGCTGCTGCTGCGGCACTTCTACGCGCCGCTGCAGAACAAGTACGGCGTGGGCTCCGGAGCGCCCGTGATCAAGGTCGGCGCGGTGCACTTCTGGGAGCGGCTCGCCGACGCCGCGTCGGGCTCTGGCCATATCGCGTTCGGGATCGCCCTCGGCGTCGCGACGGCGCTCGGGATCGCCGCGCTCTTGGTGCGCAACCGGCGGGCCGCCGCCTTCGCGGCCGTCTGGCTGGTGCTGCCGATCATCCTCCTGTCGGTGCTGACGGCCTCGTCGCGCGACTTCGCGCCCGAGCGGCATCTGTCGTTCCTGCTGCCCGGGTTCGCCGTCGCGCTGGCCGGTCTCGCGCTCGAGCTCGGCCGCCACTTCGGGTCGCGCACCGGCCCGCTGATCGCGGCCGTGATCACCGCCGCGCTGCTCGCGCCCGGCTGGGTCGCCGACCACAACGAGCTGGCGGACTTCAACGCCGACCTGCGCGACGCGAGCCTCTACATGGCCGGGCACTTCCACTCGACCGACGCGCTCGCGACGACGGCCGGCACGCTCGCCCAGGGCGAGGACCCGCGGCTGATGGGCGCCTACGCCGTGCTCGCGGCTCCCGACTCTTCACCGCTCGCGGGCTGGCAGCACGCGGGCTCGCTGCGCGGCTGCCGGCTCGTGCACCGGCTCGACCAGCACGGCACCGTCGGGCGGTTGTGGCTGATGATGTCCGTGCCGGTGCCGCGGACGGTCGGGCCGGCCCTGCGGGCGGCGGGCGCCGACGTGCACGGGTTCGGCACGTTCCTCGTCGTCTCGGCGCCGCCGCCCCAGCCGACGGTGCTCTCGGCCCTGTCCACGGCGCGCTATCTGTGGCACGCCGCGGTCCTGTCCGACCCGGCGGCCTACGACGTGC
>DASXZF010000061.1:0-17264 GCA_036502065.1 Gaiellales bacterium
AGGATGCGCTCGTCGTCCGCCGTGAGCGGGGCGTCGTCGGCATCGGCGCCCGCGGTGATCGCGCCGAGCGCCTCCGCCCGGTGGACGAGCGGCACGATCAGCTGACTCTTCACGCCGAGCAGGGCCACGGTGGGCTGGTGGGCGTCGGGGTCGGCGGCGAGGTTCTCGACGCGCACGCTGCGGCGGGCGCGCATCGCGGTGCCGATCTTCGACGCGGCCGCGGGCAGCTGGGCGCCCAGCACGTTGACGGCGCGCGCACCCGCCGCCGCCACCACCTCGAGCACGTCGCCCGACGAGGCGGGCAGCGCGATCGTCACGAGGCTGCAGCCCAGTGCGGCGCGGGCGCGCTCGGCGATCATGACCATCGTGTCGTCGCGCGCGCCGCCGCCGAGCACGGCATCGGCGATGTCGTGGATCGACGAGAGCTCACGGACGGCGGCCTCGAGCTCGGCCGCGCGGGCGCGCTCGAGCGCGTAGAGCCTGGCGTTGTGCACGGCGACGCCCGCATACGCCGCGAGGGTGACGATCAGATGCTCATCGTCGGCGGTGAACTCGCCGCCGGGCTTGTCGGTCAGGTACAGGTTTCCGAACACGGCGCCACCGGCGACGACCGGCACGCCCAGGAACGACCGCATCGGCGGATGGCCCGGTGGGAAGCCGGCCGCCCTCGGGTCGCGCCCGAGGTCGGCGAGCCGCAGCGGCCGTGGATCGGTGATGAGCGCACCGAGGATGCCGAGTCCGGTCGGTGGGTCGCCGAGCGCCGCGCGCTCCTGTTCGGAGATGCCGACGGTGACGAAGCGCTCGATCCGCGCGCCCGTGCCGTCGAGGACGCCGACCGCGGCGTAGCGCGCGCCGGTCAGCGCCCGGGCGTGGTCGAGCAGACGTGCGAGGACGGTCTCGAGGTCGAGGCCGCTTGCGACGATCGTGCCGGCCTCGATGAGCGCGGCGAGGCGCGGGTCAGCGGTCGCAGGCGCTTCTGGTTTTCCGGCCGTCATCCCAACCGCCGTTCCCGCAGGCGACCGCAAACGCATGTCCGCCCCCGAAGAGACGGACATGCGTGGCGGGCGCTGCGATCAACCGGCTGCGACCTGCTCGGCCTGCTTCGCAGCATGGCCCTGCGGGCCGTGCGGCGGCGGGACGACGAGCACGGGGCACGGGGCCACGTGCAGCAGTCGCTGTGCGACGCTGCCGACGATCACGCCGGCCAGCGCGGTATGGCCACGGGTGCCCGTGACGATCACATCGGCGCTCTCACGCGATGCCGTGTCGGCGATCACGGGAGCGGGGCCGCCGGTCACGGTCGAGTGCATCTCGACGGTGATGTTGACGCCGGCGTCGCTCAGATCCTTGACCTGCTTGCGGATCTTCGCCTGCAGGTCGTCCTCGTCGACGTGGACGGGGCCCGCAAAGCGGCCGGCAATCAGCTCCTTGATGTGGACGGCGACGATGCGCCCGCCCGATTCCCGGGCGAGTTCGCCGGCGTACGACACCGCGCGGTCGGACGACTCCGAGCCGTCGACGGCGAGCACGATTGTCTTGAACACGATGCCACCTCCTGCAAATTCGTGGGTTGTCGGCGTGAGTGTCCCGCGCCGGTCACATGCGGGACATCGGGGTTTTCGCTGATCCTGTGCGCGGCGAACCCCGCTTGTCGCGCCGGCACGAACGCGGCCCGGCCGAAGCGCTCAGACGGCGACGGCCGTTGCGGGGCCGCCCACCGCGGGGACGACAACCGTCCCCGCGGCTCCGGCGACGACGCGAGCGGCGTCGGCCAGCGATCCGATGGCGGCCGTCCCTCCGGTCGCCTCGACGAACCGGCAGGCGGCCTCAACCTTCGGCCCCATCGATCCGGCCGCGAACCGCATCGAGCGCAACGCCGCGGGATCGATCGTCCCGATCGGTGCTGCAGCCGGCGTGCCCCAATCGTTCGCGACAGCCTCGACGTCGGTGAGCATCACGAGCTGTGACGCCCCCAGGCGCTCGGCAAGCAGCGCGGCCGAGAGATCCTTGTCGATGACGGCCTCGATGCCGTGCAGGCGTCCGGCGGCATCGGCGACGACCGGCACTCCGCCGCCGCCCGCGCACACAACGGTCACACCGGCGTCGAGCAACAGCCGGATCGTGCGCAGCTCGACGATGTCCAGGGGCTGCGGCGACGCCACCACCCGCCGGAAGCTCGTCCCGTCGGGCGCCACCGTCCAGCCGCGCTCGGCCGCAAGCCTGCGAGCATCTGCCTCGGAATAGATCGGGCCGATCGGCTTGCTCGGCGCGCCGAAGGCCGGGTCGGCGGCGTCGACGACGACCTGCGTCAGCAGCGTCGCGACCGACGACCCGCCGAGCCGGTTGCCGAGCGCCTGCTCGATCAGGTAGCCGATCATCCCCTCGGTCTCGGCCCCGAGGACGTCGAGGGGCGAGGGCGTGGCGGATGCCTCGGACTGGAGCGCGAGCACCCCCACCTGGGGGCCGTTGCCGTGCGTGATCACCAGACGATGGTCGCGCGCGATGGCCGCGAGCGCGTCGGCGGCGACCTCGAGGTTCATGCGCTGGCGGGCGATGTCGGGCGGCTCCCCGCGCTTGAGCAGCGCATTGCCGCCGAGGGCGACGACGATCGGCTGTCCGGCCGGGCCTGTCATGGCCGGCTCCATCCACCCGTGATGAGCGCGTGGACGATCGCCTGCTCGGTCGGCAGCCGGTTGGCGGCCTGCTGCCACACGACCGACGCGGGCCCGTCGATGACCTCGGCGGTCATCTCCTCGCCACGGTGGGCGGGCAGGCAGTGCATGAACACCGCGTCCGGCCGTGCCGCGGCCATCAGCCCGGCCGTCACCTGGTACGGCGCCAGCTCGCGCCGGCGGCGCTCGGCGTCGGCCTCGGCGCCCATCGACACCCAGACGTCCGTGTAGACCGCATGGGCGCCCGCGACCGCCTCGTGCGGATCCTCGACCACGCCGGCGTGGCCGTGGTGGCGGGCGACGAAGTCGAGCAGCTCGCGCCGCGCGGCCGCCTCGGCCTGATAGGCGGGCGGCGAGGCGACGACGACCTCGACGCCAGAGAGCGCTCCGGCCTCCATCAGAGAGCGGGCGACGTTGTCGCTATCGCCGATGTAGGCCAGCTTCAGCCCTTCCAGATGTCCGAAGACCTCACGCAGCGTGAGGAAGTCGGCCAGCGCCTGGCAGGGATGGTGGTCGTCGGTGAGCGCGTTTATGACCGGGACGTTCGAGTGCGCCGCGAGCTCCTCGACCGTCGCCTGGGCGAACGTGCGGATGACGATCGCCGCGCAGAATCCGGCCAGTGTCCGGGCGGTGTCGGCAACCGTCTCGCCGCGACCCAGCTGCAGCTCGTCCGGTCGCAGGACGAGCGGCAGCATGCCCAGCCGATGGGCTGCGGCGGCGAACGAGACGCGGGTACGGGTGGAGGGCTTCTCGAAGAAGCACGCCAGCGTCTCGGCGGGGAGCGCGTCGAGCCAGCCGGCGGGCGCGTGCTTCATCGCCTCGGCCAGGTCGAGCGCGGCTGCAAACTGGGCTTCGCCGAGGTCGCCGACGGTGAGGAAGTCCGGCGGGACGGTGAGGGTGGAGAGTTCCAGGTTCATCGCGATCACTCCTCGTGTGCGTCTGAAGTGTCGATCGGCTCGCGCACGATCGGGCAGGACATGCAGCGCGGACCTCCGCGACCCCGCCCCAGCTCCGAGCCGGGGATCGTGATCACCTCGATGCCGTGCCTGCGCAGGCGGGTGTTGGTGTCGACGTTGCGCTCGTACGCGATGACCACTCCGGGTGCCACGGCGAGCACGTTGTTTCCGTCGTCCCACTGCTCGCGCTCGGCCTCGTAGCGGTCACCTCCAGTCTCGATCAGCCGCAGCCGGTCGAGATCGAGTGCTGCGGCGATCGCGTCGAACACGTTCACCGCCTGATGCACCGCCAGCCCCTCGCCGTCCGGCGTGACCACATATCCGGACAGGCTCTCGCGCAGCTCGGGATAGATGGTGAACGCATCCCAGTCGACCATGGTCATGACCGTGTCCAGGTGCATCGCGGAGCGCCGCTTGGGCAGCACGACCGCGATCACCTTGCGGGCGGCACCGGCCGTGAACAGGCCCTGGGCCAGCTCCTCGACCGCTGAAGGCCGCGTGCGCTCGCCCATGCCGATGAGCACGCACCCGTTTCCGATCACGAGGACGTCGCCGCCCTCGAGCATCGCGGGCGAGCCCAGCCAGTCGCTCCAGATCGGAAACGTCTGCTCGGCGAAGAGCGGATGAGCGCGGTAGATGAGGTCGAGGTTGATCGCCTCGCGGACCCGAGCCGCCTTGGCCATCGAGTTGACGCTCACGCCGGCGTAGATCCAGGCGGACGTATCGCGCGTGAACAGGTGGTTGGGCAGCGGCGAGAGCAGGAAGTCACCCGGTGCCGCCGTGCGCGCCGGAAGCGACGGGCTGTGGAAGGGCAGCTCGTCGTAGGCGATGCCCGCGATCGCGGTCTCGGCCAGATCGCCCGGGGGCATCCCCGTGAGCCACGCCTCGACCTCGCCGGTCAGCCGCGGCCCGAGGGGCGTGGTGGCGAGCGTGCGCTCGATCAGCGACGCGTGCGCCGCCTCGTTCTCGAGCGTCTCCGCGAGCAGCTCCTGGAGGTAGAGCACCTCGACGCCGCGATCGGCGAGGGTGTCGGCGAACACGTCGTGTTCCTGACGGGCGCGCTTGACCCAGAGGACGTCGTCGAAGAGGAGCTCGTCCTTGTTGGTGGGCGTGAGCCGCTTGAGCTCGACGCCGGGCCGGTGCAGAAGCACCCGGCGCAGCGTCCCCACCTCGGAGTGAACCCCCATGAGGGGAGCGCCTGGGGCGCTCCCCTCCGTGGTGGTTGTGGCGTGTGTCTGCAGATGGTTCACTTGGCCCTGCTTCCAAAGGCACCATGCCGGATGGTGATCGCGGGCCGTGCGGTCGGAGGCGTGGCCTCGACCGGCGACTCAGCGTGCACCGCCTGACGCCACTTCAGGTAGACGTAGACGGGAATGCCGGCCAGCAGGAGCAGGAACCCCTGGGCGATGTACTCCTGGCCCGCGCCGTAGATCATCCAGAACGCGTATCCGAACGCGAGGATGGCGACGGTCGCATCGACGGCCAGGCGCCGGCCGCTGAACCGCTCCGGCTCCTTGAACATCAGCATCAGCTGGGCCGCGGCCGCGAAGGCGTAGGGCACCAGCGTCGTGATGGTCGCGAGGATGATGATCTTCGTGAACGTGCCGGTCAGAGACGACTGGTAGTTCATGCCCATCAGGAAGCTCAAGAGCACCGACGAGGCGACCAGGCCGACGACCGGGGTCTTGCGGGAGCCGCTCACCTGAGCGAAGGCCTTCGGGAAGAGCCCGTCCTCGGCAGCGGCCAGCGGCACGCGTCCCTGGATCAGGATCCAGCCGTTGAGGGCGCCGAACGTCGAGATCATCGCGACTGCGGCGACCAGCTTGGCGGGGGACATCCCGAGCACCGAGGAGCCGAAGATCTGCCGGGCGGCATCGGCGAACGGCGCGTTGGAGTGCGCGAGCGCCGCGGCCGGGATCACGCCCATGATGGCAACGGTCGCAAGCACGTACATCCCGGTGGTGACGACGGTGCCGAACACCGTGGCGCGCGGCAGCGTCCGCTCGGGATCCTTGAGCTCCTCGGCCGGGATCGTGGCCGACTCGAGCCCGATGAACGCCCACAGGGTCAGCGTGGCCGCGAACGAGATCGCATGCCAGTGACCGATCAGCGAGGTGTGATTGGGATCAAACGGCGTGAAGTTGCCGGCGTGCATGTAGAAGAGCCCGATCAGGCCGATCAGGACCAGCGGCACGAACTTGAGCACGGTGGTCACGAGCTGCATCAGCCCGGATTCGCGCACACCGATGATGTTCACGAGCGTCAGCAGCCAGATCACTCCCAGGCCAACCGCGAACGCGAGCACGTTGTTCGTGCCCAGCCTCGGCCAGAACACGGTCGCATAGCTGACGAAGATCACCGCGATCGCGGCGTTTCCGGCCCACGCGGCGATCCAGTAGCCCCACGCGGTCCAGAAGCCGGCGAAGTCACCGAACGCCCGCCGCGCATAGGCGTACGGCCCACCCGTCTGCGGGTAGGCGCGGCCCAGGTTCGCGAACACCAGCGCCAGGAGGATCGCGCCGGCGCCGGTGAACACCCAGGCCAGGAGCGAGATCGGTCCGGTGGAGGCGAGCGACGACGGCAGCCCGAAGACCCCCGAGCCCACCATGTTGCCGATCACGAGCGCCGTGGCCATGGACAGGCCGAGCGAGCGCTTGAGCTTGGGGCGGTTGGGAACCCCTTCCTGCGTTGCCATGAAAACTCCCTTCCGATCATGACAGGAATCTCTACGATCAAATTGCAGCGACGCGACACGCCGGCCGCATCGGGGAGAGACCGTCTCCGGGATCGGGGAAGTACGCATCCAGAGCGGTGACGCCGGGCGCGCGATAGGGTTCGGGCGATGGCACTGATCGTCGTAGGCGTGGACGGCTCGAAGGGCTCACAAGCGGCGCTCGAGTGGGCTGCGGCGGAGGCTCGGCTGCGCGGCGCCCGCCTGCGGGCGGTGCACGCCTGGCACATGCCGACGGCCGCCTACGGCAGCGGAGGCTTCGTTCCGCCCGTCGGGATCGATTGGGAGGACGACCTCGAGGCGGCGGCGAAGACCGGCCTCGACCGCACGCTCGACGCGGCCAAGGATCTGCTCGCCGGGATCGAGGTGGAGCGCCAGGTCGGCGAGGGCTCGGCGGCGCTCGTGCTGACCGAGGCGGCCGAGGGCGCCGACATGCTCGTCGTCGGATCGCGGGGCCTCGGCGGCTTCAAGGAGCTCCTGCTCGGATCGGTCGGGCACCAGTCCGCGCAGCGGGCGACGTGCCCTGTCGTCATCGTGCGCTGAGCGCCGTCAGACGGACACGGCGTCGAGCAGGGCGTTCGGGTCGTCCTTGACGACGTAGCCGTCGGCTCCACCGCGCAGGGCCGCCCGCAGATAGGCAGGCTCGTCGTGCAGCGAGTACATCACGACCCGACCACCCGGGTTCAGGTGCTTCAGCTGCGGCACGGCGTCGAGGCCGTTCGTTCCCGGCATGGAGATGTCGAGCAGCGTGACCTCCGGGCGAAGCGCCGTCACGGCCGATCTTGCCTCGGCGACCGACACGGCGGTGCCGACGACGCGCACCCCCGGCTGCGACTCGAGCAGCCGGCAGAGCGCTGCGCGAACGGCGGGATGATCGTCGACGACGAGGACAGTGATCGGCTCGTGGTGGTCTGGGGACGGACGGGCAGCCATGCCCACAGCCTGCTCATGGCACGCCGCCGCAGCATCGGGGAATGTGCGGAACCGGAACCGGAGGACTACCCGCCGAGAGGCAGCTCGGCGGTGACGGTGGTGCCCCGGCCGGGCGTGGACTCTACCCGCAGGCGCCCGTCAAAGAGGCTCGCCCGCTCGCGCATCCCGACCAGGCCGAGCCGCCCCTCGGTCACACCGCCGGTGTCGAAGCCGGTTCCGTTGTCCTCGATCGAGGCGACGACCGCGTCCGGTCGCGTCACGACCGTCACGTCGACGCGCCGGGCGCCGCCGTGGCGGACGGCGTTCGTGGCCGCCTCCTGCACGATCCGGTAGACCGCCGTCTCGATCTCGGCGGGCAGACGCCGGTCGTCGCGAAGCGTCGTCGTGACCACGACCTCGACGTCCTCGCCTCCGCGGATCGTCGCCGCGACGCGCTCGAGCGCAGCCGCGAGTCCATGCTCGTCGAGCGCCGCCGGACGGAGCCGCACGGCGATGCTGCGGACGTCGGCGAGCGCGTCGCGCACCAGCCCGTCGAGCTCCGCCAGCGCGCTCCGCGTCTCCTCCAGGGTGCCGGCGCGCTGGGCCGCGTTCAGGCCCAGCAGGAGCGCGGTCAGCGACTGTCCGGTCTGGTCGTGCAGGTCACGCGAGAGCCGCGAGCGCTCGGCCTCCTGGGCCTGGAGCATCGAGCGGACCGTGTCGCGGCTGACGCGGCGGGTGAGCTCGACCGCTCCGGCGGCACGCGAACCGAACGCCTCCGCCAGCCGCAGGTCGCCGTCGGTGAACCGCGGGTCGCGGCCCAGCTTGTCGGCCGCGGCGATCACACCGATCGGCTGGCCGCGCACGACCAGCGGTACCCACAGCCCCGCCTGCACGTCGAGCCGCTCGGCCTCGCCGTCGGGATGGACCTCGGGATCCTCGAGGGCGGAGTCGACCCGCTCGCTGCTCATCCTGCGTAACACGTGATGGCTCTTCGAGCCCTGCGGGCTGATCGACCCGAGCAGCTGGGCAGCACCCTCGCCGGAAGCGCCCTCGACGCGCAGGCTGCCGTCGGAGTGCAGCAGGTCGATGATGACGATCCGCGCTCCGAGCAGCTCGCGCAGGCGGTCGGCGATGACGCCCAGCAGGCGGTCGATGTCGAGCTCGGTGACGAGCGCCGAGCCGATCTCGTTCAGCGAGTCGAGCTGTCTGGCCCACTTGCGGGAGGCGTCGTAGAGACGCGCGTTCTCGATCGCGACCGCCGCCTGGGAGGCCAGCAGCTCGACGACCTCCTGGTCCTCCTCGGTGAAGTCGCCATGCTCCTTCTCGGTGAGGTAGAGATTGCCGAAGGCATGCCCCCGCAGCATGATCGGTACGCCCAGGAAGCTCTTCATCGGTGGATGACCGGGAGGGAAGCCGACCGACCGGGGATCCTCGCTCATGTCGTGCAGGCGCAGCGAGGACGCTCCGTGGATCAGAACGCCGAGGATCCCCTGCCCGCGTGGCAGGTCACCGATGCGCGCCCGGGTGGCGTCGTCGATCCCGACGGTGATGAACTGCTCGAGATAGACACCGGTCGGGTCGATCACGCCGAGGGCCGCGTGGCGCGAGCCCACGAGTGCGGCGGCGGTCTCGGCCACGTCGCGCAGGAGGGTCTCGAGCGATCGAGAGCGATGCAGCCCTCGCGTCGCTTCGATCACGTCACGCAGCCGCGCTTCGCCGACTCCGGCTGACGCCGTGACGCCGCCGGAGGCTGCTCCTACCGTCGTGTGCTCATCGGATCCCGTCATCCAGGCACGGCCGTTCCACCCGGCAAACGCCGTTGACTGCGCGCGGAGTGTACCCGCACCGTCCGGATCGGTAGGATCGGCGCCGATTCCGCACACCGTCACGGGGGACCACAGATGCCATCACCACTCGAGGTACGCGACTGGCACGAGCTCGACGTCGTGTCGCAGGAGGGCGAGCACGTCGGCAAGCTCGTCGACGTCTACGTCGCGACGGGCACGGGCGAGCCCGAGTTCCTGCTCGTTTCGAGCGGGTTCCTCGGCCACAGCCTGCATCTCGTCCCGGCGGAGGGGGCGACCCGGTCGGACGAGCGTGTGCGGGTGGCGGTGTCGAAGGCCGCCATCGAGGGCGCGCCGTCGGTGCCCGCCGACGACGACCTGAGCCCCGACGAGGAGCGGCGCCTGTTCGAGCACTACGGCCGCACCTACGCCCCGCACCCGGACGGGATCCTGGTCATGCGGCGGTTCGTCCTCATCGAGCGCCGCTGACTCAGGCCCCGCCGGCGGTCACGTCGAGCAGGGCCTCGCGGAACGATTCGAGGTGGCCGATGCCGGCGCGGCGCGCGGCCGTGAAGGCGTCCGCCGCCCCGGTATCGCCCGCCGCCGCGGCATGTTCGGCGAACGACGGGTACATGACCTCGACGGCGTAGGAGGCGGCCTCGATCGCGGCCCGGAGGTTGTCGGCGTCACCGCCGACGAGACCGGCCTCGGCCGCGAGGCGGGCGAAGTGGTCGTCGCTGCCGACCCGCGCGACCGCCTCGAAGAGGTCGGCGATCTCGATGCGCCCGTCGGCCCGCGCGGTCGCAGCGAAGAGCATGCACGACGCGTGGGCGAACGCCTCGCTGTGCATGGCGGTGAGCAGATCCTCGTGCGTCATCGCTCTGATCCCGTCGCGTGCGTCTGCCATGCCAGGACTCCTTACGATCGATGGGCGCAGGGTTCCCTCGCATCGAAGCACGGGGTGCGGCGGACGGCATCGGTAGTTCCTACGGCTGCAGGTACGCGGTTCCGCCGATGCGATCCGGGACCGCGGTATGCACGATCCGGAACGACGGCTGGGAGGGCGACGGCCGCCGTCTCTTGGATCGACCGCGGGCACCATCGCCCGCCGAGGAGGACATCATGAAGGCTGCTGTCGTACGCGATTTCGCATCTCCGCTCGAGATCGAGGAGCGGCCGGTGCCCGAGCCGGGCCACGGCGAGGTGCTCGTGAAGATCGAGGCCTCGGGCCTCTGCCACACCGACATCCATGCCGCCCACGGCGACTGGCCGGTCAAGCCGAGCCCGCCGTTCGTGCCCGGTCACGAGGGCGTCGGCCGGGTCGTTGCAACGGGGCCGGGCGTGAGCCGCGTCGCCGAGGGCGACCGGGTTGCGATCCCGTGGCTCGGCTGGGCATGCGGCGCATGCGAGTACTGCGCATCCGGCTGGGAGACCCTCTGCACCCACCAGCGCAACAGCGGCTACAGCTGCGACGGCGGCTGGGCCGAGTACGCCGTCGGGAGCGCCGACTACGTCGGGATCGTGCCCGATGCGGTCGATCCGTTCGCGGCTGCTCCGCTCACCTGCGCGGGGGTCACGACGTACAAGGCCGTGAAGGTGTCGGGCACCCGCCCGTCCGACCTCGTGGCGATCTTCGGCGTCGGCGGCCTCGGCCACATGGCGCTTCAGTACGCCCTGATCGCCGGCGCCGAGGTGGTCGCCGTCGATCTGTTCGACGAGAAGCTCGAGATGGCCAGGAAGCTCGGCGCGCAGCACGTGGTGAACGCCGCCGAGAGCGATCCGGTGGCCGCGATCCAGGCGCTCGGGGGCGCGGACGCCGCGATCTCGCTGGCCGCGTCGGCGAAGCCGCTCGGTCAGGCCTACGCCTCGCTGCGGCGCGGCGGCACCCTGGTGCTCGTGGGCCTGCCCGCAGACAACACCATGACCCTGCCGATCTTCGAGACGGTGCTGAACGGCACCAAGGTGGTCGGGTCGATCGTGGGTACCCGCGTCGACCTCCAGGAGGTGTTCGAGCTGCACGCCGCCGGGCGCACCGAGGTCGTGTACGAGAAGCGGCGGCTCGAGACGGTGAACGAGTCGATCGCCGAAGTGCTCGAGGGCGACGTCCCGGCACGGCTGGTGTTCGACCTGACCTGAGCTTTCGCATTCGGCCGGACCCGTCTAGTCTCCGGCTCGGTAGTTGCCCGAAATCAGGGTTAGGCGACGCCACGGATGCTGGGGTCGGCATCCCGGCTTAGCCTCTCGCGAATGTCGAGTCCCCCCGACTCACCGACCAGTTCGCACGTCCGCGACGTCATTCTTCGTCATGGCCGGACGCTGCGCCTGCGTCCCCCGACGCCGGCCGACGCTGACGCCGTGCTCGCGTTCTTCGCCGGCCTCGACGACGAGAGCCGCTATCTGCGCTTCCACGGGACGCGCCGGATCGGGCCCGACATCCTCGACGGCCTGCTCGAACCAGACTGGGCAACCCGCGGCGCGCTGATCGGCGTGCTGCGCGGCGAGGACGGCGAAGAGGCGGTGGTGGCGGTTGCGAGCTACGCCCGGCTCCGCGACCCCCGCATGGCCGAGGCCGCCTTCGCCGTGGCGACGGAGATGCAGGGGCTCGGCGTCGGCACCCGGCTCGTCGAGCAACTCGCCGCCGCGGCCGCCCGCGCGGGCGTCGAGACGCTCGTGGCCGACGTGATGGCGGACAACGATGCCATGCTGCAGGTGTTCGCCGACACCGGCTACGACGTGGAGCGGACGTTCGAGGGCGGCGAGATCCAGGTGCTCCTGCAGATCGCGGCGAGCGATCGCTTCCTCGAGGCGGTCGACAGGCGCGACCACTCCGCGATCGACCAGTCGCTTGGATCGTTCTTCCGGCCCGAGACGGTCGCCGTCATCGGCGCGTCGGCCCGGCCGGGTGCGATCGGCGGAGCGGTCTTCCGCAACATCATCGAAGGCGGATTCACCGGGCGCGCCTTCCCGATCAATCGATCCGGCGAGCCGGTCGCGGGCGTTCCGGCGGTGCACGCGATCGAGGAGGTGCCCGAGAAGGTCGACCTGGTCGTCGTCTGCGTGCCCGCCGCGGCGGTGCATGCTGCCGTCGCGTCGGCCCTCACCGCCGGGGTGCGGGCGATCTGCGTGATCACCGCCGGCTTTGCCGAGACCGGCCCCGAGGGTGCGCGGGCCGAGCGCGAGCTGCTCACGCTCGTGCGCAGCTACGGCGCCCGGATGATCGGCCCGAACTGCCTCGGCCTGGCCTCGAGCGACGTGCACATGAACGCGACCTTCTCGCAGGCCGGCTTCGCGCCCGGCCGGGTGGCCGTCTCCTCGCAGAGCGGCGCCGTGGGGCTGGCCGTGCTCGAGGGCCTCGAGCGGCGCGGCCTGGGCGTCTCGTCGTTCGTCTCGGTCGGCAACAAGGCCGACGTGTCGTCGAACGACCTGCTCGAGCACTGGGAGGACGACGAGTCGACCGGCACGATCGCGCTCTACCTGGAGTCGTTCGGCAACCCGCGCCGGTTCGGACGCATCGCCCGCCGCGTGTCGCGCACGAAGCCGATCGTCGCGCTCAAGGGCGGCAGCACGGCCATCGGGTCGCGCGCCGCCCAGTCGCACACCGCCGCGCTGGCGGGCTCGGATGCAGCGGTCGAGGCGCTGTTCCGCCAGTCCGGTGTCCTTCGGGCCGCGACGCTCGAGGAGCTGCTCGACCTGACCGATGTGCTCGCCTCGCAGCCGCTGCCTCACGGCCGCCGCACGGCGATCCTGACGAATGCGGGCGGTCTCGGAATCCTGTGCGGCGACGCCTGCTCGAACGCCGGCCTCGAGCTCTCGGAGCTTGCGCAGCACACGCGCGAGCACATCAGCCAGCTCGTGCCCGGCGAGGCGACCGTGCTGAACCCGGTCGACATCATCGGGTCGGCGACGCCCGAGATGTTCGGCGCCGTGACACCCTTCGTGCTGGGCGACCAGGATGTCGACGCGCTGATCGTCCTCGTGACGGCGACCGCCGTCGCCGATCCCGACGACGTGATCGCCGCGATCGCCGCGGCGGCCAAGGCAACCGACGCCGAGAAGCCGGTGCTGATCGTGGTCACGGGCGGCGCCAGCACGCGGATCGGGGCGGGCCTGCCCTGCTTCGCCTATCCCGAGACCGCGGCCCGCGTGCTCGGCCGGGTGGCGGAGCGAGCCGAATGGCTGCGCCAGCCCATCGGGCGGGTGCGCGACGCCGAGGTCGATCGCGCGGCCGGCGAGGAGATCGTCGCCGCCACGCTCGCGGCCGGCGGGGAGGGCTGGCTCGACCCGGATGCCGTCGAGCGGCTCCTGGGCGCCTATGGCATCCCGACCGCGGCGCAGCGGCTCGTGCAGACGGGCTCGCAGGCACTCGCGGCGGCCGAGACGCTCGGCTTCCCCGTCGTCGTGAAGGCCGGCGCCGCCGGCGTGCACAAGACCGAGAAGGGGGGCGTGGTGCTCGACGTGCGCACGCCCGCCGAGCTCGCGGCCGCAACCACGACCGTCGGCTTCCCGGCCGTCATCCAGCCAATGGTGCGCGGGGGCGTCGAGGTGATGGCGGGAGCGATGCAGGACCCGGTGTTCGGGCCTGTCGTGGCGTTCGGGATGGGCGGCACGATGGCCGAGCTCCTGGGCGAGATCCGGTTCGCGCCGGCGCCGCTCACCGACGTCGACGCCGACCAGCTGGTCGCGGCCGGCAAGGCCGGGGCGCTCCTGGGCGGCATGCGCGGCGCCGCGCCGGCCGACTCGCGCGCGCTCGCCGATCTCGTGCGCCGCCTGGCCCAGCTCGCGGCTGACTTCCATCAGATCGTCGAGCTCGACCTGAACCCGGTCATGGCCCGACCGAACGGCTGCCTCGCAGTGGACGCACGGATCCGGGTCGAGGACTCGGCGGCGCTCACGGCGCTCAAGACATGGTGAATCGGGAGACGGGAGCGAACGACATGGACACCGAATCGACGCTCGGCGGAGCTCGCACGGGACCGGCCGCGATCTTCGACCGGATCGTGTGCGGCCTGGACGGCACCGACGCGAGCTACGAGGCCGTGAGCCAGGTGGCGCGGCTGGCGCCGGAGGCGGCGCACGTCGTCCTCTGCAGCGTCTGGAACACCGGTGCATCGGTCGCCGTCGGCTGGTCGCCCCCGGTGTCGCGCACCGCATCGTTCCCCCGCGACGAGCTTCAGGCCGCCGTCGACTCCGCCCGGCCGCGCCTGCCCAAGTCGCTGGTCGTCTCGACGACGGTGGTCGAAGGCCCTCCCGGCCCCATGCTCGTGACCGAGATCGGACGCCAGAAGGCCACCCTGGTCGCGGTCGGATCGCACGACCACAAACGCCTGACGGGGATCCTGCTCGGGAGCGTCGCCACCCAGCTCCTGCACGACGCCCCCTGCTCGGTGCTGATGGCGCGACCCGCCGGCGAGGGCACGTTCCCGGCGACCGTGTCAGTGGCCGCCGACGGCTCGGCCGAGTCCGTGCGCGCGATCCACGTCGCCGCCGCACTGGCACGGAGGCTCGGAGCCGAGCTCGAGGCCGTGGTCGCGACCGGCGGCCAGTCGGGAGCCGACGTCGGGGCCGTGCGGCAGAGCCTGGACGAGGCGGGCGGCGCGACCATCCCGCTGCGCGAGGATCCGCGGTCGCCCGTCGAGGCGCTCACCATGCTGGCCCCCGACCTGCTCGTGATCGGGAGCCGCGGCCTGCAGGGGGTGCGATCGCTCGGCAGCGTCAGCGAGCGGGTCGCCCACGACGCCGGCTGCTCCGTGCTGGTCGTTCGGTGAGCGCGCTCCAGCTCGCCCGCCTCCAGTTCGGCGACGTCACGATCTACCACTTCATCTTCGTCCCGATCACGATCGGGATCACCTGGCTCGTGGCGGTGTTCCAGACCCTCTGGCACCGAAGCGGCGACCCGGCTTACCTGCGCCTGACCCGGTTCTTCGGCAAGCTGATGCTGATCAACTTCGCGATCGGCGTCGTCACCGGGATCGTGCAGGAGTTCCAGTTCGGCATGAACTGGTCGGCCTACTCGCGCTACGTCGGCGACGTGTTCGGCGCGCCGCTGGCCATGGAGGGGCTGGCGGCGTTCTTCCTCGAGTCGACCTTCCTGGGCCTGTGGATCTTCGGGTGGGGCCGCCTCGGCAAACGCGTCCACCTGGCGACCATCTACACGGTCGCCATCGGCACCAACCTGTCGGCGTACTTCATCCTCGCCGCCAACTCCTGGATGCAGCATCCGGTCGGCTACAAGATCGACCCGGCCACGGGCCATGCCCACCTGACGAGCATCCTCGAGGTACTGACGAACTCGACGCTGCTCTACGCCTTCCCGCACACCATCGGTGCGGCGGTGATGACCGCCGGCATGCTTGTCGCCGGGGTGTCGGCGTGGCACCTCGCCCGCGGATCGGAGACCGAGCTCTTCGGCAAGGCGATCCGCCTCGCCCTGCCGGTCGTGCTGGCGGCGTCGCTCTTCACCTCGCTCGTCGGCCACGGCCAGGCCCAGCTGATGACCACGCAGCAGCCCATGAAGATGGCCGCCGCCGAGGCGCTCTACAACACGACCTCGCACGCGTCGTTCTCGCTCTTCGCCGTCGCGCCGTTCTCGGAGCATCCCGGGCGATCGTCGTTCGATGTGCGCATCCCCGACCTGCTCTCCGTGCTGGCAACGAACACGCTCGGCGGGAAGGTGGACGGCATCAACACGCTGAACGCCCAGGATCAGGCCAGGTACGGCCCGGGTGACTACCGGCCGGTCATCGGCGTCACCTACTGGGCGTTCCGGATCATGACCGGGATCGCCGTCGTCCTGATCCTGCTCTGCGCCTACGGCATGTGGCTGCTCTGGCGCGGGCGGCTCGAGACCTCGCGCCGGTTCCTGCGCCTGACCACCTGGGCGATCGCGCTTCCGATCATCGCCAACACCGCCGGCTGGATCTTCACCGAGATGGGGCGCCAGCCATGGGTCGTCCAGGGCCTCCTCCTGACGAAGAACGCGGTGTCGCCGAGCGTGCCTGCATGGGAGGTGGCGACATCGCTGATCGGGTTCACGCTGCTCTACACCGTGCTCGGCGTGATCGACGGATGGCTGATGTTCCGCTACGCCAAGGACGTCCCGCCGGTGCCCACCGACGACGAGGCGGCGGGCTCCGGAAACCTCGCGATGGCGTACTGAGAGGAGGACGCGATGCACAGCGGATACTGGCACCTGCAGACGCTCTGGTTCGGCCTGATCGCGGTCCTCTGGATCGGCTACTTCATCCTCGAGGGGTTCGACTTCGGCGTCGGCATCCTGCTGCCGTTCCTCGGCCGCGACGACACCGACAGGCGGGTCATCGTCAACACCATCGGGCCGGTGTGGGACGGAAACGAGGTGTGGCTGCTCGTCGCCGGCGGAGCCACCTTCGCCGCGTTCCCGGACTGGTACGCGACGCTGTTCTCGGGCTTCTACCTGGCCCTGTTCCTGATCCTGTTCGCACTGATCATCCGCGGTGTGGCCTTCGAGTACCGCGGCAAGCACGACTCACCGCGGTGGAAGGCGTGGTGGGACCGGGCGATCTTCTTCGGCTCGGCGCTGCCGGCGCTGCTCTGGGGGGTCGGGTTCGGCAACATCGTGCAGGGCGTCCCGATCGACCGGGCGGGGGAGTTCACAGGGAACTTCTTCACGCTCCTCAACCCGTATTCCCTCTTCGCCGGCCTGATGACGCTGGCCCTGTTCACGCTGCACGGGGCCGTGTACCTCTCGATCAAGACGAAGGGCGAGCTCATCGACCGCGCCCGGGCCGCGGCGAAACAGCTGTCGCTCGTCTCGGCCGTACTCGTGTTCGCGTTCCTGGCATGGACGTACGGGAACGCCGTGTCCGGCAACGGCAAGGGCGTCGTCCCGGGCGTCATCCCGCTCTCGGCGGTCGGGCTTGCCCTCGCACTGCCGTTCATGGTGCGTGCCGGCCGCGACGGCCTCGCCTTCGCGACGACGACGCTCACGATCGGCCTCGTCACGGCGACGATCTTCCTGAACATGTACCCCCGGGTGATGGTCTCGAGCACGAAGGCGGCCTACAGTCTGACGGTCTGGAACGCCTCGTCGAGCCACTACACGCTCGCGGTCATGACCGTCGTCGCGCTGTCGCTCACCCCGGTGGTGCTCGTCTACCAGGGCTGGACCTACTACGTGTTCCGCCACCGGATCGGCCGCGACGACATGGGGCCGATCAAGAGCCCGATGGAC
>DASXZF010000062.1:0-7657 GCA_036502065.1 Gaiellales bacterium
CCGAGAACTCGATGAGCGTCGCCGTGGGTGTCTGGGCGATGGCGGTCGCGTGGCTCGCGGTCGGCGCCGTGTTCGCCGCCCGCGACCGGATCGGCTAGTGGCCTGCGTGTGACCGGCGCCGGAGCGCGATCCCGGTCAGGATCTCGCGCACGATCCGGTCGGCCACGAGCGCCGTCACGTCTGCCGAGCCGAGCGCCGTCGGGGCGACCTCGACCACGTCGGCGCCGACCAGCGCGAGCCGCTGCGCGCCCGTGCGGCACGCCCACAGGAGATCTGCCGGCGTCATCCCGCCGGGCTCCGGCGTGCCCGTCCCGGGCGCATAGGCGGGGTCGAGCACGTCCACGTCGACCGACAGGAAGGCGGGGCCTGCGCCGACGACCGCGAGCGCCCGCCCCAGGGCGGCGGCGATGCCGTCGTCGCGGACCTCGTGCATCGGGATCGCGGTGATCCCGTGCCGCTCCTGCCAGGCGAACTCCTCCGGTCCCGGCCAGTACCCGCGCAGACCGACCTGGACGTAGCGGCGCGGGTCGACGTGCCCCGCCTCGACCAGCCGGTACATCGGCGTGCCGTGCGAGAGCTCGACGCCGTACACGTGCCGGGCGGTGTCGGTGTGGGTGTCGAAGTGCAGGAGCCCGAGCGGGCCGTGCCGCTCGGCGCAGGCGCGGATGTCGGGCTCGGCCACCGAGTGGTCGCCGCCGAGCACGATCGGGATGACGCCGGCAGCCACGACCTCGGCGACCGTGCGCAGGATCGCGGCGTGCGAGCGGACCGCGTCCGCCGGGACGACCGGCGCGTCGCCGTAGTCGACCACGCGCAGCTCGGCCATCGCATCGACGCCGGTCTCGAGCTGGGGGCCGGGCGGCCCGCCGGCCGAGCGGATCGCGCGCGGGCCGAAGCGCGTGCCGGGCCGGTCCGAGACGAGCTCGTCCATCGGCGCGCCCACGATCGCCACATCCACGCCGGCGAGCTCGGCGGGATCCTCGGTGTACGGCTGGCCGGCGAACGTCAAAAGGCCGGCGTGGTCGGGCTTCTCGCCGCCCTGCCAGCGTCGGGTGGGGTCGATCACGGCGCGATCCTACCGGCCGCGAAGAGGCGGGCGGCGACGCGTCACGTGGTGCAGACCGGCGAGTCGTTCGCCGCCGCGGCGGCAACGGTGTCGAGCGTCGGCTCGAAATCGAGCGTCAGCGGCCCCGGGGACGTGCTCGCAATGTGCGTCATCCCCGACGCCGTCGAGCTCAGGCACACGCCGTGGGAGTCGGTCGACCAGTAGGGGCTGTAGCGCAGGCGCAGGTCGTAGGCGCCGGCGGCCGGCAGCCAGAGGGCGATCCGGCTGTCGGTCATCGAGAGCACGCGTGCCCCGCTCACGAACGGCGCCGCGGTGAGGATGGGCGTCGGGTGCGGCAGCTCGTAGACGGTGAAGTTCGGGAGCCGGCTCACGAGCCGCAGGCCGGAGCGGCCCGAGCGCAGCAGGTGCGCCTCGGTGATCGCGCTGTAGTCGAGCGGCGCGTTCGGGAGCATCACGTAGCGCACGCCGACGCTGCGCAGCCAGTCCTGGTATTGCGCTGCCGAAAGCGTCGGCTGGTAGAGCACCTGGTTCTGGGGGAAGTCGTCCTGGCGGAACCAGCCGCGGGCAAGCGCGATCCCGCGCGTGGCCAGGTAGAACGCTTCCCAGTGGCCCTCGGTTGCGACCACCTCGGTGCGAAACTCGACATTTCGGTGGGCGGTCAGGAACCGCACCGCCGGTCTCCAGAAGGTCGCCGCCGTGGCCGGATCCGACCAGGCCGAGTAGGCGGTGCGCACCGCGGGCCCGAGCTGCAGCGCGAGTGCGAGCGCGAGCACGGGCGCGATGACGAGCCATGAGCGGCGCCGGCTCACGTTCGCCGCCAGCCACAGGAGCGGCACGCCGGCGATGGTGAACAGGCGGGTCGAGTTCGAGCCCACCGGACCGTGGACGGCGAACGTGCCCAGGTTCAGGAGCAGATATGCGACGAACACCATCCGCAGACCCCGCGCCCGCGGGCTCGCCGCGGTCAGGAAGAGCCCCGCCCCCGAGAAGGCGGCCACGACCAGCAGATCGCTGACGTGGTAGGGGTACCAGCCCCCCGACGGGAATGCGCGCTGGAGGACGAGGCAGGCGGCGGCGGTGGCCGCGAGCGCGGCGACGGCCATCTTGTTGCGCTGAACGACGCCGAGCACGTTGCGCTCGCCGATCACGAAGCCCGCGAGCACGACGGCGACCAGGCCGAACGCGAGCGGCGAGAACCCGAGCGACGCCAGCATCGCGAGCCCGAAGCCGATCCGGCGCCGGCGCTGCGCGCATGCGAGCGCGACGGTGCCGGCGGCCACGCCGGAGAGGAACGGGAAGGCGCCCGAGACGCAGCACGTGGCCGTCGCCGTCGCGGCGAGCATGAGGCAGGGCGCGTTGGCCGCCGGGCCCCACTGACGGCGGCCGACGGCGGCGACGGAATAGGCGAGCACGGCCGACGAGGCCACCGCCGCCGCCCAGACGCCAACGACGGCGGCGAGCGGGTAGAACAGCACGCTGTAGCCGATGAAGTCGTAGCGGCCGTCGTACCAGTAGTTGTTCCAGAGCTGGAAGCCGGCGTGGCGGAACACCCAGGTCATGAAGAGGTGGGCGGGCGTGTCGATTCCCGGCGGGCCGACCGTGAGCAATGCGGCGGCCGTCATGCCGGCGGTGAGGGCACAGACCACAGGTAGGCCGAGGCGAGCGCGGCGCGGCATCGTTCCGCCTCAAGCTTAGGCGGCTGCGCCCCGTGCCCTCGTCGTGCTCCAACGGGCCGCCAATGCGGTCAGACAGCCGTCAGTTGCCGGCGAGGACGGCTCGTGTCGCGTAGGCGTGCGTCTCGGCGACGACGCGCGCGAACGAGACGCCCAGGGCGCGCTGGAACGCGCCCTCGACCTGTGCGGCCGTGAAGTCGCGGCGGGCATGCTCGGCCCGGAAGGCCGCTCCGAGCCGGCGCAGGGCGGGGACGCCGCCGTTCTGCTGCAGGATGACGTTGGTCATGGCCAGCGCGTCCAGATAGCAGACACCTATCGACCGGACGTTCGGAAGGCCCCAGTCGGACTCGCGCCGCTCCCAGATCCGCAGGCTCGGGAAGGCGTTGTGGAGGTAGTAGGCGTCAAGCTGGTCGAGCGGCATCGTCTCGTCGTCGAGGGCGAGGTAGCGGTTCTCCTCGTAGGTGGCGATGCCCTCGAGCAGGCTGTGCGGCGCCCCGGCGAGCATCGGCCGGGTGACGACGTGCGTGAGCTCGTGCACCACCATCGAGCTCTGCTCGACGTCGGGCAGGCCGCGCCACAGCGGCAGATCGATGTAGGCGAAGGAGCTGTACTGAAAGCCCGCCGGCGTGCGCACCTTGCCCAGATCGACGTGGGCGAGCTCCTCGCCCTGCTTGCGCTGGTCGACCAGGAAGATCACGGGCCGAAGGCCCGCCTGCCCGCCGCCGTAGATGCGCGCGAGCCGCGGGGTGACCGACTCGGCCGTGGCCAGGATCTGCTGGGCGGCGACCACATCGGCCGGCTTCGCGTAGATCACGGTGACGCGCTCGCCGTTGATGAAGTAGGGGTGGTGCAGCCACGAGACGCCGTAGGCGGCCAGGTCGGAGCCGTGGACGACCGAGACGTCCGCGCGCACGTGCCAGCGGCCGGCTGCGGGCGTGAGCCGAAGCGTCTGCGGTCCGAGCGTCACCCACGCGCTGTAGGGCGCCGGCCCGAAGCGGGCATAGAGCGTGGCGCTGACCGTCACCGTGCCGGCGGCGGCCTTCGTCGTCGCCCCGGCGACCCTGATCTGCTGGGTGGGCATCGAGTCGAGCCACAGCCACAGGCGGTCGAGCGAGCGCTGCTGCCCGACGGTGCAGGCGTGCGCGAAGCGCTGGGCCGCGTCGTAGCGGTGGCCGGCGAGCGCCTGGAGGTAGGCGACGGCGACCGGCTGGGCGGCCGCGGCCCCCGGCGGGGCGGCCGCCGAGGGGGTGCAGTGCGGCACGGGCGGTGCCGCGGAGCCGCTGCCGAGGCACCCTGCGCCCGTGAGCGCAACCGCGACGATCGATGCGGCGAACGTGGATGAGCGCAACGTGGGCACAGACTCACTATCGGACGCCGCGCCGGGATGTGAAGCCCGGGTGTACGCTCCGCGGCGCGTGTCACCGGCGGACGATCACACCCGCGAATCGCTCATGCGGAGCCTGGCCGAGCTCGTGGAGCTGCACTCCCCGAGCGGCGTGGAGGCGGCCGTCGACACCTATCTCATGCGCCGGCTCGGCGAGATCGGCCGGCCGGCCAGGGACGGCGCCGGCAACGTCGTCCTGCGCATCGAGGGCCGCGAGACGGGGCCGCTGCGCTCGGTGCTCGCGCACAAGGACGAGATCGGCGGCATCGTCAAGCGCGTGAACGACAAGGGCCAGCTCGCGGTCACCAAGCTCGGCGGATCGTTTCCGTGGGTCTGGGGCGAGGGGCCGGTCGACGTGCTCGGCAGGCACGCGACGGTGCCCGGCGTGCTGTCGTTCGGGGCGCGCCACGTCTCCGACGAGTCCGATCAGAAGCGGCAGCAGGAGCACGCGGTGCGCTGGCGCGACGCGTGGGTCGAGACCAAGCTCGATCGCGGGGCGCTGAGCGACGCGGGCGTGCTCCCGGGGTCGCGGATCGTGCCGAGCGCCGCGCGCAAGCGGCCCGTCCGGCTCGGCCCCGACGGCGAGTACGTCGGCTCCTACGCGATCGACGACAAGGGCTCGGTGGCCGGCCTGCTCGAGCTGGCCGCGCGGCTGCGCACGCCCCGGCACCCGGTCGAGCTCGTCTTCTCGGCGCGCGAGGAGATCGGCTGCCACGGCGCCAAGTGGTACGCGAGCCGCACGGCCGCCGAGGCGGCGGTCGCGTTCGAGGTGACCCCCGTGGCCGAGGAGTACGGCATCGAGGCCGGACCCGATCCGGTGCTCGTCGTCGCCGACTCGCACGGGCCGCTCGACGACTCGCTGTCGGCCGAGCTCGACGACGCTGCCGCAGCCGCCGGCATCACGATGCGCCACGCGGTGCTCACGAGCTTCGGCTCCGACGCGACCGCGGCGCTCTCGAGCGGCATGATCGCGCGCACCGCCTGCCTCGCGTTTGCGACCGAGAACACGCACGGATTCGAGATCGCGCACCTCGGCGGCATCGCCGCCTGCGTCGACGTGCTGGAGCGCTGGCTGGGGGCGTGACGCGCGGGCCGGCCTGGTCTAACATGCGGCCCGCGGCGGAGTAGCTCAGCTGGTTAGAGCAGCGGAATCATAATCCGCGTGTCGGGGGTTCGAGTCCCTCCTCCGCTATCGGGCGAGTCGCAGCTTCGGCCACAGACAATCCTGGACGCGCGAATGTGCGTTGCTGCCTCGAAGACGGGTCCGGCCGATGGTTTCGGCTCGATCGATGGGCCGGTTCCGCGAATCCCGCGAAGCGACGCCCACGCGGCGCCGTCCGGGATGTCCGGTGCGGGCGCCGATCCCGCAGCCATCAGCCGATGGTATCCGTGGCTGCGCCACGGGCGGACTCGCCGCCGCTAACCCGACCAACCACCCTGCCGCTTAAAAGTACACCACACCTGGGGGCTTGTTTCAAGCGGGAACCGCCGGGCACAATGGCCAGTTCGAGGTCAGGGCCCATCGAGACCGGAGGTGGCGAGATGCAGGTGTTGTCGTTGGGGTATGCACCGCGCGCGGACGTAAGGAACGACGGCGTGGGGGGTGGCTCGTGATGGACGCGGACGTGATCGTCGTGGGGGCCGGGCCGACCGGCCTGATGCTCGCTGTCGAGCTGCGCCTGGCCGGAGTGCGAGCGCTGGTGCTCGAACGGCATCCACAGATCCGGGAGACCCCGAAGGCCGGCGGTCTCAACGGGCAGATCATCGAGCTCCTGCGCTACCGCGGCCTGCTGGAACGATTCGAAGCCGCCAAGCTGACCCCCGTTCCGGCGCCCCGGTTGCCGTTCGGCGGTCTGCACGTGGACTTCACCACCCTGGCCGAGCCTCCGATGGAGCTGCTGCTGCTCCCGCAGCCGCAGCTCGAGGCGCTGCTCGGCGAGCTCGCCGGAGAGCTGGGCGCCGAGATCCGCCGTGGCCATGGCGTGGTCGGGCTGACCCAGGACGACGCCACGGTCAGCGCCGAGGTGCGCGGGCCGGACGGCACGTATCGCGTGACGGCCCGATATCTCGTCGGTTGCGACGGCGCGAGCGGCCGGGTGCGCGACATGGCCGGTATCCCGTTCCCCGGCCTGACGTACCCCGAGGTGCAGCGGCTCGCCCGGTTCACCGTGCCCGAGTCGGTGACGATGCTCGAGAACGGCGACATCGAGGTTGAGGGGCTCGGCAGGATCGAGTTCGGCTTCACACGCACCGAACGCGGTGAGTTCGCCCTCGGGTCGACCAGCCCTGGGGAGATGGGGGTCTTCACCAGCGAGGAGGACTCCACCGGCTACGACGACGATGAGCCGATGACGGCAACCGAGGTTCGCGACAGCATCCGGCGCGTGCTCGGCGTCGACCTGCCGCTGGGCGACCCGCTCCGGCTCACGCGCTTCACCTTTCACGCCCGGGAGGTCGAGCGATACCGCGACGGGCGGATCCTGCTGGCCGGCGACGCGGCCCACCTGTTCCCGTCTCCCGGCGTGGCCCTCAACGTCGACCTGCTCGACACCGTCAACCTGGCCTGGAAGCTGGCCGCCGCCGTCGACGGCTGGGCGCCGGCCGGCCTGCTCGACACCTACGACGAGGAACGCCGCCTGGCCGTCGCACGCACGATGCTCCATGCCCAGGCTCAGGTGGCGCTGCGGCGCGGGCACGACCCGGCCGCGGTGGCGCTGCGGGAGCTCTTCCTGGAGCTTGTCTCCGACGAGCAGCCGCTGCGCCGCATCGGCGCCCTGATCGCCGCGACCGGCATCCGCTATCCGTTCCCGAATCCCAACGAGCACCCACTGACCGGCACCTTCGCGCCCAGCCTCACGCTGCATACCGACCAGGGCACGGCCAAGCTCGCGGAGCTCATCCACACCGCGCGGCCCGTCCTCATGGATCTGGCCGACCGCTCGGACCTCCGCGAGATTGTCCGGGACTGGCAGCACCGCGTCGAGATTCACACGGTGAGCACGGGTGACCGGCCCGCGGATGCGTTGCTCATCCGCCCCGACGCCCACATCGCCTGGGCCGCGACCGTCGACGAGCCCTCGGACACCGCCGTGCCCGCGCTGCGGGAGGCGCTGTCGCGCTGGTTCGGCGAGCCCTCGTGATCGACGTCGGCTATTCGAGCACGACGCGGACGAGCGGCCAACTCGTCGCGAGGTCGGGGCGCCGAGCCAGCCGCTCGCGGAAGATCGCGGGGGTGACCTGAGCCGGGTTGCGCCGCAGCACGCCGGCAAAGAGGTCGTCGAGGCCGAGCGGCGCGAACACCTGCAGGCCGTCGTCGGGCAGGAGGCGACACGCGACGGCGGTTGCCGTCTCCGGCCAGGTCGAGACCGCGTGCTCGATCGAGCGGTACGGCGCGATCGGATGACCGAAGTCATCCTGATACCAGAGATGCACACGCGCCTGGTTGCGAGCTTCGAACGGGAGGCCCGGGCAGCGGTTGCGGAGGTCGTCCTCGATGACCTCCTCGCGGGCGACGCTCAGATCGGCGGGGTCGAA
>DASXZF010000063.1:0-11164 GCA_036502065.1 Gaiellales bacterium
CCCCTCCTTTACGGAGACGGTTGTGGTCTAGACCAGGGAAATCTTCCCCGAGATGGGCGGGGAAGTCAACACACTCGGCGTGGCTTGCATCCGCGCCGACCTGCCAGCATGGGCTACTCCACCGGGATCTCCGAGTTGATCATGGCCAGGTCGATGCCCTCGCGCCGGCGCACGATCCGGCTGATCACGTAGATCGCGATCGCGATCAGGTAGAGCACGCCCATGTATTCGAGCGAGTTTCGGTGGTTGATGCCGTAGGCGTCGGTCGAGAACCACTTGTACCCGCAGAACACCAGGAACCCGCCGAAGATGACGCCCGAGATGGTCACGAGCGGGATCCCGGCGACCTCGTACTTGGCGATCGGCGAGGCCTTGTAGATGTCGCGCCGCCGCCACGGCAGCACGATCGCCGAGAGCGTCGTGCCGAAGTAGGTGATGGCGATGACGACGGTCGCGTCGAGCGTGTATCCGTAGAAATTGGTGTTGTAGGCGTACAGGTAGCTGATCGGGATCGAGGGCACGAGCATCAGCATGAGCGCCGCGACCGGGACGTGGGTGCGCTCGTCGACCTTGGCCGCCCACTCGGGCAGGATCCGGTCGAAGGCGGCCGCGAAGATCACCCGCGTGGACGACAGGAACACGCTCCCCGCCCAGCCGAAGAACCACAGCGAGAGCAGAAGGAGCAGCACGATCTGCAAGAACCCGTTGTGGATGAACATCGCCGCCAGCATCCCCGGATAGGGGAACCAGTACGTCGGCGCCTTCGTGACCGTGACCCAGTACTCGCCGCTCAGGGTGCCGTAGAACGTGTAGCCCATCGCGTGGGCCATCGCCGCGAACGTGGCCACGACCACGACGGTGGTGAAGACGAGCGCACCGCCCATCGCATAGATGTTCTTGCGGAAGTCCGATGCACCCCGCACCTCTCCGTAGAGGGTGGCGCCCCAGTTCGGCCACAGGTTGTAGAAGAGCATGAACGGGACGAGCAGCAGCGTCGCCCGCAGCGGGAACGCGCTGAAGCCCGTGTGGCTGATCCCGGCCGAGTGGGCCGCGGCGACCGTCTTGGCATACGCGTTGGAGTCGTGCGAGCCGTAGATGTCGGTCTGGCGGTTGAACGCCGTCGCGAAGCTGGTCTTTGAGTGGAACAGGAACAGGCCGAGCATGATCAGGAGGCCGAGCACGGCGCCGTAGAAGCAGAGCTTCTGGAACCGCGCGTAGTTGCGCATGCCGATCGAGACCACGACCGTGGCGATCGCCGCCGTCGCGAGCGAGGCGACGAAGATGCCGGTGCCGTGGATCGGGTTCCACCAGGCCGCGTGGAACGTGCTCGTGCCGTTCTCGCCGAGGATGTTCAGGATCGGCTGGATCACCTCGAGGATGAGGATGTTGGCGTAGATGGGCACCCAGTGCCAGAGGATGAACCACCAGCCGGTGGCGGCCAGCACGAAGCCGACGCCGCCGCCGAACACGCGCGACTGCCACACGTAGTCGCCGCCGGCGCGGGGCATGACCGCGATCAGCGACGCGTAGGTGATGACCTCGAAGATGATGAACAGGCCCGAGAGGATGATCGCGGCGATCAGGCCGCCGGTCGGGAAGACGGCGATGCCGGTGAACGCGTAGCCGAAGCCGAGCGCCATCAGGTTGATGGCGAAGGCCGAGTAGATGAAGGCGTCGAAGACCGACCACCCCTTCACGAGGCCGGTCGCCTTGCGCACGAACATCGTGCGTTCGACTGGAGTGTCTGCTGCAGCCATCCCCTCTCCTTTCAGCCGCTTGTGAGCACGAAGTTCTTCACCCTCTTGCCGTCGAGCTCGATCAGCGCGCCCATCAGGTCGCCCTGCTCGTATGCGCTGCCGGGGTTGATGCACAGCGTCTGGCCGATGCGGGTGTGGCCGCGGGCCTCGTGGATGTGGCCGTGCAGCGAGAGCACCGGCCGCGTCTCTTCGATCGCCGTTCGCACCGCCGTCGAACCGACGGGCTCGGGGGCGTGGCCGCCGTGCTTGGGCTTCAGGTTCTCGTCGAGCCCGGGCGCGTCGTCGAGGCCCGAGCCGTACGGCGGGCAGTGCAGGTTCAGGATCACCCGCTCGTGCGGCGCGGTCAGCTGCGACGTGACCGACCGGATCCGCTCGAGCAGCGCGTCCTCGGGCTCCTCGCGGTAGGTGTGCCACGGCGTCGGGTTGGCCCATCCGGTCGACGCCATCTGGAACTCGCCGATCTCGACCACGCGCCCCTCGGCGAGCTCCACGCGCGTCGCGGCGGCCAGGATCGCGTCGACCTCGAACTGGTCGTCGTTGCCGGGGCAGACGAACATGCGCTGCGGCTGGCCTGCCAGCTTCTCGGCCGCCATCTGCATCCACCGCTCGACGGTGCCGAGCATGTGGCTCTGGAAGAGCGCGTCGAGCCGCTCGGAGTCGGCCTCGAGCCCGGTCAGCTCGTCGGGCGTCGTGCGGAACGGGTAGTAGCCGCGCCGGGTGACGTCGGCCTCGAACGCGGCCACGTCATCCTCACCTTGAAGTTCGCGGCGCTGCTCCTGGAGCGTGCCGTGCCACGTCTCGCCGCCGTCGTGGACAACCGGGACGAGCGCCTTGCCGGTCATGTCACCACCGAGGATCATCACATCGGCCTTGTAGTGCGTGCCGGAGTTCAGGAACTTGCGCCAGCACGTCTCCGAGCCGTGGATGTCCGTCGCGAAGAAGACTCGCACTGGCCTGCATTCTGCTCCGGGCGCAGGACGGAAGTCAAACCGGGGAAAACACCCATCCGAGAACCGGGGCCTGTCCCCTCCGGGACAGTCCCCATCGCCGCCCGCGGCATGCGGCCGTATAGTCGCCCGATGCCGCCCGACTCGCGCTTCGACATCCTGTTCGAGCCGGTCCAGATCGGGCCCAAGACGCTGCGAAACCGCTTCTACCAGGTGCCGCACTGCACCGGCTTTGGCGTCGAGAAGCCGTGGTCGCAGGCCGCCCACCGGGCGATCAAGGCCGAGGGCGGCTGGGCGGCGGTCTGCACCGAGTACTGCACGGTCTCGGCAGACGCCGACGAGACGCCCTACATCTCGGCGCGCATGTGGGACGACCACGACCTGCGCCACCTGGCGCTCACCTGCGATGCGGCGCACGCCCACGGGGCGCTGGCCGGGATCGAGCTCTCGCATTCGGGCGCCCACGGCGAGAACGGCGAGACGCGCCAGCCGCCGCCGGCCCCGTCGCAGATCCCGAGCGACTTCTCGGGCATCACACCCAAGCGGATGGAGCAGGTCGACATCGACCGCATCATCTCGGACTGGGTCACCGCCGCCGTGCGCTCGCGCGACGCCGGCTTCGACATCGTCTACGTCTACGGCGGCCACTCCTACCTGCTCGGCCAGATGCTCTCGCCGTTCTACAACCAGCGCACCGACGCCTACGGGGGGTCGCTCGAGAACCGCGCCCGGATGTGGATCGAGACGCTGGCCGCGGTGCGCGAGGCGGTCGGCTCGGACTGCGCGATCGCCTGCCGGATGGCGGTCTCGGCGGGCGGCGGCGCGAGCGTCCCGGTCGAGGAGGGGCTCGAGTTCGTGCGCATGGCCGACGGCCTGGTCGACCTGTGGGACGTGCACCTTGGCTCGATCCTCGAGTGGTCGCTCGACTCGGGGGCGTCGCGGTTCTTCGAGGAGGGCTGGCAGCTCGAGTGGACCGGGCGCATGCGCGAGGCGACGCAGAAGCCCATCGTCGGCGTGGGCCGGCTGACGACGCCCGAGCGGATGGTGCAGATCATCGAGTCGGGCGTCTGGGATCTGATCGGCGCGGCCCGCCCGAACATCGCCGACCCGTTCATCCCCGAGAAGATCCGCACGGGTCGGATCGGCGACATCCGCGCCTGCATCGGCTGCAACATGTGCATCTCCAAGGGCGACGTGCGCCGCCACATCGGCTGCACCCAGAACGCGACCGCCGGCGAGGAGCACCGCCGCGGCTGGCACCCCGAGCGGTTCGACCGGGCGGGCAATGCCGACCGCGACGTGCTCGTCGTCGGGGCCGGCCCCGCCGGGATGGAGTGCGCGCTCGTGCTCGGGCGGCGGGGGATGCGGCGCGTGCGCCTGATCGACGCGGCCCGCGAGCCGGGCGGGATCACGCGCTGGATCCCGCGTCTGCCCGGCCTGCACGAGTGGGACCGGCTGCGCACCTGGCGGCTCGGTCAGCTCGCGCAGCTCGAAAACGTGCAGATCGAGACCGGCCTGCGCCTGGACGCGGCCGGCGTGCGGGCGGCGGGCGCCGATCTGGTGGTGATCGCGACGGGAGCGGCCTGGGCGCCGGACGGCGCAAACGGCATCACTCGCGGGCCGATCCCTGGTGCCGATGCCTCGCTGCCGCACGTGCTCACACCCGAGCAGGTGATGCTCGAGGGCAAGCGGCCGCCGGGATCGCGCGTCGTCGTGCTCGACTGCGACGGCTACTTCATGGGCGCGGGCATGGCCGAGCTGATGCGTGAGCGCGGCCACGAGGTCGAGCTCGTGACGTCGTGCGAGAAGGTCGCGCCGCTGTGCGACGAGACGCTCGAGGGGCCGCTCCTGCGCCGCCGCCTGCACGACCTCGGCATCCGGATGCGCGCCGAGACGTGGCTGACGCGGATCGAGCCGGGCGGGGTGGCATGCGAGACCGAGCTCGGCGACACGTTCGAGCTCGAGGCCGATGCTGTCGTGCTCGTCACGCAGCGCGTCTCGGACGAGGCGCTCTACCTCGACCTCGTCGCCGACCCGGGCGCCGGCATCGAGCGCGTGCTGCGGATCGGCGACTGCGTCGCTCCCCGGCTGATCGCCGACGCGATCTGGGACGGCCATCGCCTCGGCCGCGAGATCGACTCGCCCGACCCGGCGGTGCCGCTGCCGCACCTGCGCGAGCGGCCGGGCTTCGATCCCGACTCGCTGGCGACGGTGCGATAGTTCGCCCGGTGTCCTCCGAGCATCCCGCCGTCACCTACTCCTCGTACCTGCACATCGACGAGCTGCTCGCCTGCCAGGAGCCGCTGTCGGACGGGCCCGAGCACGACGAGCTGCTCTTCATCGTCATCCACCAGGTCTACGAGCTCTGGTTCAAGGTGCTCCTGCACGAGCTCGCCCGGCTGCAGGACCGGCTCGAGATCGGCGACCGCGGCTCGGCGCTTCAGGCGATGAAGCGGATCCTGACGATCCTGAAGACGATCGTCGCCCAGATCGACGTGCTCGAGACGATGACTCCGCTCGGGTTCTCGAGCTTCCGCGGCCGCCTGGAGCGTGCGAGCGGCTTCCAGTCGGCCCAGTTCCGTGAGCTCGAGGCGGTGCTCGGCGGCCGTGACAGGCGTGTGCTCGATCACCACCCGCCCGGGCCGGCGCGCGACCGGATCGAGGCGGCGATGTCGCGCCGAAGCCTGTGGGCCTCGTTCCTGATCCACCTCGACAAGCTCGGCCACTGGATCCCGGCCGAGGTGCTCGAGCGCGACCCGGCGGGGCCGGTCGAGCCGTCGCCGGGGGTGCAGGACGTGCTGGTCGAGATGTACCGGTCCGACCCCGCGAGCGCCCAGGTGAGCGAGCGCATGATCGACATCGACGAGGGCGTCCAGGAGTGGCGCTACCGGCACGTGAAGATGGTCGAGCGCACGATCGGGGCCAAGCCGGGCACCGGCGGCAGCTCGGGCGTGGGTTACCTGGAGACCACGATCGGCCGCCAGGCGTTCCCCGACCTGTGGGCGATCAGATCGCGGCTCTGAGCCTCGAGGAGTGGCGGGCGCGATGGGGGCTCACGCTGGGCGAGCCATACCCGCCCGGCGCAGCCGGACACGCCGTGCGGGCGATGCTCGCCGACGGCACGCCGGCCGTCCTCAAGCTGATCCACCCCCACCGCGAGGCCGAGCACGAGGCCGACGCGCTGGCGGTCTGGAACGGCGACGGGGCGGTGCGGCTGCTCGACCGAAGCGACGACGACCTCGCCATCCTGATGGAGCGGTGCGAGCCCGGCACGCCGCTCGCGGCCGCCGGCGCCGACGTCGCCCTCGATGTGCTGATCGGCCTCTTGCCCCGGCTGTGGGTGGCCGCCGGTCCGCCGATCCACACGCTCGCCGACGAGGCCGCGTGGTGGGTGAGCTACCTGCCGGGCGAGTGGGAGACGGCGGGGCGTCCGTTCGAGCGCCGCCTGCTCGACGCCGCGATCGACGCGCTCGCGACGCTCGCATCCAGCCAGGGCGAGCAGGTGCTCCTGCACCAGGATCTGCACGGCGACAACGTGCTCGCGGCCCAGCGCGAGCCGTGGCTTGCGATCGACCCCAAGCCGCTCATCGGCGAGCGCGAGTTCGCCGTCGCACCGATCGTGCGCTCGAGCGAGCTCGGCCACAGCCGCCGGGCCGTGCTGCACCGGCTCGACCGGCTGACAGCCGACCTCGGGCTCGACCGCGACCGGGCCCGCGGCTGGACGATCGGCCAGACGATCGCGTGGGCGATCGGCGGCCCCGACGAGCACGTGGAGGTGGTGCGGTGGCTGCTCGACCCGTGATCCGCCCGCCGGCGCCCGCCGAGCTCGGGCTGCTGATCGAGATCGAGCACCGGGCCAATCGAGCCTTCGCCGATCACGGCCTGCCCGAGATCGCGGATGACGGCTCCGGCACGCTGGAGGGGCTCGAGGCCTATCGCGCGACGGGACGCGCCCGGGTGGCCGTCGACGAGCGCGACCTGCCGATCGCCTACATCCTCACGGCCGAGGTGGACGCCGCGGTGCACATCGAGCAGGTGAGCGTCGACCCGGCGCATGCCGGCCGGGGCATCGGCGCGGAGCTGATCGAGCACGTGTGCGACCTCGCAAGGGCTCAGGGCCACGCGTCGGTGACGCTGACGACGTTCCGCGACATCCCCTGGAACGCTCCCTACTACGCGCGGCTGGGGTTCGCCGAGCTAGCGCAGGACGAGTGGGGGCCGCAGCTGCGCGCGCTGATCGCGCACGAGCGCGACGCGATCCCCGGCGACGCGCCGCGCGTGGCGATGATCCGCCCGTTGTAGGGGCCTGGCCCCACTGGGGCCAGGCCCCGCTTCTCGCCGTCCTACCCCGCCACCCGGCGCACGAACTCCGCGGCCGGAGCGGCCAGCGATGCGCCGTTCACCGCGCCGTCGCGCGAGCCACCGGGCACCCGGAACGAGTGGTCGCCGCCGACGACCTCGACGTACTCCGCCCGCGGGCCGAGGCGGGCGATCACCGCCGCGAGCAGGTCGGGCCGGGCGAACGTGTCGCGCGATCCCTGCAGGAAGAGCATGGGCGCCGCGACGGCGTCGAGGTGGGCGTCGCGGATCTTGTCGGGCCGGCCGGGTGGGTGCAGCGGATAGCCGAGGAAGACGAGCCCGGCGGCGGGCATGCCCTCGGCGGCGGCCATCGACGCGATCCGGCCGCCCATCGACTTGCCGCCGGCGAACACGGGCCGCCCGCGCGCACCCGCGACGCCTTCGGCGAAGGCCGCGTTCCAGGCCTCGACGAGCACGGGCGGGCGATCGGGCGCCTTGCGCCCGGCCTGCATGTAGGGGAACTCGAACCGCAGCGTCGCCACCCCCAGACGGCCGATCGCCTCGGCGAACCCGGCCATGAACGGCGTGCGCATCCCCGACCCCGCACCGTGGCCGAGCACGAGCACGGCGTCGGCGTCGGGCGGGTCGATCCACATCCGCGGATCCTAGGGCGAGATGGTCGACGGCCTACGAGGCGTGTGCGAGCTTGCCAGACTCGGCCCGGTACTGGTCCGCCCAGCGCCGCGACAGGTCGTCGGCGCTGGGTGGGGTTCAGGATCAAGCCCCGCGAGCTGGCGCTGTGGTCGTTCCTGATGGCGAGCGCCCACGGCGCCGGCCTGATGCTGCTGCCGTTCCTGGTCGGCGTGCACGTGCCGTCCGGAGACGGCCCGATCCCCGGCGGCCTCGAGGCCGGCGCCGCCGTCGTCGCGGTGCACACGCTCGCGATGATCACGGTTGCGGGCATCGTGGCCGTCGTCGTGTTCGAGGTCGTCGGCGTCGGCATCCTGCGCCGCGCCTGGGTCAACCTCGATCTGCTCTGGGCGGCGTCGCTCCTGGTCGGCGCCGGGGCGACGCTCTTCGGCTGAGAACGCGTGGTACGCTCGCGCGGCGGGGGGCAGGCAACCCGCACAATCGAGCCATCGGGAGGCAGTCATGGCGCTCAGCTCCGTCGTCGCCGTCGCCGACAACCTCGGCATCGACACGTCCGGCGTGACCTTCTGGTTCACCCCGGGCGACCCCTACCCGCCCGCGGGCCAGGTGCAGCTCTCGATCCGAAACCAGCCGTTCCTGCCACAGGAGCCGAGCATGGTCGTACCCGCGGTCACGTCGGTCTCGTTCGCCTACGGCGCGCCGGAGGCGGGCGTGCAGCCGCCGCCGCTCATACCCCAGGACCATTACCTGCGCGAGCTCTTCTATGACACGAGCTACCGGCAGGGATCGTGGAGCGTCTCCGGGAACACCGCCACGCTCCTGATCGACGCCGAGGCCGGCCTGCGCGACAACAGCCCGAGCGGCGACAGTCCGCCCGACGACGCCTTCCGGTGCGTCCTGCAGGTGCGCGCGATCTGCATCTGGACGCAGCCGACGCCGTCGCTGATCGACCAGATCGTGCGCGACTTCCGCCGCGTAATCCGCTTCTGACTCCGCACCAAAAGGGGTCTGACCCCTTTTGGTGCGGCTAGCAGAACTCCTCGCGGTAGTCGCCCGTGCGGCGGCTGAGCATGCCGTCGGCCGTGACCTCGTAGAAGCCCATCTCGCCGAGCGGGGGCGAGTAGACGTGCAGCGAGGTGGCCACGGTCGCCCCGGTCTGGGTCACGTCGTGGATGTGCGTCGCGCCGAACGAGAAGCTCGCGCCGGTCGGGTGGATCGCGGTCGGCGGCGGGGGACCGCCGACCGCCAGCCGCCGCTCGAGCAGCGCACCGCCGACGACGGCGACCGCACCGCGGCTGCCGTCGTGGTCGTGGAAGCCGGTGTCCTGCCGCTGCGACCAGCAGATCAGCCACACCTCGAGGTGCGCGTCGAGGTGCAGGCGGACGTACAGGCGCTCGACCGGAGAGTGGTGGACGTGCCCGCCCCACAGGTCGGGCCGGGCGGCCAGCTCGCACGCGAGCTCCTCGAGCTCGGCCCGGGTCGACTCGCGGCCCAGGTCGTGCTCGGCGAGCCACTCGTCGAGCGCCGCATCGGCTGCGTAGGTCTCGCTGGCCTGCTGGGCGGTGTCACGGGCGAACGTGGCCATCACGCCACCTCCTTCACGGTCACATTGATGCATTGCACGGCGTTCACGGCGTATCCGCGCCGGTTCCAGATCGGCTCGTCAGGCTGCACGGCGCCGCTGGCGTCGCGTGCACGCACGGCGATCGTGTGCGTTCCCGCGACCGCCTCCCAGCCGTGCTCCCAGAACGTGCGGCCGTAGCGGCCGGTGCGCGCGACGATCGTCGCCTTCGTCCACGGGCCGTCGTCGACGCGCACCTCGACGCGGGTGATCACGCCGCCGCCGCTCCAGGCGATCCCGCGGAGGCGGGCCGCACCCGGGGCGGGGCCGGCCGCGCCGGCGTGGTCGGTCACGAGCGCGTGCACCGGCATCCGCTCCATGCGCGTACCGGGCCCCGGGTCGCCGGCCGCGGCGAACCGGTAGTCGATCGCCTGGAAGGGGCCGGCGAACTCGTCGATCGACACATGGATGCGCTCGAGCCACTTGACCGAGTCGGTCGCATACCAGCCGGGGGCGATCACCCGCACAGGTCCGCCGTGCTCCGGCGCGATCGGGCGGCCGTTCATCTCGTAGGCCAGGATCGTGTCGGGGTCAAGCGCCTTTCGCAGCGGCAGCGACCGCGCGTAGGAGTGGGTGCGAGCACTGCCTTCGAACGGCCCGCGGTCGGTGCCCGCGAGCACGACCTCGACGGCGCGGGGGTCGACGCCGGAGCGCTCGAGCAGCCACCGAAGCGGTGTGCCCGTCCAGTGCGCCTCCGACACCGCGCCCACCTCCCACTGCAGCCCCGGCGTGGCCGGGCGAAGCTCGGCCCGGCGGTGACCGGCGCACTCGAGCACGACGGCCAGCGACCGCGAGGGCAGCGCGGCCAGGTCGGCGAGGGTGAAGATCGCCGGCGTCATCACCGCGCCCGCGATCCGCAGCCGCCACTCGGCCGGGTCGATCGCGGGGACGGGGAAGTGCTCGCGCCGGAAGTGGCCGGCGGTCGGCATGTGGCGCTCGCCGAGCGCCGACAGCAGCGCGGGTTCGTTTCGGATCGCCGGGGCGGGCGATTGCGGCAGCGCCGATGCGCTCGTACGCTCAGGGTGGGGTTCCACGGCTAGTTCCCTATAAAGTCGATCGTCATACTAGGGAATATAGGTGCGCTCCGTGAAACCGTCAACCTCCAACCGTCTCCTCAGAGCGTCTCGCGGGCGTGTCCGCCCAGATAGAGCTGGGCCATGCGCGGATCGGCGAGCAGCTCCGGGCCGGTCGCGGCGATGGCGACCGCCCCCGCATCCATGACGGCGCCCCGCTGGGCGATCCCGAGCCCGGCGCGCGCGTTCTGCTCGACCAGGAGGATCGTGTGGCCCTCGTCGCGGTTCAGGCTCGTGATCGTCTCGAACACGAGCCGCCGGGCCTTGGGATCGAGGCCCATCGACGGCTCGTCCATCAGGATCAGACGCGGCTCGAGCATCAGCGCCCGTGCGATCTCGACGATCTTCTGCTGACCGCCCGAGAGCGAGCCGGCCTTGTCGCGGCGGCGCTCGGCCACGATCGGGAAGCGCTCGGCGACCGCCTCGGCACGCCGCCGCACCTCGGCCGCGTCGCGGACGATGTGCGCCCCCATGAGCAGGTTCTCCCAGACGCTCATCCCCGCGAAGAGCCCGCGCTCCTGGGGAACGTGCACGACACCGCGGCGCAAGACGGCGCCCGGAGACATGCCGCCGATGTCCACTCCTTCGAGCACGATCTGGCCCGCGCGCGGCCGCAGCAGCCCCGACACCGTGCGCAGCACGGTCGACTTGCCGGCGCCGTTGGGCCCGACGAGACAGGTGATCGTGCCGACCTCGAGCTGCAGGTCGACGCCGCGCAGGATGTCGGCGGCGCCGTAGCCGGCACGCACGTCGCGGAGCTCGAGCACGCTCACGTGCCGAGGTAGGCGTCGAGGACGACCGGGTCGTTCTGCACCG
>DASXZF010000064.1:0-2755 GCA_036502065.1 Gaiellales bacterium
CGTTTCCGCCCGCGACCTTGATCGCGCGCACCGTGCTGTTCGCGTTCGGGTTCCACGGCAGCAGCGCCCCCGTGGTCAGGCTCACCGCCGCGACGTGGTTGCGCGTGACCTCACCCGTTCCGGCCGGATCCCCCGACGGCCGCAGCGACGTGAACTGCCCCCCCAGATAGACCGTCGTCCCGGACACGGCGATCGCGTTCACCCGTCCGTTCGTCTGCCAGGTCGGCACCGGGTGCGGCTGCACCGTCGATGCCGGCACCGCTCCCGCGACGCCTGCTGTCCCCAGCCCGACCGCGGCTGTCACCGCTGTCGCAAACCCCATACGCACCGTTCGACCCAGCATCGACTCTCCCCCAAGCTTCGTGATGACTGCACTCCAACATAACCTCGGAATGAGTCAAGTCAAGCGTTGCGAACGCAGGCGGCTCCAATCCGGCACTCACAGAGAGCCGCCGGGGTCAGACGGCCGCACGCGGACGTCAGCCGGCAGCGGCGAAGCGGGCGTACAGGGCCTCGGCCCGGCTGCGAACGCCGGCATGAGCCGGAGCGTGATAGGCCTCACGGAGGGCGTCCTTGCGACCCTCCTTGTACGCCGAGGGCCGCTGGGCGCGGTGCTCGGGGACGGCTCCGATCTCGCCGGAGTGCGCCGCGGCCTGCGCGTCGAGCTCGGCGCGAGTGGCGAGGCCGGACAGGTAGGCCTGGATCGTCGAGCGCCACGGCGGGCGGCGCGCCCGCATCTCGATCAGGTCGAAGCAGGCCGCCGTCGCCTCCGGCGTGGCCGCGTACGGCGCGAACGACGTGCCGAACCGTGCGTTCACGCGCTCGATCGTGCGGTCGAAGCGCCCGGTCACCTCGGCGAAGTCCGCCACCACCATGGCGTCGATGTGTCGCACGAGGCGCGCGTGGAACCGCGCGTAGGCGGTCAGCCCCTGGCCGATCGTGACGTAGGGCTCGCGCACAACGAGCGAGAGCACGGTGTCCTCCGGCGGCCGCACCGTCAAGAGCGTCGGCACGCCGAGCCGCACCGCGGCGATGATCTGGCTCGGTGCGTGCAGGTGGTGACCCACGCGTACCGGCGCGGGCTGCGCGAGCTGGAAGGCGACCACGGCGAAGGTCGAGGCCGACCGCGTGAAGCCGTCGATGACGAGCTCCGTCTGCGGCGAGACGACCGCCTCGCCGTGGCGGCGGCGGGCCAGGCGGAGATACCCCTGGTGCTCGGCCATGCGGCTGCGCACCGTCCACCGCAGCTGGCGGACGCGGGTCCCTGCCTGTTCGCCCTCGGCTGCCTGGATCACCCCGCGCGTTCGGACAGCGTCGCAGGCGCACCGGACGCCTTGCGCGGATCCGACTTCGAGCGGTCGAGCTCGGATACGAACTCGATGGCGCCGGTCGTCGCATCGACGTCGAACACGAGCGCCTTGCCGGTCGGCATCGCGAACTGCCAGTCGTTGTCGGACGCCCCCGCGACGCGCAGGACGGCCAGCCGCAGCATGACGCCGTGCGATACGGCCGCGACGCTCTGGCCGGGATGATCGGCGGCGATTGCGCGCAGGCCGGCGATCACACGATCGGCAGCCTCCGCGACGGCCTCGCCCTCGGGGCAGACGGCCTGCTCGGGGTCGCCGACATAGTTCTCCCACGCCGCAGGATCGACGTCGGCCGACTCCTCTTTCGTCAGGCCCTCCCATGCGCCGTAGTCGAGGTTCATGAGATCGGCCTGCGCACGCACCGCGCCCACGCCGTTCTTGACCGCGATCGCCTCGGCGACCTCGCGTGCCCGGCCGAGCGGGCTCGTGTACACGGCGACGAGGTTGGAGCCGACGAGCGCCCGTGCGGCCTCCTGCGCCTCGGCGCGCCCCACCTCGTTCAGGGGAACGTCCAGGCGACCACGGAAACGCACCTGCGCGTTCATGATCGTCTGCCCGTGCCGCACGAGATGGATTCGGCATGTGTGCCGAGGTGCGGCCGGCGCCGCAGGCGATTCGTCGTGCATATGTGCTGCTCCTCGTTTGGTCGTGCCCTGCAAAGCCGGAGGCCTCCTAGCGTCCGGCCCTACACCATTCGTTCACCAAGTACACCGCGGTCGCGGCCTGTTGTCAAGGAATCGGGGTGCAAACTTGCGTCCCCTTTACACTCGCTCGGGATTGGTCACACTCGTCGCGTCCGTCGCAGCCGCCGCGGCCTCGACACGCCGCCGTTCCTCCTCCTCGACGACCGCCGCGTGCAGCTGCTGCCACCACTGGATCCCGCCGATCCACAGGCCGGCGGCGAGGCCCAGTGCGGCGCCGACGGCGCCGAAGGTCGCCGCCCCGATCGTGCCGCCGGCCACCGAGATCACGCCGGTGATGAGCCGCGAGCGCATGCTGCGCTTGGCGGCGGCCATCGCCCGCAGGCCGACCGTGGCAGCGGTCAGCATGCCGGAGGCCGCCATCACGGCCGTGTAGGGCAGGATGACGCGGTGGGCGGGGTGCCAGGAGCGCTTGAGAAGCGCCTCGCCGACGCGGTCCGGTGCGAAGTACATGGCGACGCCCCAGACCACGAACAACACGACCAGTGCCACCCCGAGGAGGGTGACCGCACGGAGCATCCGCCGCGGCGACCGGCGCGCGATCCGGACGGACTCGGCGATCGCCGGCGAGCTCACGCCCATGTTCAGGATGTTCAGCGGCCCGAGCGCGACCTGGGCACCGCGCAGCGCGCCGGCGGCGGCGAGGCCGGCGAACCCGGCTGTGGCATACATCGCGCCCGACTGGGC
>DASXZF010000065.1:0-3403 GCA_036502065.1 Gaiellales bacterium
AACGTGTTCGTGCCCGCGCTCGGCAACGTGCCGCCGCTGATCCCGCGTGAGCTGTCGGTGTGCCTTGCGCCGCTCGTGCTCTGGCTGCTCGTGCGCGGCGTCGGCCGGGGCCCCCACAGGATCCTGTGGGCGGCCGGCGCCGCGGTCGGCTTCGTCTTCCTGATCGGCCCCGTCGCCGGCGGCTTCTGCGCGATCTGGGGGGTGGGACTCGCGGGCCTCGCCCGCCGCGCCGCAGTCTGGCGGGCGCTCGTCGCGGCCGCGGTCGTCGCCGCGGTGTGGCTCGCACCGCTGGCCGTCGCCTACCATCGCTACGGCGGGTTCGTCTCGATCACGCACATCACGGCCGTCAACCCGACGCTCGCCCAGACGCTGGTCGCCCTCGGCATCGTCCTGCCGCTCGGCGTGGTGGGCATCATCGCCGTCGCCAGGCGCCCCGAGGGGATGTCGCCCGGGGCGGTCGTCCTGCTCGTGGCGGTGCCTGGAGCGGCGTGCGCCCTCGGCGCCGTGCTCGGGCACCGAAGCGACCTCCTGGGCACGCCCGCGCTGCTGCGCTGGTCGCGCTACCTCCCGTTCCTGGCCCTCGCCCTTGCGGTTCCGGCCGGTGTGGCGGCGCAGCGGCTCGTCGGGCTCGCACGCGGTGTCACCCGTGTTGCGGGGCTCGCAGCCGCAGTCGCCGTCGTCGCCGTCGCGGTGCCGTCGACCGTGCTCGCGACGGACGCCGTCGTCCGCCAGCCGTTCCCCGACCAGCTCGCGTGCACCGCCCTGCCGGCGCAGTCCGATCTGACGGCGGTCGCAATGCGCCAGCCGATCGCCGACGAGGTGGCCATGGACGTCTTCGCCGACACCGGGGCCGGATCGGTGTTCCTGCGGATCGTGCACTCGAAGGTGCGCTTCAAGACCTGGCTCGAACGACCGCCGACCCAGGCGCAGCGCAAGGCCTGGGATCACGCCCTGCTGCGCCGGGGCGCGGTTCCGCCGGGTGTGTCGTGGGTGGTCGCAAGCCGTGCCGCTGCGCCGCTTGCGGATTCACGGCTCTCGTCCGCCGGGACGTGCCGTCTGAAGGGCCACGTCTACCGCGTCTACCGCGACCGCTGACGTCCCTCAGCAGGGGGACGTGGTCGCATCGACCGTCGCCGGCGCCGAGAGGCCCCCGATCGCGTCGACGCTCTGTACCGTGAAGGTGTGCGACGTCGCGCAGTGGAGCCCGGCGACGGTGCGGGTCGTCGAGGTGAGCCCTGTGGCGAGCAGGCGGCCGTTGATCGATACGTCGTAGCGCAGGCCGGAAGCGGGCGCCGTCCAGGTGAGGGCGACCGACGTTCGCTGCGGCGTCGCCGTCAAGCCGGTCGGGCTGGGCGGGCAGGCTCCGGTGCGCACCCAGATGGGCGCCTTGGCCGACAGGTTCGAGACCAGGTCAAGAGCACGCACCGACACGACGTGGACAGAGCCGCACGACAGACCGGCGACGTCGACGGAGCGCGCGGTGCCCTGGTAGCGGATCGCCGAGTCGACGACCACGCGGTAGCCGCCGACGGCGATGTTGTCGCTCGCCTTCGTCCAGCCGAGCTGCAGGTCGGTCTCGCCAGGGGTGACCGTCACCGCCGGGGCGCTCGGCGGAGTCGGGTCGGACTGCTCGACGAGCTTGAACGCGTCGGCCACGATCGGCCGGCGCGATCGCGACGACGAGCTCACCTCGAGCCGCCAGCCGTTGCCGGCGCCGAGTAGATAGTTGCCGATGTAGTTCCAGCGGCCACAGCCGGCGGCCTCGTCGACGGTCGCGGTGCGGAAGCCGGCGCTCGTCGCCACGCCGACGGCGGCCCGTGACGAATCGGCGCCGCACGGCCACCGCATCAGCAGGTCGTAGTGGTCGGCGGCGGGCGTCCGCAGCCGGAACATCACCGGGCTGTCGGTGCTGCGCGGGCTCGTGGTCAGGTAGTTCGCGCCGTAGCGGCCGTTCTGGGCCGTCGCGACGTGCCAGACGGACGCGTCGTAGCGCACGCCGGACGGATCGGCGTTGTCGAGCACCTGCTGGTAGGTGTCCTGCGCGTCGGCGCGCAGGTACGCCATGTAGAGCGGCCAGTTCCAGGTGCGACCGGGGTCGGTGTGATGGTCGACGCCGCCCCACTCGCCGGGATGGTTCGGATCGGGCACCTGGTAGTGGCCGATCACGTGCTTGCGGTCGGGCGTGATCAGAAACGTGCGCGCGATCCAGCCGGCGAGCCTGGCGGAGCCGCGGTACTCGGCGTTGGAGAACCGGGTGACGTTCGTGAACCCGGCGTGCTCGATGCCGATCGACGTCTCGTTGTAGGCCCAGTTGCCGGCGTGCCACGCGATGTCACGGTCGGGCACCATCTGCGCCACGCGGCCGGTGGAGGAGACGACGTAGTTGGCCGACGCCTCGGCTCTGGGGTTGCGGAACCAGTCGTAGGTCGACGCCCATCCGCCCTCGGCGACATGGATGACGATCCGCGTGATCGGGTCGGTGAACGGCCTGTCGGCAACGGTGTAGTTGGCGGTGCTCGCGGGCTCGGACATCGCTCCGGGGTAGTCGGGCGCGCCCGGCCCCGCGACGTGCATCATGTGGGCGAGCAGCGACGTGGGCGGCGCGGCGATGCCGGCAGAGTCGAGCGGTGAGGCCGGCCGGGACGCGGCCAGGGTCGCCGCGGGGCCCGTCAGGCACGCGGCGATTGCCACGGCGACGGCGAAGGCCCAGGCCCGGGGCCGGAATTGCCTGCTCCCAGACACCTCAGCATGATCGGTCTGCAGGGCGGCCGGCCTGAGCACAAGCGCGAAATGTTTACGATTGGCTCACGAGGAAGGTGTGGCCGGGTGGGCAAGGTATCTCCAGGGTGATGCGACCGACGATCCGCGCAGCGACGATCGGCCTTGGGCTGCTCCTGCTCGCGGCGGCGCCGACGTCGTCGGCCGTCCTGGGCGGAGACGGCCGGATCGCGTTTGACCGCCACCGGTCGGGCAACTGGGACATCTACGTGAAGGGGCCGTCGCTGCGCAGCCCCGTCACACGCGTGACGACCAACGCCGGCGCCGACTTCGCGCCCACCTTCTCGCCCGACGGCAGCCGGATCGCCTTCACGAGCGACCGCGGCAGCAACTACGACATCGACACCATCAGCCCGTCGGGCCACGATCTGCGCCGGATCACGTCGAACCCGGCGGCGGACGCGTTCCCGAGCTGGTCGCCCAACGGCAGCCGGATCGCGTTTGCGAGCAAGCGCACGGGCGACTGGGAGATCTGGACGACCGCGGCCAACGGCTCCGGCGGGGTCGTTCAGGTCACCGATCACGCCGGCGTCGACAGCCTGCCCGTGTGGTCGCCGGACGGCAGCCGGATCGCGTTCGACTCGCCGCGCGCCGGCCACTACCAGATCTGCGTCGTCCCGGCCGG
>DASXZF010000066.1:0-4032 GCA_036502065.1 Gaiellales bacterium
ACATGAAGGTGCTCGTGCGCCGGCTCTCGTCCGAGGGGATCACGGTGATGCTCTCGAGCCACCAGATGGCCGACGTCGAGGAACTATGCAACCGTGTGGCGATCATCAACCGCGGCCGCATCCTCTACGAGGGCGCCGTCGGCGAGCTGAAGCGGTCGCTCGGGACGTGGTACCGGCTGCGCGCGTCCGACCTCGAAGAGGCGCGCCGGATCGCGGCCGGCTTCGAGCTCGCCGACGTTACGCTCGAGGGCCAGGAGCTGCGGTTCACCGGCGCCGAGACCGTCGTCGAGCGGTTCATGATCGCCGTGGGGCAGGGCGGCGTCGGGGTGCGGGCGCTCGTGCCGCAGCAGGCGACGCTCGAGCAGGTGTTCTTCGAGCTGACCGAGTCCGACGGCGCCGCCCCGGCCGCCGAGCAGGCGCCGCGGCTGGAGCCGGTGGGCTGATGCCGACGTTCCTGACCGCCTACCGCTGGGAGCTGCGCAAGCTCGTCTCGCAGAAGCGGACGTACCTCGGTCTCGGCGCGACGATGGCGGTACCGCTGATCTTCGTCACCGCCCTCTCGCTGCAGAGCGGCTCGCCGAACGACGTCGCCTTCGGCAAGTACGTGCGGGAGTCGGGCCTGGCGATCCCGCTCGTCCTGCTGCTCTTCGCATCGGTGTGGCTGTTCCCGCTCGTGACCGCGCTCGTCGCCGGCGACATCATCGCCTCCGAGCATCACAACGGGACGCTGAAGACGATCTTCACCCGCTCGCTCGACCGCGGCCAGATCTTCGTCGGCAAGCTGCTCGCGGCGTCCACCTATGCGCTGGTCGCGCTCGTCCTGATGGGCTCCGTCGCGCTCGTGGCGGGCATCGGGAAGTCGGGCTTCAACGGGCTGATCAGCCTGTCGGGCACGCACGTGTCGGCCGGCCACGGCCTCCTGCTCGTGCTCGCGAGCTTCGCCGTCTACCTGATGCCGACGGTCGCCGTGGTGTGCATCGGGCTCTTCCTCTCGGCGGTCACCCGCAACAGCGCCGCGGCCGTCGTCGGGACGCTCATGGCGGCGCTGCTCATGCAGCTGATCGGCATCCTGCCCGGCCTGGGCGGGCTCGAGCCGTACCTGCTGACGACGCAGTTCCAGTCCTGGCAGGGGTTCTTCCAGGTGCCGACCGACTGGGTGCCGATCGGCCGCGCCGCATGGGTGTGCGCCGTCTACGCCGTGCCGATGGGAGTCGGGGCCTACCTGATCTTCCTGCGCCGCGACGTCGCCGGCGGCTGACCGCCTGATACGGTCCCGGCAGGGGTAGAGGGTCACGAACACCGCCTTGCGGGTCCAGGGACGGAGACCTGGGGCACGACCCAAGGAGGGACGATGACAAGACGGACACGACTGATCGCGCTCGCGATCGGGCTCGCCGGGCTGGTCCTGCCCGCCGTCGCACTCGCGGCGATCGAGCACACCGACAGCGGGAGGTTCCCCGAGGGATACCTCTCGATCAACCCGAGGACGTGCAAGTTCGTCCACCGCGAGATCGACCAGCCGCTCGGGCCGACGTGGAAGAACCTGCGGAAGGCCTTCGTCTGGGAGGACGCCCGCCACGACGCGAAGCTGTCGTGTCTCACACGACGGGTGAACGGCGAGGCAGGCGGCGTCGCCGGCGCGGTGGCCGGCGATGCGCAGGTCAGAAAGACGGGCACCGGACACACGGTGACGGTGACGTGCCCGAAGGGCGACATCGTCCTCGGCGGCGGGAACCTGGCCGGCGAGCTCGCGGGCTCGTACCCGTCCAGCGACACCAGCTGGACGATCGTCCGCGCCCACGACGACCACCTCGCGTCGATCACGGCGGTCGCCACCTGCGCCGCAGGGCCGCCGGACTGACCGCTAGCGGTTGACGCCCGACATGTCGGCGTAGCGCTCGCCGTGGGCGACCCCGGCCTCGTCGAGGCCGTGCAGGTCGTCCGCGGTGAGCGCGACGTCGAGCGCGGCCACGTTCTGCTCCAGGTAGCGGCGGCGCTTCGTCCCCGGGATCGGCACGACGTCACGCCCCCGGGCATGCACCCACGCGAGCGCCACCTGGGCGGGAGTCGCATCGTGCTCGCGGGCGACGGCCTCGATCCGCTCGACGATCGCCAGGTTCGCGTCGAGATTGTCGCCCTGGAAGCGCGGCTGGCCGCGGCGGAAGTCGTCGTCGTCGAGGTCGTCGAGCGAGCGGAACGAGCCGGTGAGGAAGCCGCGGCCGAGCGGGCTGTACGGCACAAAGCCGATCCCGAGCTCGCGCAGCGTCGGCAGGATCTCGGCTTCCGGGTCGCGGGCGAAGAGGGAGTACTCGGTCTGAAGGGCCGAGATCGGATGCACCGCATGGGCGCGCCGGATCGTCTCGGGCGCGGCCTCGGACAGGCCCACGTAGCGCACCTTGCCGGCCCCGACGAGCTCTGCCATCGCGCCGACGGTCTCCTCGATCGGCACCTTCGGGTCGACACGGTGCTGGTAGTAGAGGTCGATGTGGTCGATCCCGAGCCGGGCCAGCGAGTCGTCGCAGCGGGCCTTGACGTAGTCCGGGTGGCCGCTCACGCCGCGGACGGACGGGTCGGCCGGGTCGCGCACGATCCCGAACTTCGTCGCGAGCACGACCCGGTCGCGGCGGCCGGCGATCGCGCGCCCCACGAGGCGCTCGTTCGTGTGCGGGCCGTAGATGTCTGCGGTGTCGAGCAGGGTCACGCCGAGCTCGAGTGCGCGGTGGATCGTCGCGATCGATTCGTCGTCGTCGCGCTCGCCGTAGAACTCGGACATTCCCATGCAGCCCAGGCCTTGCCTGGACACGACCAACCCCTGACTTCCCAGCGAGACGTGCTCCATCGCATGCATCCTTTCCCCGTGAGGGGCGAAGGGTAGTCACGTGCTCGCACGCGGGCGGCGGCCGTCTACGGTCATGACATGTGCCGCCGCGTGCTGCTTGCACCCGCGCTTCTTCTCGCCTGCGCTGCGCTCTCCGGCTGCTCGCTCGGCTCGACGCGGACGGTGGCGACCATCCCTCACATGCGGCCGCGGCACTCGGTCAGGGTCGATCGCGGCAGCGCCCGCTCCTACCCGCCCGGCGCGCTCGCCATCCCGCTCACCGTCGTCTGCTGGGGCGGCCTCAAGCAGGTGGTCCGCACCCCGCTGCGCCGCGGCAAGACCGCGCTCTTCGGTGACTTCCTTTGGCGGCGGCGGTTCCCTCAGGCTGGCCGTTGGCGCGAGGGGCGGCGTGCGCGCCACCTGCGACTGAGCCGGACCGAAGCGGCGGGGCGCTCGGCGACGGGGCGCTCGGCGACGCCGTCCGGCCTGCGCTCCTGAAAGGCGCGCCGGCCGGCGTCGGGGGTTGGTAAGGCGAGGTGCGGGTCGGGAGTCTGTCGGGAGATGCCACTTGTCGTGTGCCACACGTGTCGTTTGCAGTTCCCCGACACTCTCGCCACACCCCGTCACCCCCACGCAACACCTTCCCCTCCACACTCTGAAGCGTGCCCTGGTCGTCGCCACCAACGCTTTATAAAGCCCGCAACGTGCCGCAGAAGCGGCCGGTGTGTGCGATCTGCGTGGATCGGACGCGGGGGCGGACGGAGCAGGTGCGGCTGACGCATCGCGTGAGCGTGTGGCTATGTCCGGATCACGCGAGCGCGGCGTTTCAGACGCGGCGCGGGGGGCGCGACTTCGTGCGCACACTGATGGGCGTGTGGCAGGCGAACGACTGCCTCACCGTCGCCCGCGACCGTGCCCTGCGCGCCCACCTCGACCGGCTCGCCGGACCGGGGCCAGCGCGGCCGCGGCCGGGCAGCTACGCGTGGCCGGAGCTGCGCCGGTTCATCGAGGCCCGATACGCGGTGGGCGTGACCCCCGCGGAGGTCACGCCCACCGTCCACACCCGCTTCGCCACCTGCCCGGCGCATCCGCCGAGCCGGCGGACGATCCAGCGCTGGCACGCACAGCAGCGCTGGATCGCCGTCCCGCCCTAGGCCGCCGGCTTGATGTTCTGGTTGACGCGGAACGTGTTGGCAGGGTCGTACGCCTTCTTG
>DASXZF010000067.1:0-4450 GCA_036502065.1 Gaiellales bacterium
CCGTCGTCTGCAAGATCGACAACGTCGCCCACAAGGCCCGCGTCGGCGGCGTCGCGCTGCACCTCGCCGATGCGGCGTCGGTGCGGGCGGCGGCCGAGCGGATGGGCGGCCGGGTCGTGATCGCCGAGCAGGCCTCGGGCGGCGTCGAGGTGCTGATCGGCGGCGTGCGCGACGAGCACTACGGCGCGACCATCGTGGTCGGCATCGGCGGCGCCCTCGCCGAGCAGCTCGATCTGGTCGCCGCGGCGCTCGCGCCGCTCGACGAGGAGGGAGCGCGCCGCGTCATCGCCGCCGTGCCCGCCCTGGTGCGCCTGCTGGGCGGTGCGGCGCCGCGGTGCCTCATCGATGCCGTCGTGGCGGTGTCGCAGCTCATGGCGGAGCACCCCGAGGCGCTCGAGATCGACGTCAACCCCCTGCTCGTGTCGGGCGAGCGCGCCGTCGCGCTCGACTGCCTGATCGTCCTGAAGGAGACCGAATGACCGATGCGGTGCTCTACGAGGTCCGCGGCCCGGCCGCCTGGATCACGCTCAACCGGCCCGAGAAGCTGAACGCGATCAACAAGGACGTGCTCGACGGGCTGCACACCGCCCTCGACAGCGCGAGCGCCGACGACGAGGTCAAGGTGGTGGTGCTCACCGGCGCGGGCCGGGCGTTCTCGGCCGGCTACGACCTCTCGGCCGAGGCCGCGCACTCCGAGATCCCGGCCCACGAGTGGCACGAGGTGCTCGCCGCCGACGTCGACGCGACGATGCGCGTCTGGTCGCTCGAGAAGCCGACGATCGCCGCCGTGCGCGGCTACTGCCTGGCCGGCGGCTGCGAGCTCGCGATGGCCTGCGACATGATCGTCGCGGGCGAGGGCGCGAGCTTCGGCGAGCCCGAGATCCGGTACGGTTCGGGCCCGGTGACGCTGCTGATGCCGTACGTGCTCGGCCAGAAGAAAACCAACGAGCTCCTGTTCACCGGCGACGTGATCGACGCCGCCGCAGCGCTGCGGGTCGGGCTCGTAAACCGCGTCGTGCCGGACGACGCGATCGAGACCGAGGTGGAGGGGCTCGTCGTCAAGATCGCACCGACGCCGCTGCCGGTGCTGCGCCTGACCAAGATCGCGCTTCTGCGCGCGTACGAATCGATGGGCCTGCGTCAGGCCGTCGGCACGAACCTCGACCTTTCCGCGATGCTGAACGCCGCGGACACGCCCGAGCAGCGGGAGTTCATGGATATCGTCAAATCACAAGGCCTCAAGGCCGCACTCGCCTGGCGGGACAGCCGCTACGGCGAGGTACTGGGAGGAGTGAAGGCATGAGCGTTGCACAGAAGACCATCGACCCCACGAAGCTCGCGAAGCTGATCGAGACCGAGGAGGCGGAGTTCAACACCCGCCATCCCGGCTCGCGGGCCATGACCGAGCGGGCGCGCAAGTCGCTCGCGGGCGGCGTCGCCTCGAGCTGGCAGGCGACCGATCCGCACCCGATCTACCTGGCCGACGGCCAGGGCTCGCATGTGTCCGACGTCGACGGCAACGACTACGTCGACTTCCACAACGGCTACGGCGCGGTCGCCGTCGGCCACGCGCACCCCCGCATCGCCGAGGTCGTCTCCGACCGGATCAAGCGCGGCTCGCACTTCGCCCAGCCGACCGAGGATGCCGTGATCTGCGGCGAGCACCTGCAGCAGCGCTTCGGCCTGCCGCTGTGGCGGTTCTGCAACTCGGGCACCGAGGCGACGATGGATGCCGTCCGCCTGATGCGGGCCATCACCGGCCGCGACATCCTGCTCAAGATCGAGGGCTCCTACCACGGCCACGGCGATTCCGTGATGGTGTCGGTGGCGCCCCCGGCCGACAAGATCGGCCCCTACGACGATCCGGTGTCGGTGCCGCAGACGCTCGGCATCCCGTCCGAGGTCACCGAGCTCACCCGGGTCGTGCCGTTCAACGATCTCGATGCGCTCGACCGCACGCTCGCCCGCTACGCGGGCCGGGTGGCCGGGATGATCGTCGAGCCGGCCATGATGAACGCCGGCTTCGTGCTCCCCGAGGACGGGTTCCTCGCGGGCGTCAAGGAGCGGGTGCACGCCGCCGGCGGCCTGCTCACCTTCGACGAGGTGAAGACCGGCGCGACGATCGCCTACGGCGGCGCCGTCGAGGCCTTCGGCGTCACCCCCGACCTGCTGTGCCTGGCCAAGTCGGTCGGCGGCGGACTGCCGTGCGGCGCGATCGGCGGCTCCGACGAGGTGATGGACTGGATCGCCTCGGGCAAGATCGACCAGGTCGGCACGTTCAACGGCAACCCGCTCACGATGGCGGCGATGCGGGCCACGCTGACCGAGATCCTCACCCACGACGCCTACACCGAGTTCGACCGTCTGGGCGAGATCCTGCGCGCGGGCTGCGACGCCGTCATCGAGCGCACCGGCATCCAGGGCTACACGACCGTCATGTCGGCCCGCGGCGCCGTGACCTATCGCGGCGAGCGCGTGCGCAACTACCGCGAGTACCTCGAGGTGTCCGACGAGCTCGGCTACGTCAACTGGCTCGTGCAGCTGAACCGCGGCGTGTTCATGGCGCCGTGGGGCAAGTCGGAGAACTGGACGCTCTCGGTGCAGCACACCGAGGCCGACGTGCGCCGCTACGTCGACAACTTCGACTACATGGGCAAGGCGCTCGCCGGATGAAGGCCGTCGTCTTCGAGGAGCACGGCGGGCCGGAGGTCCTGCAGTACACGGACATCCCGGATCCGGAGCCGAAGCCGTTCGAGGTCCTGGTCGAGGTCAAGGCCGCCGGGGCGAACTTCAACGACATCTGGGCGCGCCGCGGCATGCCCGGCATGAAGGTCGTGTTCCCGCACGTCGCCGGCTCGGATGTCGCCGGCGTCGTGCGGGCGGTCGGCTCGGAGGTGACGGGGAAGGGCTTCGGCTCCTCGCCCGTCCGCGAGGGCGACGAGGTGGTCGCGCATCCCGGCCTCTCGTGCCGGACGTGCGACATGTGCACATCGGGGCAGGAGTTCTTCTGCCGCCAGTTCCTGATCTGGGGCTTCCAGACAGGACCGAACGACGGCGGCCACTCCGAGCTCGTCACGCTCCCGGCGGTGAACGTGCTGCCCAAGCCGGCGAACCTCACGTTCGAGGAGGCGGCCTCGATGCCGCTCGTGCTCGAGACCGCTTGGCGGATGCTGGTCACACGTGCCCGCATCCAGCCGGGCGAGCACGTGCTGATCTGGGGCGGTGTCGGCGGCCTGGGCGTGATGGCGATCCAGATCTGCCTCCTGCACGGCGCGATTCCTGTGCCGGTCGTGGGCAGCGCGGCCAAGGTGGCCAAGGCGCACGAGCTGGGCGCCGAGCACGCGATCGACCGCTCGTCCGAGGACGTGGGTGCGCGGGTGCGCGAGATCACGAGGAAGATCGGCGTCGACGTCGTGTTCGAGCACTCCGGCCAGGACACGTGGCCGACCTCGATCGCGGCGATGCGCTGGGGTGGCCGGCTGGTCGTCTGCGGCGCCTCGACGGGCTTCGAGGCGGTCACCGACCTGCGCTTCCTCTGGAACAAGCAGCAGAACCTGCTCGGGTCGCACCTGGCCAGCAAGGCCGAGCTCGCCGCGGCCCTGAAGGCGGTCGAGGCCGGCCACATCAAACCGGTGATCGATCACGTCTTCCCGCTCTCCGAGGTCGGCAAGGCCCAGCAGCTGATGGAGGATCTGAAGGTGCAGGGCAAGCTCGTCTACGTGCCGTAGCGAGACCGGGGACTGTCCCCGTGCGGGGACAGTCCCCACGTACGATGGCGCCATGCTGCGGCTGGCGGTGATCGGGCACGTCGAGTGGGTCACGTTCGCCCACGCGCCGTTCGTGCCGGGGCCGGGCGAGATCGTCCACCTGACCGACCCCTGCTCGCAGCCCGCCGGCGGAGGTGCGACCACGGCGGTGGCGCTGCGGCGGATGGGGGCCGAGGTCACCTTCTACACCTCGCTCGGAAGCGACGGCCGTGCCCGGGCGCCGCTCGAGCGCCACGGCCTGCGGCTCGAGGCGGCCGCCCGCGCCGAGCCGCAGACCGAGGTGCTTGCGCTGGTCGATCCGGCCGGAGAACGCACGCTCTACGTCGTCGGCGAGAACGACGCGCCCCGGGCCGCCGACGCGCTCGACTGGGACGCCCTGGACGAGATGGACGGCTGCTACTTCACGGGCTATGACCCGGCCACGCTGCGGCTGGCCCGACGGGCACGCGTGCTCGTCGTCACCGCCCGCCGCTTCGAGGCGCTCGTCGAGAGCGGCGTGCGGGCCGATGCGCTCGTCGGCAGCGGCCGCGACCGCGGCGAGCAGTTCGATCTCGCCCGCCTCGCCCAGCCGCCGGAGCACGTGATCGTCACCGACGGCCCCCACGGAGGCACCGGCTACGCCGCCGCGCCGGTGCCCGGCCCCGTCGTGGACACCTACGGCGCCGGCGACACGTTCGTGGCGG
>DASXZF010000068.1:0-8204 GCA_036502065.1 Gaiellales bacterium
GGCGGCACGATCCCGGTGGCGGCCGCGTTCACGAGCCGCGGCATCCCCACCATCCTGTCCGGCTTCGGATCGGACGACGACAACATCCACTCGCCGAACGAGCGGATGGAGCTGCACCGGCTCGAGCTGGCGCTGCGCTCGGCGCGCGAGATCTTCGTCGCGCTGTCGTCGGTGGCCTGATCCGCGTCCGTTTTTTGCCGGTTCGGCCTTTACTCCGTCCGTCGATCTCGATACGCTTGCGGGCGCATGCGTACGGCGACACGGGGAATGAGCGAGTACCAGGTGCGGGCGCGCCTGTATGACCCACCGGAAGGCGTGCGCCGGCTCGATTCGAAGCTGGCCTGCTGGCGGATCGCAAACGGCGCCCACATGCGTGGCGAGGAGATGCGCCAGGCGTTCGAGTCGCGCCTCGACGGGCGTGCGCCCGACGTCGTCGCCGCCCCGGCCCAGTCGGGCAAGGGACCGCGCATCCGCCTGATCGCCTAGTCGCGGTCGGGTGTGCGGGTCGCCCGGTAGCCGGCGTACGCGCCGGCGCCGATCACCCCGACGCTGAGCACGAGCCGGCCGAGCCGCCGGCGCCGCTTTGGCGCGGGAGCCTGGGCGACGGCGTAGCCGGCGGCCATTGCCGCCGCCGCGCGCCGCAGCTCCGACCACAGCTTCTCGTCGGTGACCGCGGAGGCGATGTCGCCCGAGCCGCGCACGCGGTCGCGCGCCGCGGTGAGGGCGTCGCCGCTTGCGCGCAGGTGCGCCTGCACCTGCGGATCGCTCGCCGCCGTCCGCGCCCGCCGCGCGATGTCCGGCGCCGCCTGCCCCAGGCGGACGAGATCGGCCGTGCGGCGCGGATGCCGTGCCGCCTTCCAGCCGAGCTTGGCCGCCGTGCGCGGATTGCGGCGCACGAGCCAGATGCCGAGTTTCGTCCTGGTGCTCACACCGTCACCATACCCGGGCCGTCACCGAGACGAAACGCATCACAGCGGCCCGACCCCGTTCCAGCGCCGCATCGCCTCGTCGATGCCGTCGCGGACGACCGCCAGCGTGCACTCCGTGCCGCGGGCCACGATCGCCTCGACGTCCACGTCGGCCGGAAACGGGCGCAGCACCCAGTCGGCGACCGGCTGGCGGTCGCCCCGCTCGGGGCGGCCGACGCCGATGCGCACGCGGGCGAAGTCGGCCGTGCCGAGGCTGTCACGCAGCGAGCGCAGACCGTTGTGGCCGGCCAGCCCGCCCCCCTGCTTCGCCCGCACGTCGCCCAGGTCGAGGTCGATCTCGTCGTGCACGACGACCAGATCGGCGGGCTCGAGCTTGTAGAAGGCAAGCGCGGCGGCGACGCTTCGGCCCGACAGGTTCATGAACGTCTGCGGCTGGAGGAGGGCGAGCCGCAGATCGCCGTCGCGGGCCTCGGCGACGCGACCCGAGAACTTGCTCCGCCACGACGCCGACCACTCCGACGCCAGCCGGTCGGTGACCATGAAGCCGAGGTTGTGCCGCGTCGCGGCGTACTCGGGCCCGGGATTGCCGAGCCCGGCCACCAGCACGTCGAGCGACGGGCCGAAGTCGCGCCGCAGGACACGCACGGGTCGCGCCGCCTACTCGGCGCCGGACTCCTCGCCCCCGCCGCCCTCGCCCTCTTCGCCCTCGGCCGCCTCTGCCTCGGCCTCGGCCACACCCTCGGCTTCGATCTCGGCCTCGGACTTCAGCTCGTCGTCGGACACCGGCGCCGCGATGGTCGCGAGGATCGTGCCCTCGAGGTCGTCGGTGAAGACGATCCCGTTGGGAGGCGTGAGGTCGGAGAGCCGGATCGACTGGCCGATCTCGAGCGTGCTCACGTCGACCGTGATCGTCTCGACCAGGTCGGCCGGAAGCGCCTCGACGTGCACCTCGTGCGTGGGCTGGCTGAGCGCGCCGCCCATGTTCACGCCCTCGGCGTGACCCTCGAGATGCACCGTGACCGACGTGTTGATCTTCTGGTCGAGCCGGATCTCGTGCAGGTCGACGTGGATGACGCGGTCGCGGACCGCGTCGAGCTGGAACTCCTTGATCAGCACGGGGCGTGTCTTCTTGCCGTCGATGCTCAGGTCGAACACCGCGTGCATGCCCGCGCCGGACAGCGCGTGGCGCAGGTCGCGCGCGCTCAGGATGATCGCCTCGGTGTCCGAGGTGGCGGAGTAGATCACGCCGGGGATGTCGCCGACGGCGCGCAGTGCCTTGGCGTCCTTGGTGCCGCGTCCCTCGCGGACGCGCGCCTCGATCTTCGCTCGCTCCATGCAGCCCTCACCACTGTCGGTTCCGTTGGATCGTCTCGGGCTAGAAGAGCTGGTTCCCGCCGTGGAACAGCCCGGAGACGGAGTCGTCGTTGAAGACGTTGCAGATGGTATCAGCCAGAATTGGGGCGACCGACAGCACCTGAACCTTGTCGGGCTTGTGCAGCGGGTTGATCGGGATCGTGTCGGTGACGACCACGTTCTCGAAGACGCTCGCATCGAGCCGCTCGAGCGCGGGGCCCGAGAACACCGGGTGGGTGGCGCACGCGAACACGCGCGTGGCGCCGTGATCCATCAGCGAAACGCCGCCGGCGCAGAGGGTGCCGGCGGTGTCGATCATGTCGTCGAGCAGGATGCAGACCTTGCCGCGCACGCGCCCGATCACGTTCGTGACCTCGGCCTCCTGATGCCCCGGCCGTTCCTTCGTGATCAGGGCGAGCTGCGCGCCCAGCATCTCGGAGAACTTCTTGGCCAGCTTCACCCGGCCCGCGTCGGCGGAGACGACGACGATGTCCTCGGGGCCGACGTCGATCAGGTCGTTGAAGTGGGCGGCCAGCATCGGGGCGGCGGTCATGTGGTCGACGGCGCCGTCGAAGAAGCCCTGCAGCTGCCCTGCGTGCAGGTCCATCGTGAGCACGCGGTCGACGCCGGCGGCGGCGAGCATGTCGGCGACGAGCTTGGCCGTGATCGGCTCGCGCGGCATGCTCTTCTTGTCCTGGCGGCCGTACGGGTACCAGGGCATGACCGCCGTGATCCGCTTGGCCGACGCGAGGCGGGCCGCCTGGGCCATGATCATGAGCTCCATCAGCGAGTCGTTGGTCGGCGAGGAGCACGACTGGACGATGAACATGTCGGCGCCGCGGATCGACTCCTCGTAGCGGACGTAGACCTCGCCGTTGGTGAACGTCTTCAGCAGCACGTCGCCGAGCTCGATGCCGATGTGCTTGGCGATGTCCTCGCCGAGCGCCTTGTTGGAGCGGCCGCTGAAGAGCATCAGCCGCTTGTGCGGCGCCCGCTCCATCCAGCTCGCGTGGTCGGCGGCGCTCATGCCCGCCGCCGCGAGGCCCGTCGCCGGGAACAGCGGGAGGGCCGTCTCGAGACTAATTGGGCTTTCGTCTTCCATACCCCTCGATGTTCTTCTGGTGGACACGGGCAATCGCGAGCGCTTCGGGAGGTACCTCGTCGGTGATCACGGATCCCGCCGCCGTCCACGCTCCGTCTCCGATCGTCACGGGAGCGACGAAGACATTGTCGCAGCTGGTGTGGACATCCTTGCCGATCGTCGTCCTCTGTTTGGCGCGCCCATCGTAGTTGGCGGTGATGCCGCCCGCACCGATGTTCGTGCGCTCGCCGATCGACGCGTCGCCGATGTAGGACAGGTGGGGCACCTTGGCGCCCGCCGCGAGCTGCGAATTCTTGATCTCGACGAACGTGCCCGCCTTGGCCTCGTCGCCGAGCTCCGCCCCGGGACGCAGGTAGCAGAAGGGCCCGACGCTCGCTCCCGGGCCGACGCTGGCATCGACCACGACCGCGTGCGGCCCCACCGTCGCTCCGGCCCCGACGTCGGTCGTCCCTCGCAGGAGCGTGAACGGCTCGATGCGGGCGTCGGCGGCGATCGTCACCCCGGGGTCGATCCAGGTCGACGCCGGGTCGACGATCGTCACCCCGGCCAGCATGTGCGCGAGGTTGATGCGGTCGCGCAGCACGGCGGAGGCGGTCGCGAGGTCGGCGCGGGTGTTGATGCCGATCGCGATCGACGGGTCGTCGTGGTGGTGGCCGATCACGGCGTGCCCGTCGGCGACGAGCAGCCCGATCGCGTCGGTGACGTAGAGCTCACCCTGGTCGTTGCCGGTCGAGAGCCGGTCGAGCGCCGGCCACAGGAGCTCCGAGCGGAAGACGTACATGCCGACGTTCACCTCGGTGATGGCGCGCTCGTCGGGCGTGGTGTCGCGCACCTCGACGATCCGCTCGAGATCACCCGACGGGCCGCGAACGATGCGGCCGAAGTCGGCCCCGATCGTCGTCGTGCGCGTGAAGGTGAGCACCGCTGCGCCCGCGCCGGCGCGCTCGCGGTCGGCGACGAGGTCGCGCAGGCTGTCCGGATCGGTCAGCGGATGGTCGCCGTTGATCACGAGGATGTCGCCCGTGAAGCCCTCGAGCGCCGACCGGGCGCTGCGGGCGGCGTCGCCGGTGCCGAGCGCCTGCTCCTGCACAACCGCCTCGACGCCCTCGGGCAGGAGCCCGCGCACGGCGTCGCTGCCCGGCGAGACGACGACGATCGTGCGGGCCGGGGCGAGCTGCGCCACCGCGCCGAGCGCCCATTCGAGCACCGGCCGGCCGCACGCCGGGTGCAGCAGCTTCGGCGTCTGCGACTTCATCCGCGTGCCGCGGCCGGCGGCCATGATGACGCATGCAAGCGGCGTGGTGGTCATGTCGTCCTGGGTGGTCTTCGCTGGAGCTGGGGCGCCTGGATTCGAACCAGGGATCACGGGACCAAAACCCGTTGCCTTACCACTTGGCCACGCCCCACCGGGCGCGCCTGCCGGGCCTCGCGAGTATACCCAGCCCGCGGCGCTACGATCGCGGTGTGCAACCGCCGGACACTCCGGGCTGGTGAGCGCCGCCCTCCTCGTCCTGGCCGCGTTCGCAGCCAGCGCCGTCGAGGCCGTCGAGGCGCTGACGATCGTGCTCGCGGTCGGCCTCACCCGCGGCTGGCGGGCGACCGCAGCCGGAGTCGCGGCGGCGCTCGTGCTCCTGGCGGCGATCGTGGCGGCGCTCGGCCCTGCGCTCACGTCGCTCCCGATCTCGACCCTGCGCGTCGGCGTCGGCGGGCTGCTGCTCGTGTTCGGGCTGCAATGGCTGCGCAAGGCGATTCTGCGCTCGAGCGGATTGAAGGCGCTGCACGACGAGGACGCGATCTTCCGCGAGCAGGCCGAGCAGGCCGGCGCGGGCGCCGCAGCCGGCGCGCGGCTGGACTGGTACGCCTTCACGATCGCGTTCAAGGGCGTCCTGCTCGAGGGCCTCGAGGTGGCGTTCATCGTGGTCACGTTCGGCTCCAACCAGGGCAGCATCCCGCTCGCCGCGGGAGGCGCCGCGGCCGCCGTGGCCGTGGTCGTCGCCGCCGGAGTGGCGGTGCGCGCGCCCCTGGCCCGCGTGCCCGAGAACACGCTCAAGTACGGCGTCGGCCTGTTGCTCGTCACGTTCGGGACGTTCTGGGGCGCCGAGGGCGCCGGCGCCGACTGGCCCGGATCCGACCTCGCGATCCTGGGGCTGCTGGCGTTCTATCTGGCGATCAGCCGCCTGATCGTGCTCGCACTCGAGCGCTACGGGCGGCCGGCGGCCGACCTGTCGGGAGCGGCGGAATGAGCCGGGTCGCGGCGTTCGGCCGGTTCCTGTACGAGTTCGTGGTCGGCGACGACATCTGGCTCGCCCTCGTGGTCGTGGCGGCGCTCGCGCTGACCAAAGCCTTCCCGAGCGTGGGCGGCGGAGCGTTCTGGATCGTGCCGATCGCCGTCATCTGCGTGCTCGCCGTCTCGGTCGCCCGGGTCGCACGCAGGGCGACCCCGTGAACGGATGGCGGTCGGGCGTGGCCCTCGCCGCGCTCGTCGTCCTGGCGGCGACCGCACCCGCGACCGCCGCCTCTGCACCGCAGACCGTGCGCGTGAGCGTGGCGACGGGCGGAGCGCAGGCAAACGGGCCCTCGACGCATGCGGTCGTGTCGGCCGACGGGGGCGTCCTTGCGTTCGACTCGGCGGCGACGAACCTCGCGGGCCGGCCCGATGGCAACGCGGCGATCGACGTCTTCGTGCGCAACCTTGGGTCCGGCGTCACGCGCCTCGTCAGCGTCTCGTCGGCCGGCGTCCAGGCGCATGGGCGCAGCCACGTGATCGCGATCTCGCGGGGCGGCAACCTGGTGCTCTTCGACTCGACGGCGGCAAACCTCGTGCCCGGCGATCGAAACGGACAGCCCGACGTGTTCGTCCGCAACGTCGCCCGCGGAACCACGCGGCGGGTCGACCTCGGACCGGGCGGCATCGCGCCGCAGGGCGTCCAGCCGCACTTTCCCGGCTGCTGCACGCCGTTCGGGCTCGACATGAGCCCGGACGGCCGCTTCGTGCTGTTCGCCGCGGGCGACCCCAACCTGCTCGGCGGCCGCTGCTGCCTGGGCATCTTCCTGCGCAACCTGCGCACCGGCGCGACACAGACGATCGCCGTCGCCAACAACTTCGTCGCGGCGACCGCCGCGAAGGTGGCCGACGGCGGCCGGTACCTGGCGTACAGCCTGGGCGGCCTCGGCTTCACCGACTTCCCGGGCAAGACGTTCATCCTCGATCGCCGGACGGGCACGCGGACACGCATCGGCGCCAGCGTGGGCGACGGCTCGATCGTGGCCGACATCGCCGGCGGCGGCCGTGACGTGCTGTTCACCTCCTACCGGCTCGGCACCCCGGACTCGGAGGTATTCCTCTACGACCGCGCGACCCATCAAACGACACACGTCAACGTGTCGGCGGCGGCGGCCTACACGACCCGCACGCACGCCGGCTCGCTCTCGGCGAACGGCCGCTTGGCCACCTTCGTCACCGCATACGGCGGCGAGGTCGCGGGCGACACGAACGCCCGTGCCGACGTGTTCCGGCGTGACCTTGCGACGAACCGCACGGTACGGGTGAGCCTGGCCGCGTCCGGCGCGCAGCTGCCGCTGGCCTCCGGTGGCGGCACGATGTCGGGCGGCGGCGGGGTGATCGCGTTCTGGACCGCCGCCGCGGCGGTGGCGGCCGACACGAACGCGGCGTACGACGTCTACCTGCGCCGGCTCGGTTAGGCCTACATCGTGAGGTCGTCGAGCGTCTCCTCGACACGGTCTGCGCCGACGCCCAGGTCGCGCAGGATGCGGGCGCCGGGGCCGCCGTCGCCGCGGACGAGCGCCGCCAGGATGTCCTGGGTGGCGACGTCGGCGCTGCCGCGCTCCTCGGCCACCTCGCCGGCCAGCTCGAGCACGCGCGTCGAGCGCGCGGCCAGCGGGATGCGGCCCGTCATCGGCTCCTCGGGCGGCCGCACCGCTGCGGCCCGCTCGCGGACGTCGGCGAGCGTCACCTCGAGCACGGCGAGCGCCCGGCCGGCCACGCTCTCGGGCTCGCGCAGCAGGCCGAGCAGCAGGTGCTCGGTGCCCACGTAGTCAGCGCCGAGCGCGGCCGCCTCCTCCTGCGCCAGCGCGACCGCGCGGCGGGCCTTCTCGTCGAACCTGTCGAGCATGCCCGACAGGCTACTTGCGCATGCGGTCGCCGAGCATCACCAGGGCGAGGATGATCAGAAGCAGCGAGGCGACGATGATGAACATGGCCACGCCGACGTAGATCAGCGGCAGTACGAGCCCACCGATCGCCTGGGCCATGACGACGACCCAGAGCGGCCGCCGGATCAGCTCGGGCAGGCGCTGACGCACGTTCAGATAGCCGATCGCCGCGACGACGCCGATCACCGTCAAGAGCAGGCGGTGCCCGGTCGTCCACGCGAACACGGCCTCGACCAGGCCGCCGATGACGGCGATGCGGAGGCTGTGCTGGTGAAGCCAGCGCGTCGGGGACCGCCGTCCGCGCTGCTCGATGGTCAGCGCATCCCCGGAGACGTTCCATTTGGACATGCAAAAATCATACCGGAGAGGCCGCGAATGCCCCGGGAATCCCCGCGGCGGCGGCCTCCGCGGCCTGGCGGTGCGAAAAGAGGCCAAAGGCGGTCGGCCCCGACCCGGTCACGATCTGGGCGAGGGCGCCCTCGCGGCGCAGCGCATCGAGCGCCGCGCCGGCATCGGGGCGCAGGCGCAGCACGGCCGGCTCGAGGTCGTTGGCCATCAGGGCGGCGACGTCCCCGACCGTGCGCACCGAGTGCATCGCCCGCACCAGGTCGCCCTCGACCGCCCGGAAGATTGGGTTGGGCTCGGAG